>NZ_JAPMAL010000001.1:0-514996 GCF_026343935.1 Paraburkholderia sp. CNPSo 3076 | reverse complement strand
TGATTGCCTACAACCTGATCCGGCTGGAGGTGGCGAAGGCCGCGCTTGAGGCCGGACGCGCCCCCGAGGACCTGAGCTTCATCCGCGCGTTTCACACGATTCAGTATGAGATGTCATGGGCAGCCGTGACCCGCTCGTACGGCAAACTTCCTGCGCTGCTCGTGCGCCTGCGCGAGCGGCTCAAGCAGCTTGCCAACGAAAAACGGCCCGGGCGCTCTTGCGCACGGGCCGTCAAGTCCAGACCTTTCCGCTACACCGTTCGGTACCTGAAACGGGACCTTAACTGAACGGCATTACGCCCCAGGGCGGCTTTTTTACGTCTGCGGCGGCAAACGGATTACTGCTGCGCGAGCGACGTCAGATCCCAGCGCGGCTTCACCGTGAACGCGTAATCGCGCGTGGCCTGCTCGGGCCAGCGCGCGAGGCGCAGCGCACCCGCGAGCGCAATCATCGCGCCGTTGTCGGTGCACAGCGACAGGTCCGGGTAATGCACCTCGAAGCCGCGCTTTTGCGCCGCCGCCGAAAGCGTCTCGCGCAACTGCTTGTTCGCGCCCACGCCGCCCGCCACCACGAGGCGCTTCATCTGCGTGCGCTTGAGCGCGGCTAGCGATTTCGCGGCCAGCACTTCGACGGCTGCATCGACGAAACCTCGCGCGATGTCGGCCTTGCCCTGCTCGCAGATATTCGTGCCGAGCTTTTTCACTTGCGTGAGCACAGCCGTTTTGAGGCCGCTGAAGCTGAAGTCGAGATCGCCCGAATGCAGCATCGGACGCGGCAGTTCGACCGCGCCTGGCGTGCCGAACTCCGCGAGGCGCGAGACTTCCGGGCCGCCCGGATAGCCGAGGCCGAGCAGCTTGGCCGTTTTGTCGAAGGCTTCGCCGGCGGCGTCGTCGAGCGTTTCGCCGAGGGTTTCGTAGACGCCCACGTCGGTCACGCGCATCAGTTGCGTATGGCCGCCCGACACGAGCAGCGCGACGAACGGAAACGGCGGCGGCGCATCGACCAATAGCGGCGAAAGCAGGTGCCCTTCGAGGTGGTGAATCCCCACGGTCGGCCGATTCCATGCCATGGCGAGCGCATTGGCGATGCTCGCGCCCACGAGCAGCGCGCCCGCGAGGCCGGGGCCTTGCGTGAAGGCGATGGCGTCGATGTCGCTTTTCGCCGCGCCGCTCTTCGCGAGCACTTCTTCGAGCAGCGGCAGCGCGCGGCGGATATGGTCGCGCGAGGCAAGCTCCGGCACGACGCCGCCGTACTCGCGGTGCATGGCGATCTGCGAGTGCAGCGCGTGCGCGAGCAGGCCGCGCTCGCTGTCGTAGAGCGCGAGGCCGGTTTCGTCGCAGGAGCTTTCGATGCCGAGAACGAGCATGATGTGGGGCAGGGCAACGGTATCGCGCGGCGCGAGCAGCCAAAAACCGTCGCTAAATCAAGAATTAACGGAACATAAAAGTATAGCAGCGCGCGTCGAAGCCGGTTGAGGGCGGCAAGCGGAGCCCCCCGCGGACAGGCCTCGCCGCGGCGCAGGTAGAATGCGCGCCATGGAATCTTTCGACATCGCCGTGATCGGCGCAGGGGCGGCCGGCATGATGTGCGCGGCGGTGGCGGGCCAGCAGGGCCGCCGCGTGGCGCTGATCGACCACGCGCCGCGCCTCGCGGAAAAAATCCGCATTTCGGGCGGCGGGCGCTGCAACTTCACGAACCTGCACGCGAGCCCCGCCAACTATCTCTCGGGCAACCCGCACTTCTGCCGCTCGGCGCTGGCGCGCTACACGCCGCGCGACTTCCTCGCGCTGCTGCGCCAGCATCGCGTGACCTGGCACGAAAAGCACAAGGGCCAGCTTTTCTGCGACCAGTCGAGCGACGCGATCATCGACGTTCTGCGCGCCGAGTGCGACGCGGGCCACGTGGCGTGGCGTCGGCCGCTGCCAGTGGAAGCGGTGAGTCATGCCGACGGCGCGGGCTTCACGCTCGGCACGCCGCAGGGCGAGATACGCGCGAAAGCGCTCGTGATCGCGACCGGCGGCCTGTCGATCCCGAAGATCGGCGCGACCGACTTCGCCTATCGCATCGCGAAGCAGTTCGGCCACAAGCTCATCGACATGCGCCCCGCGCTCGTGCCGCTCACGTTCGCGCAGGACGAGTGGGCGCCCTATGTGCCGCTCGCGGGCGTTTCGCTCGAAGTTCACGTGACGACGGGCGAGCGCAAGACCGGCGGCGCCTTCGACGAAGACCTGCTCTTCACGCATCGCGGCCTGTCCGGTCCCGGCGTCCTGCAGATTTCGAGCTTCTGGCAGCCCGGCCAGCCGATCCGCGTGAACCTGCTGCCCGAGCACGATCCGGCGGCGGCGATGATCGAAGCCAAGGGCGCGACGAAACGTCAGATCGGCAACCTGCTCGCCGAATGGGTGCCGGCGCGCCTCGCGCATGTGTGGCTGGAGGCGCATCAGGTGAAGGCCGACGCGCGTATCGCCGATCTGCCGGATAAAACGCTTCGCAAGATCGGTGAAGGGCTCTCCCAGTGGACGCTCACCCCCACGGGCACCGAAGGCTACAAGAAGGCCGAGGTCACGCGCGGCGGCGTGGACACACGCGAACTCTCCTCGGCGACGATGATGAGCCAGCGCGTGCCGGGCCTCTATTTCGTGGGCGAAGCCGTGGACGTGACGGGCTGGCTTGGCGGCTATAACTTCCAGTGGGCGTGGGCCTCGGGCGTTGCGGCCGGGGAGGCGGCCGCCCAATATTCGCTGAGCGCAGGCTGAGTTTCTGACCGACACGCCCTGCCGACTCTCTCGCGGTTGACCCCTGTCATTGTTGGCTCGGCCTCCGAGGTTCACGCTTGAATGCCTGACCACGAGGAAAAGGTACGAAACGTGAATCGAGAGGAACAGCAGCACAGCGTGCAAATGCGCGGGCCACTGCGGCGAATCATGATTGCCGTGGACGATTCGAAGGCATCGACGCAGGCACTGCGTTTTGCGTCGCGTGTGGTGCCGCGCGACGCCCAGGTGCGTATCGTGTGCGCGGCCGAACCACCAGGCGCGTGGAATGCCGGCGGCGCTTACACCGCAGGCGATGCGTGGATGTCGGACGCGCTCAGCGCGGCGCGCGACGAATATCTCCACGCCGCCGAGCGCACGCTCGAGCACGCGATGTCGGCGTTCAACGGACAAGCCGCCCTGGTCGAAGGGCAGGTGGTCGGTCTCTCCGCCGAGGCCGGCGCCGTCGTGCCTGCGCTAGCCGACGCGGCGCGTGACTGGCAGGCCGACGTGCTGATCGTCGGCGCGCGCCACCAGGGGCGCATGAAGCGCTGGGTCGACGGTTCGGTTTCGGGCGCGCTCGCGGTTTGCGCGCCCTGTCCGCTGCTGGTCGTGCCGGTGGAGTACGAAGACGCGAACGGTCAGGCGCCGCTCGCCCGCATCCTGCTGGCGACGGACGGCAGTCCGGCCTCGGCGCAGGCGATCGACGCGGCGCTGCGGCTGGCCGAACCGCAAACCACGTTGCGTGCGGTTTATGTCGTGGACCGCAGCAGTGTGGCCGGCGACCCGGTGCCGGGCTCGGTGCTGGAAGATGCGCTCGCCGACCTTGGGCGCAAGGCGCTCGCTGGCGCGCACGCGCAACTCGACGCGTCAGGCCGTGCCTATGAAACGGCCCTCGTGGCCACCGGGCGCATGCGCGACGACATCGCCCACACCGTTTTGCGCGACGCGCAGGATTGGCAGGCCGATCTCGTCGCGCTTGGGACACAGGGCCGGCGGGGCGTCGCGCGCTGGCTGCTCGGCAGCGTCGCCCAGCGCGCCATCGAGATCACGCATGTGCCGTTGCTGCTGGTCGGGCCGGGCGCTGCGTGATGCTGCGCAGCCCCGCCGGGGAAGGCTCTGAGGGCGGTCGGTCCGGTTGCCGGAATTGGGGTTTCCCCCCGAACCGGCACGCAATGCCCAAACCCGGAACTGCTATACTCAGGCCTCTTTACCCCCGATCCGTTATTGGAAAATGACGACCATCCGCGTAAAAGAAAACGAACCCTTTGAAGTCGCCATGCGCCGCTTCAAGCGCACGATCGAGAAGAACGGTCTGTTGACCGAACTTCGCGCGCGCGAGTTCTACGAGAAGCCCACGGCTGAGCGCAAGCGCAAGAAGGCGGCGGCGGTGAAGCGCCACTTCAAGCGTCTGCGCAGCCAGATGTTGCCGAAGAAGCTGTACTGATTCCGGCGTCGCCGTGGCGCGTGGCCGCGCAGTTCCAGCGTGGGCCTCGCGTAAATCTCGCGGCGACGTGGACAGCCGGTCCGCGGCCTCTGGTTACATCGCGCAACGCGGCCGCCGCTGTCCTCTGGTGTGGTCGCAACCATGTCGAATTTGCGCCAACCCGCCTGGAAGCGTTTCCAGGCGGGTTTTTGCATTCCAGCAACCCCAACGTAATTCAGGTGAGTGATGAGTCTCAAAGACCAGATCAACGACGACATGAAAACCGCGATGCGCGCGCGCGAAAGCGAACGCCTCGCCACGATTCGTCTGCTGCTCGCCGCTATCAAGCAACGTGAAGTCGACGAACGCGTGACGCTCGACGACGCCGGCATCACGGCCGTCATCGACAAGATGATCAAGCAGCGCAAGGACTCGATCAGCCAGTTCGAGGCCGCGGGCCGCACCGATCTCGTCGACAAGGAAGCCGCCGAGCTGACCGTCCTGACCGCCTACATGCCCGCGCAGCTCTCGGACGCCGAGATCGCCGCCGAGGTGCAGGCCGCTGTCGCGCAGGTGGGCGCAGCCGGCCCGCAGGACATGGGCAAGGTGATGGGCGTGCTCAAGCCGAAGCTGGCCGGGCGCGCCGACATGACGGCCGTGTCCGGGCTCGTCAAAGCCGCGCTCTCGAAGTAAGCGCACCCGGCTCGCACACGGCGCCGGCCCGGCCCAAGGGCGACGCCGCGAGGCCCGTACGTCACGCGTATGTCACGTATCGGGCCGCGCGAGCCCCGGCTGCCCAAGCGCGCTCGCTTCGATGATTCCGCATTCGTTCCTGCAAGACCTGCTGAACCGCGTCGATATCGTCGACGTGGTGGGTCGCTACGTGCAGCTCAAGAAGGGCGGCGCGAACTTCATGGGCTTGTGTCCGTTCCATAACGAGAAGAGCCCTTCGTTCACGGTTAGTCCAACCAAGCAGTTCTATCACTGCTTCGGCTGTGGCGCGCACGGCACCGCCATCGGCTTCCTCATGGAGCACGCGGGGCTGACGTTCCCCGAGGCCGTCAACGAACTCGCCCAGTCGGTCGGCCTGACCGTGCCGCAAGAGCCTTCGCCCATGCGCGGTGGCGGCGGTGGGGCCGGCGCGGCGGGCGGCTATGCTCCGGCTGCCTCGAAGGCCGTTACCACCGCGCTTTCCGACGTCATGCAGACCGCCTGCGACTACTACCGCAAACAGCTGCGCAGCGCGACCAACGCCATCCAGTACCTCAAGAAGCGCGGCCTCACGGGCGAAATCGCCGCGCGCTTCGGCCTGGGCTACGCGCCCGATGGATGGCAAAACCTCGAAACGGCGTTTACCCACTATCGCGACGATGCGCTGGTCGAGGCGGGCCTCGTCATCGTCAGCGAAAAGCAGGACGCGCAAGGCCAGTCGCGCCGCTACGACCGTTTCCGCGACCGCGTGATGTTCCCGATCCGCAATGTCAAGGGCCAGGTCATCGGCTTTGGCGGCCGCGTGCTGGACGGCGGCGAGCCGAAGTATTTGAATTCCCCGGAAACGCCGCTATTTAACAAGGGCAGCGAACTGTACGGGTTGTTCGAGGCGCGCCTCGCGATCCGGGAACAGCGCTATGTGCTGGTGGTCGAGGGGTATATGGATGTCGTCGCGCTCGCGCAGCTGGGTTTCCAGAACGCCGTGGCGACGCTCGGCACCGCGTGCACGCCGATCCACGTGCAGAAGCTCATGCGTCAGACCGACACGGTGATCTTCAGCTTCGACGGCGACTCGGCGGGCCGCCGCGCCGCGCGCCGTGCGCTCGACGCGTGCCTGCCGCACGCGGCCGACAACCGCACGATCCGCTTCCTGTTCCTGCCAGAGGAGCACGACCCGGACAGCTACGTGCGCGAATTCGGCACCGAGGCGTTCTCGGAGCAGGTCGAGCGGGCCATGCCGCTGTCCCAGTTCATGCTCAACGAGGTGCTGGCGGACAAGGAGCTCGACCAGCCGGAAGGGCGCGCCCGGGCGCTGTTCGACGCGAAGCCGCTCCTGCAGGCGCTGCCGGCGAACGCCCTGCGGGCGCAGATCATGCACATGTTCGCGGACCGACTGGACGTGCCGTTCGAGGAAGTGGCCGCGCTGTGCGAAGTCGACGCGCGCATTGCCCAGGCGGCGCGTCAGGCGCCCGCACGCAGGGACCGGCACCTTGTGACCGGTATCGAGCGCAAGGCGCTGCGCAACCTCGTGATGCACCCGCGCATCGTGCTGCAACTGGACGACGAGGCCGAACAGGCGCTGATCGGACTGACGCGCCACGGCGAGTTGTTCGAGGAAGTGACCACTCACGCGCGGGCACTGGGCGACTCGGTGGAATTTCAGCTGCTTTCGGACCTGCTGAGAAATGGGGCCAATGCTCCAACCTTCGAGGAGATTTTTCGCGAAATTCTGGACTATGATGAAAACGTTCGGGATTTGCTGATGAAAAATCCGGAAGATGGCGCTGCGGTGGAGGAGCGCCGCGAGCAGGAGCGGCTCGTGAGCGAAGAATTGACGGCGGCAATCCTGAAAATGCGGTACGACGCCTGTTGCGATCGCCTGGACGCGCTTTCGCGGCAGTCGCGACATACGCCTGAGGAACTTGCCGAATTGATGTCACTGAATCAGACGCGGGCTGACATGAAACGTCAGCTCGGTTTGTAAGGGAAGGACCGCGCGGGGGGATTATTGCCCTGCGTGGTAAAATAACAGGTTTTCAGCGGTTTGTTTTTGTTTTTTCCGGGTGGGCATAATGGGTTGGGGTAATCCGTGAATGTCCAGTTTTCCAGCAAGGGGCGGAATGGCAATGGCAAAGACTACAGGCGGAAAAAAGGCAACAGGCAAGGGCTCGACGGAGCCGACCAGCGAGGTCACAGCGACCACAGTTGCCCGTTCTTCCGCCCGGTCGTCGGGCAGTGAGTCCACCAACCGTTCTGAGCCGGCTACCCGGAAGAGGTCGATGACTGTTTCGGCTGCGCGAGCAGCGCCTGTCCGTGCGGCGAAAGCCGCTACGCAGCCGGCAACGAAGCGGTCCGGTTCGAGAAGTGCAAGGGAAGTGCCTGCCGTCGAGGACGATGCGGCAGAGCGCGAGGCTCAAGCATCCACGGTTCAAGAGGCTGTTGTCCAGCAGCCGCGAGTCGAGACACTAGCCGGTACGGCGAACTCCATGACGAAAAAGCTGAATGAAGTACCCGTCGATGACGACGCAAACCAGAGCGAAGACAGCCCCCCCGCCGCGGGCAAGGTCGAAAAGACGACCCGTGCGCGCGACCGGCGAGCGAAGGAGAAGGCGCTGCTGAAAGACGCGTTCGCGTCGTCGCAGCCCGGCACCGTCGAGGAGCTCGAGGAGCGGCGCACGAAGCTGCGTGCGCTCATCAAGCTCGGCAAGGAGCGCGGCTTCCTCACCTATGCGGAAATCAACGATCACCTCCCGGACAACTTCACGGAAACCGAGGCGATCGAAGGCATCATCAGCACGTTCAACGACATGGGCGTGGCCGTCTATGAGCAGGCGCCCGACGCCGAAACGCTACTGCTCAACGACAACGCACCCAACGCTTCTTCGGACGACGAAGTGGAAGAGGAAGCGGAAGTCGCGCTGTCCACTGTCGACTCCGAATTTGGCCGCACGACCGACCCGGTGCGTATGTACATGCGCGAAATGGGCACGGTTGAGCTCCTCACGCGCGAAGGCGAAATCGAAATCGCCAAGCGCATCGAAGACGGCCTCAAGCACATGGTCATGGCGATCTCCGCCTGCCCGACCACTATTGCCGACATCCTCGCCATGGCCGAGCGCGTGGCGAACGACGAGATTCGCGTGGATGAACTCGTCGACGGCCTGATCGATCCCAACGCTGAAGACACCGACGGCTTCAACGCCAAGGAAGCGGAAGAGATCGAAAACGAGGACGAAGAGGAAGAAGCGGAAGAAGAAGAAGAGGAGGAGGAGGAGGAAGAGGACGACGGCGCGGCGCAGGCGACGGCCAACGCGGCGCAGCTCGAAGCCCTCAAGCGTGCCTCGCTCGAAAAGTTCGCCCTCATCAGCGAATGGTTCGACAAGATGCGCCGCGCGTTCGAGAAGGAAGGCTACAAGTCGAAGTCTTACCTCAAGGCGCAGGAAACCATCCAGAACGAGCTGATGTCGATCCGCTTCACGGCGCGTACCGTCGAGCGCCTGTGCGACACGCTGCGTGCGCAGGTGGACGAAGTGCGCCAGGTCGAACGCCAGATTCTTCACACGGTCGTGGACAAGTGCGGCATGCCGCGCTCGGAGTTCATCGCACGTTTCCCGGGCAATGAAACCGACCTCGAGTGGTCGGAAAAGATCGTCGACGAGAGCCATGCGTATAGCGGCATCCTCTCGCGCAACATTCCGGCCATCCGCGAACAGCAGCAGCGCCTGCTCGATTTGCAGGCGCGCGTGGTGCTGCCGCTCAAGGACCTGAAGGAAACCAACCGCCAGATGGCGGCCGGCGAACTCAAGGCGCGCCAGGCGAAGCGCGAGATGACCGAGGCGAACCTGCGTCTCGTGATCTCGATTGCGAAGAAGTACACGAACCGTGGCCTGCAGTTCCTCGACCTGATCCAGGAAGGCAACATCGGCCTGATGAAGGCGGTGGACAAGTTCGAATATCGGCGCGGCTACAAGTTCTCGACCTACGCGACGTGGTGGATCCGTCAGGCCATCACGCGTTCGATCGCGGACCAGGCGCGCACGATCCGCATTCCGGTTCACATGATCGAAACGATCAACAAGATGAACCGCATTTCGCGGCAGATCCTGCAGGAAACCGGTCTCGAGCCGGATCCGGCAACGCTCGCCGAGAAGATGGAAATGCCAGAGGACAAGATCCGCAAGATCATGAAGATCGCGAAGGAGCCGATCTCCATGGAAACGCCGATCGGCGACGACGACGATTCGCATCTGGGCGACTTTATCGAGGACAACAACACGGTGGCGCCTGCCGACGCCGCTTTGCACGCTTCGATGCGCGACGTCGTGAAGGATGTGCTCGACTCGCTCACGCCGCGCGAGGCGAAGGTGCTGCGCATGCGCTTCGGTATCGAGATGAGCACCGATCACACGCTCGAAGAAGTGGGCAAGCAGTTCGACGTGACGCGCGAACGCATTCGCCAGATCGAAGCGAAGGCGCTGCGCAAACTGCGCCACCCGAGCCGCTCGGACAAGCTCAAGTCGTTCCTCGAAGGGAATTGAGTCTGGTTAGATTTAATGCACGTAAGTCACGTGCACGATGACCAGGCCGACCCGCTTTCGTGTAGTATGTCGGCCTGTCGTCGAAAAGCCCGGCCTTTGGGTAGACCGGGCTTTTTTGTTGGCACGTCATCGTAGTTTCGTTTGTCGCTACGCTTCGTAGCTTCGTGGGCCGGACGCCGTGTTGGTTGCAGGCAGCGGACTCATAATCCGCCTCCGAAAGGACGTCGTGGGTTCGAACCCCACCCGGCCCACCAAGGGTTCAGCGATTACTGGATGCAGATCCTTCAGACTCTCGCTCCACACAACCCTGACCCTCCAGAATTCCTCTCATCTGGTCGGATCGACCTTTTCCCTCGCCTTTCCGTTTCTGCCTTGTTCTCCCCGGGCTCACCCCTGCAGCCGATAAAAGCCGGCAGGGCGACGGGCGTTGGCCATCCAGCACCAGGGACATTCCTGGGGCGGTTTTTTGGGATCCGCCTTGACCTCCAATATTCCTGTGTGTGAATATTCATTCACCGCAGTGAATTTAAAAGCGTACACTCGCGTTGAGCCGGTACACGACGTAACGGTTCTCCACTGCTGGATACCTGTCGGCTGTTTACCAGCCGGCCGCACCGGCATGGGTGATTGCGCGATTTCAGTTCCAATCAATCAGTAGTGCAGATAAAAATGGACATTCCTTCACTTTCAACGGCTGGATCGCTACACGGCTTGCGCGTCGTGGACCTGTCCCGTGTCCTCGGCGGCCCATACTGCACGCAGATTCTCGCCGACCATGGCGCGGAAGTGATCAAGATCGAGCCGCCTGGCGGCGATGAAACGCGCGGCTGGGGGCCGCCGTTCGATGGCGAGACCGCTTCGTACTTTCAGGGCGTCAATCGCAACAAGCTGGGCGTCGTGCTGGATCTCACACAGCCTGCGGAGCGCGAACGGCTGCTCGCACTGCTCGAAACGGCCGACGTCCTGGTCGAGAACTTCAAGATCGGCACACTCGAGCGATGGGGGCTCGGTTACGACACCGTGCTCGCCACGCGCTTTCCCCGTCTCGTGCATTGCCGCGTGTCCGGCTTCGGCGCGGACGGTCCGCTCGGCGCCTTGCCCGGCTACGACGCGGCGATCCAGGCGATGACCGGGCTCATGAGCGTCAACGGCGAGGCAGGCGGTGCGCCGCTACGTGTCGGCGTGCCGATCGTCGATCTCGTGACGGGTCTCAATGCGGCCCTCGGCGTCCTGATGGCGTTGCGCGAACGCGAGGTTAGCGGGCGGGGCCAGTTCGTCGAATCGACGCTGTTCGATTGCGCGCTCTCGATCCTCCACCCGCACACGCCCAATTACTTCTACTCGGGCAAGGAGCCGCAGCGCACCGGCAACGCCCATCCGAACATTACGCCTTACGACATGTTCCACACCGGCAGCGGCGACATCTTCCTCGCGGTCGGCAACAACACGCAGTTCGGGGCGCTCTGCCGGCTGATCGACGTAGCGCACCTCGCCGACGACCCACGCTTTGCCGACAATCGCTCGCGCAGCCAGCACCGCAACGAACTGCGCGCGGAACTCGAACAATGTTTCGCCGGCTGGGATGGCCCACAGCTTGCCGACCTGCTCGTGCGCCACGGCGTGCCATGTGCGCCGGTGCTTGGCGTGGGGGCGGCGCTCGCGCATCCCCACGTCGACCACCGCGCAATGAAGGTCGAGATGGGGACCTACCGCGGCATCGCATCGCCGATCAAGCTTGGCCGCACGCCGGCCACTTACCGGAGCAAGCCGCCGGCACTCGACGAACACGCGGCGCAGGTCTTCGGCGAGCGAACACGCGAGACCTAGCCAGCGCATCGACAGGCAGCCGGACATCACCACAACGGCGGCGCACGCAACGCCGCGCAGGAGACTGAAATGACACTTACCCACCAGGCAAGCAGCCTCACACACAGGGAGACCGGTTCATGCTCGCGCTAATCGGAACGCTCGCGATCATCGCCCTGTTCACGCTGATCATCACGAAGCGGCTCTCGCCGCTCGTCGCACTGATCGCCGTGCCCATCGTCGCCGCGCTCGCTGCGGGATTCGGGCTCTCCACCGCGAAGTTCATTGTTCACGGGGTGCAGAACATCGGTCCGGTTGCGGGCATGTTCGTCTTTGCGATTCTTTTCTTCGGCATCCTGACTGATGCGGGAATGCTCGACCCGATCATCAACGGCGTGCTGCGCGTGGTGGGCTGCCATCCTCCGCGCATTGTCATGGGTTCCGCACTGCTTGCGCTGCTTATCCACCTCGATGGGTCGGGTGCCGTCACGTTCCTCGTCACGCTGCCTGCGATGATGCCGCTCTATACCGGCCTCGGTCTCGACCGCCGGATTCTTGCGTGCATCGCCTCGATGGCCGCGGGCGTGAACTTCCTTCCCTGGGTCGGGCCCATGCTGCGCGCTTCCGCGGCCCTGCATATTCCGGGCACCGTGATCTTCTATCCGATGATTCCGGTGCAGATCGTCGGTCTGGTTTTCGTGTTCGGCACGGCCTACGTGCTCGGCAAGCGCGAGGAAAAGCGCCTTGGTCTCACACGCGAACATGCGGCCGGCATTGCCGCCACGCCGCGCGTGCTCACCCCGGAGGAACTCGCGCTGCGCCGGCCTGAGCGTTTCTGGATCAATCTGGTGCTGACACTGGTCGTGCTCGTGACGCTCGTGTCGGGCATCGTCGATCCCATGGTCATGTTCATGATCGGCACGGTGCTGGCGTTGGTCATCAACTATCCCGATGTGAACCAGCAGCGCGAACGCGTCGACGCGCATGCGAAGGCGGCCCTGATGATGGCGAGCGTGCTGCTTGCGGCGGGGGCTTTCACCGGCATCATGACCGGCACCGGCATGCTCAATGCCATGGCCGAAGTCGTCGTGCAGCATGTGCCCGCCGATCACGCCCGCCACATGCCATTCGTGCTGGGACTCGTTTCGATGCCGCTCAGCCTGCTTTTCGACCCCGATTCGTTTTACTTCGGCATCCTGCCGGTTCTGGCGAAGAGCGGGGAAATGCTGGGTGTGCCGTCCGTGCGGATGGCGCAGGCGGCGCTCCTCGGTCAGATGACCACCGGCTTTCCCGTCAGCCCGCTCACGCCGGCAACGTTCCTGATCGTCGGGTTGACGGGCGTGGAACTCGCCGAGCATCAGAAGTTCACGATTCCATTTCTGTTCGCCGCCACGGTGCTGATGGTGTTCACCGCGGTGCTGGTGGGCGTGTTCCCGCTCTAATACCGTTTTCGTTTATGCCTCGAGAGGAAGTCCGCATGAATTTCAACCTCAATGAAGACCAGCAGTCGATCGTCGCTGCAATCGAAAAGATCTGCGAGCGCTTCGACGACAGCTACTGGCTCGAACGCGACCGCGAAGGCGGCTTCCCGCACGACTTTCACCGCGCACTCGCCGATGCCGGCTGGCTTGGCATTGCGATGTCGCCGGACTACGGCGGCTCGGGGCTCGGCATGACCGAGGCGGCGCTGATGATGCGCACGATCAGCGCGTCCGGTGCGGGGCTTTCGGGCGCGTCGGCCGTGCATATGAACATCTTCGGACTCAATCCGGTGCAGGTGTTCGGCAGCGAAGCGCAGAAGCAGCGGTTTCTTCCGCCGCTCATCGAGGGCCGCGACAAAGCGTGTTTCGCTGTGACCGAGCCCGACGCCGGCCTCGACACGACGCACCTGAAAACGCAGGCGGTGCGCGACGGAGATCACTACGTCGTCACCGGCCGCAAGATCTGGATCTCGACGGCGCAGGTCGCGAACAAGATGCTCATCATCGCGCGCACGACGCCGCTGGATCAGGTGGCGAAGCCGACCGATGGTCTGAGCCTCTTCTATACCGACCTCGACCGTACGCGCGTCGAAGTCCGCGAGATCGAGAAGATGGGCCGCAAGGCCGTCGATTCGAACATGCTCTTCATCGACGGCCTGCGCGTGCCGGTGGACGACCGCATCGGGGAGGAGGGCAAGGGCTTCCACTATCTGCTGCATGGCCTGAATCCGGAGCGCATCCTGATCGCCTCGGAAGCGGTTGGGCTCGGCCAGGCGGCGTTGCGCCACGCAACGCAGTATGCGAAGGACCGTGTCGTGTTCGGACGTCCTATCGGGCAGAACCAGGCCATCCAGCATCCGCTCGCGCAGGCGTGGATGGCGCTCGAGGCCGCGAACCTGATGGTGATGAAGGCCGCCACGCTGTATGACGCGGGCGAGCCGTGCGGCGCCGAAGCCAACGCCGGAAAATACCTTGCCGCCGAAGCCGCGTTCCAGTCGTGCCAGACGGCCATTGCAACGCTGGGCGGCATGGGTTACGCGAAGGAATACCACGTCGAACGCTTTTTGCGGGAGTGTATGATTCCAAGGCTCGCGCCCGTCAGCCCGCAAATGATCATGTGCTTCATCGCGGAAAAGGTGCTCGGGCTGCCGAAGTCTTACTGAACAGTGCAAGGCGCATCGCGCCGCCTTGCGATCCAATGCCCGACCCACGCCCGACCCATGGACGTCAAACTCGTTGCCCGCACGCTCGACCTGTTCGAGCTCTTCGCCGCCGAACAGAGGCCGCTGGCCCTTGCCGAAATGGCGCGGCTTCTTGAGGTGCCGTCGTCGAGTTGCCTCGCGCTTGCCCGCACGCTCGTGAGCCGTGGCTATCTCTACGAAGTGCGCAAGCGGGGCGGCTACTATCCCACGCGGCGTCTGCAGCTGCTCGCCAACGCGATCAATGCCGTCGATCCGGTGGTGCAAATGCTGCATCCCCGGCTTGTCGAACTGCGCGACGCGACGGGAGAAACCATCGTGCTCGGCAAGATTCATGGCACGCAGGTCATCTATCTCGACGTGGTCGAATCGGAGAAGGCCGTGCGCTATGCATGCGCGCCAGGGTCACTGCGCTCGTTGCATGCAAACTCGATTGGCAAGGTGATTTGCGGCGAACTCGACGCGTCGACACGCGAAGCACTCTGCGCAAAGCTCCATTTCGAGCGATTCACGGCTGCCACGGTCGCCGACTGCGCCACGTTCATCGATCAGGTCAGTTCGGCGCACGAGCGAGGCTGGTACGCGAATATCGGCGAGAGTGCGCCCGAACTTTCGGCGGTGGCCGTTGCTCTCGATTTCGGCGGCGACCTGTACGGACTCTCGATCGGCGGCCCGACCGAACGGATCCGCGAGCAACTGAGCGAGCACGTGGCAACGCTGACCACCGCGAAGCAGCAGATTCTTTTGACCTGGCAAAAAAGCGAGGCGGACTGAGCGGCAGCGTTGTGACGCTGACGTACTGATCCAGTACCCAGGGAATCTGCGCGCTAGCCGTGCGTGTCGACCCACGCCTTTGCCCAGGCAATTCCCGCGTCCTGCGCGTCCTCCTCCGAATCGAACAGATCCAGGACGCCGGAAGTGCAGATGAGCTTGTTACCCTGGATGATGGTCCCGCCCCCCGCGTAGCGCTCTAGCGTCAGCAACTCTGCCTGTTGCGCGATGGCGTGACCCCACAAGTCGTAGCCTTTGTATGTCTCTCGTTCCATCTTTCTGGTGCCTGAAGAGGGGAGCCGTTGCCTATCTCGCTCTCATCTTAACTTCTCTCATGGACGATGGCGTGCCGTCAGCCGCCGCGGCGGCAGCGTGCGCTTTTAAATCGCCGGCCCGGCAAGGCTTTCGTCCTGTCGGCGTTGTTTAAGCTCGATTTAAGTGACGCTACGTACTCTTCGAAAGAATCCTTGAGTGGACAACGACTCCAGGCACCCCGGACAGAAAGAGGCGGAGATGGTGTACTTGATTACCGACCTGAAGATGGTCGAAAGCTACGGCCGCATCAAGGCTGACAGCGGCAAGGATGCGCTGGAGGCGTTTGCGCTCAGCGAGGGCTTCCTCAACCTGATGGAGTTCGCTTCGGCCCAGCCCACGTTCGTCAACGACTTGATGGCTGTTCAACTGCAATAAGGAATACTGACGTGGCCATGACTTTGGGGCAGGCCCTGGTGCACGCTGAGCAGCTGGAAGTCCACGGTGTGATTTCCAGAACGGCGCAGGCGCTCATCCGGCTGAAGCAGGAGTACCGCGAGGTAGTTGGCGCGGAAAAATACGAGCAGATTATCGAGGAAGCGGGCCTGGCGCATCCGGGAGCGCAGTGACCCTGGCGCCCCCGGCCGCTACTTTTGCGACTCGAGCATGTCGAGGTTGGCTTGCGCGGTCTCCTCGGGATGCTTCGAGCAGTAAGCGTCGAAGAGGGTCGAGCATAGTTGCGCGAGTGCCGCGAGATTCACAGCCTGGCCCGCATGTTCAACTTCCCCGGCGTTGAGAACGTCGTCAACGACGGGGGCGAGACGACGCAGTCGCCGGAAAGTCTCCGCATCGATTTCCATTGCACTTCTCGTGTTCAAGCGCCGGGGCGCACTCGACAAACTCTTACGGTAACACTTCACCGACGCGCGCGCAGAATGCGACTTCGGCAAGAGCTAACTACCAAACGCCGATATTACCCTTTGCGGTGACGTTGATGCGTTGCACAATAAAGACGATTGCCAGTCAGATTCGGCCGCGATGTCACCATGGGGCTCTGGCGCAAGACCTCCAGATATGGCACCGATAACGATGCAAAATCGAAGCTATGCATATTGCGTAGTCTATGGTGCGACGCACAGAAACAATGGCTTTTCAGCAATCGACAAAGGGAATACCCTTAGATAATTCCCCTATCGGAGGCTTGTGGTTGTGTCGACTCTTCTCGAGCAGGACGGGCTGGTAGCGACCTGGCGTCGGATGCACCCCAGCGCTGATTCCGGGGCGTGGGAATGCTGTGAACTCGATGGCCGCGGTGAAGCGGTGCCGCATCCTCAACCCTCGGCACGGCGCCAGATTGTTCTCACCGACGTGTACTGCCAGATCGCCGAGCAGATTGGTCACGTGGCCGCGATGTCGGTTGCCGTAGCGACACCGTCATTTGGCATCCGCGTACCTGACGTCGTCTGGATGCCGCCTGAAAAGTGGGAAGGGTTTGACCGGGACGATCCCGTTCCGTTTGTGCCGGATTTGTGCGTCGAGGTGCTCCTTGACCGCAAGTTTGCGCATGACATCGGCGCCCGGGTCAGGGCGTACCTGGAGGGCGGCGCCCAGGAGGTCATTGTTGTCGGCCAGCGCGGAGAGCTGCAATTCTGTGGCGCCAATGGACTGCGGCAAACTTCGCAGTTCGGCATAACGCTCGCACTCGAGCGCATGTACTTCGAAGCGTTCGCCCCGTCGTCGCACTGATCCAATGGTGAGCGTCAGTCGACGCTCACAACTCCACCAGCAGTACTGACTAGTCCAGCGCGAAATCCGCCGGGGCCTCCGGCTCCCTGGCGTAGCGGAACACGTTCAAATCTTCGTGCTCGATAGCGGGCTTTCTGCCTGAAATCAGGTCGGCGAGAAGCTGCGCCGAACCGCACGACATGGTCCACCCAAGCGTGCCATGGCCCGTGTTCAGGAAAAGGTTGGGCACGACGGTGCGGCCGACAATGGGCGTGCCGTCCGGTGTCATCGGCCGCAGCCCGGTCCAGAACGTCGCCTTCGACGTGTCGCCCCCGCCCGGGAACAGATCGTTCACGCACATTTCGAGTGTCTCGCGCCGAGCCTCGCGCAGGCGCTTGTCGAACCCCACGATTTCGGCCATGCCGCCCACGCGGATTCGTTTATCGAAACGCGTGATGGCGATCTTGTAGGTCTCGTCGAGGACAGTCGAAACCGGCGCGCGTGCCTCGTCCACGATAGGCGCCGTGATGGAATATCCCTTGAGCGGGTAGACCGGAATCTTGATGAGGCCGGACAGGAAACTCGTCGAATAGGCGCCAAACGCGACAACGAACGCGTCGGCATGGATGAGCCTGGTTCCGTGACGGACGCCAACGACCTTGCAGTCTTCGACGACGAGCGTATCGACGGTCGTGTCGTAGCGGAACGTCACACCGGCCTCTTCGGCGAGAGCGGCAAGCCGGGTCGTGAACAGCTGGCAGTCGCCTGTCTCGTCGCCGGGCAAGCGAAGACCGCCGGTCAGTTTATGCGAGGCCGCGGCGAGGGCCGGCTCGGCCCGCGAGAGTTCGCCTGCAGTGAGCAACTCGTAGGGAACGTTCGCCTCTTTCAGGACAGCGATGTCCTTTGCCGCGCCGTCGAATTGCTGCTGCGTCCGGAATACCTGCAGCGTGCCGCCGGTTCGTCCTTCGTACTGGATGCCCGTTTCCGCGCGCAGCGCCATCAGGCAATCGCGGCTGTACTGCGCGAGCCGCACCATCCGGTTCTTGTTGATGGCGTAGCGCTCCGCTGTGCAGTTCTGCAGCATCTGCCACATCCACTGAAGCTGGAATTGCTTGTCCGCGTCATCCGGGCGGATGGCGAGTGGAGCGTGCTTCTGGAACATCCACTTAACGGCTTTGAGCGGAACGCCGGGTGCCGCCCACGGCGCCGCGTATCCCGGAGAAATTTGCCCGGCGTTTGCGAAGCTTGTCTCAAGCGCAGGACCGTGCTCGCGGTCGATGACAGTGACTTCATGGCCGGCGCGCGCCAGATAGAACGCGCTCGTCACGCCGACGACCCCGCTACCCAATACCAGAACTCGCATATCCGTCGTCTCCCCAGGAGGCCGCCAATACCTGATAAACGCTGCCTGTATTCGATTTGGCAGTCGATGAATGAATGCTAGCGACATGCGAGCAGTTTTCAATAATGTTTAGTTGGCCCTTTCTGGTTGAAATAGCCATGCCGACTGGAGAGGGCGCCGAAGTTTCCAAACCACACGACTCTGTCGATTCCCGACCGTGTGGGGAAGCGACAAGGTTGCCGTGCGCCTTGGGCCGAGCGGGTCGTGGGGCGATATGTCGGATAGCGATCCTGTCGGCCTGTTCACGTATGTTGCGCGAGAACTCGCGAAGCTGAATCTCGCGTATCTGCACCTCATCGAGCCCCGCATTCTCGGCAATGTGGAAGACGAGGGCGCCGATCCGAATCCGGTTGCTGCGCAGCTCATTCGCAAGCACTATGCGGGCACCATCATCGCGGCCGGCGGTTTCGATGGTGATAAGGCCGAGGCTATCCTGCAGGCCGGCGATGCCGATCTGGTTGCATTCGGTCGCCACTTCATCGCGAACCCCGACCTTCCGGAGCGGCTGCGTCGCAAGCTGTCGCTCAATCCGTACGACCGCCCGACGTTCTTTGGCGGCACACACATCGGTTATACGGACTACCCGTTCTATCGGTCCGAAGCGCAAATGCTAGCCTGAACAGCGAGGCAGCCCAATTGCGCGAACTCGGCGCGATATTGGGCTCGTTTCGGGCAATTGTTTCGTCCCGTCTACGTCTACACTGTCTTTCATGGAGCGAGACGTTGGCTCCATCCCAGGATTCCCCTCCTGCGGTCGAGTTGGACCATACCGTGTACCCGTTGCAGAACAGCAGTCCAGCAGCAGTAGTCGTATGTGGCAGAGTTGATCGGTTAATGTCGAAGCAGCACGCTGTTGAATCAATGAGGAGTGCAGGGCAACTCGTAGTTGAAGTGCAGGGCAGCATGCAGTTGAAGAGCAGGGCATCACGCAGTTGAATCACGCAGTTGAAGTGCGGAGCAACACGCAGTTGAAGTACCGCGTCATCCAGGCATTATGCGATTGCAAGTCCAGGCCGCTTACATCGGAACGGGTGTAGGCGGCCGCCGTTCGTCTGCCGGGGTGTCGTGTACCGGGTGCGTGTTCCCGGCCGAGCATTGATTCGCTCGGCCATTAGCGCTACCTTTACGTTTGTCCTGTTCGTCGAGTGCTGGTCAACGAGGGGAGAATCGTTTCGTGAAAAGAGCGTGGGTTTTCCCTTGCGTCGTCGCCTTGAGCGCGATCCTTGGCGGTTGCGGCAAGGACAGTTCGCGAAACGTCACCGAGGCGTCGGGCGCATCCGCGAGCCAGGCGCCGGGTCAGCCAGCGCAGGGCGCAAGCGGCACACCTGCCGCATCAGGCGCGCAGGTTGCGGGCGCGCTGGGTACCGTCACCATGAAGCAGTTGCCGGGAGAAGCGGCCGAGACTCTGCGGTTGATCAAAGCGGGCGGCCCCTTTCCTTTTGCGGACGACGGCGTCTTGTTCCGTAACACCGCGCAATTACTGCCGAAGCATCCGCGCGGCTACTACCACACATACACGGTTCGCACCCCGGGCATGACGGATCGTGGGCAGCGCCGGGTCGTATGTGGTGGACCGCGCAAGCAGACCGGCGACTGCTACTACACCGACGACTACTACGTCAGTTTCAAGCGCATTGCCGAGTAAAGGCCAGATCGTCGTCGTGCCTGAGCGCACGCTCAGGCGCTAAATCAATAGCTCCAGGGTTTTGAACAAGGCGAGGTCTTCTTTCTTCGCCGAGCGCGCGTGCCGGCGTATCACCAGCAGCAAACTTTCGATGAAAGCAACGGCCGCGCGGCTCAGCGTGCTGTTGCGGCGCGTGACGATGCCCAGTTGTCGGGGTTCGAACGCCTCGCGCAACGGGAGCGAGCGCAGGCGGCCTCCGAACGGCGGCACGTGGCTCAGGATCGTCGGGCTCCACGTGCACATGTCGGCCTGCTCCACCATGGTTTGGAGCGTCGCTACCGACTGCGCGCGCACAATGCGGCGCTCGTCGATCTGCGCGCCGTGGCGCGTGAACAGATAGTCGACCAGGTCGCGTTTGCCGTCCGGTGCGAAATTCAGCACCCAGTCTTCATCGAGCAGTTCGTGGATCGAGCGCGCCCGCACTTTCCGGTGTCCTTCCCGCACCATCACCGACGATTCGTAAGTGAGTACAGCCTCACATGCGAACTCCTGCTCGCTCGCGCCGGGCTGCAACTGGCCGACGGCGAAATCCATGCTGCCGTCGCGCAGCAGCGGCTGGGCGACAGCCATCAATCCTTCGACCAGTTCCAGACGGATATCGGGCATACGCTCGCGAAACAGCCGTACGGCCTCGGCCAGAAAGGTCAGCGTAATCCACGGCGTGACGCCCACCGTGAGACTGCCTTCCACGCGGCCCCGCAGTCGCTCAAGGTCACTGTGCGCGTGTTCGAGTTGATTGAGCACGATGCGCGCGTGCGTGAGCAGCACCTTGCCGTGCTCGGTGAAGGTAATGCCTTCGGGCGCGCGGATCAGGAGCGGCAGGCGCTCGTTTGCCTCCAGTTCGCGCAGCGCGCGCGTGACAGCCGCCTGCGAGAGCCCAAGCGAACGGGCCGCGCCGCGAATACTGCCGGCGTCCGCGCTGGCGACCAGCGCTTCCAGTTGGTGCAGTTTCATGTCAGGGTGCGCGGCGAGAGGCGGGTGACAACGGTGGGTTGTCATCATAACAAAACGCTGGCTGTTCCCCGGAATTTGCGCTGCATACGATTCGCTCCACGATGTACGAATGGACTGAGGAGGCGAATTGAGCAGACAGTGGGTTTTGCCCGAGGTGGCGGCAATCGAAGCCAACATGATTGCGTTGCGCCGCCAGTTGCATGCGCAGCCCGAACTGGGCTTCGAAGAACATGTGACGAGCGCGCTTGTCGCCGAAAAGCTCGAAGCTTGGGGCTATCGCGTGACGCGGGGCGTGGGCGGCACGGGCGTGGTCGCCACGCTCGAGCGCGGCAAGGGGGGCAGCCTCGGCCTGCGCGCCGACATGGACGCGCTGCCCATACGCGAGGCGACGGGCCTTCCCTACGCCAGCGGCAACGAAGGCGTGATGCATGCCTGCGGTCATGACGGCCACACGGCGATACTGCTGGCAGCCGCACGATGCCTCGCGCAAACCGCACAGTGGCGCGGCACGCTGCACCTGATTTTTCAGCCGGCCGAAGAAGGCCTGGGCGGCGCGCGCAAGATGATCGAGGATGGCCTCTTCGAGCGCTTTCCTTGCGACGCCGTGTTCGCGATGCATAACGTACCTGGCTTTCCGGCAGGACGAATCGGCTTTCACAGCGGCGCCTTCATGGCCAGCGCGGACGAGGTGACGATCCGCGTGATCGGCCGCGGCGGCCATGCGGCCGCCCCGCAGCAGACGATCGACCCTGTCGTGGTCGGCGCCTCGATCGTCATGGCGCTGCAAAGCGTGGTGGCGCGCAACGTGGCGCCGCACGATCAGGCCGTCGTCAGCGTCGGCGCGCTCCATGCGGGGAGCGCCTCGAACGTCATTGCATCGCACGCCGATCTGCACCTGAGCGTGCGCGCGCTTTCTGCGCCGGTGCGCGAGCTGCTGGAGCGTCGCATCCGCGAAGTGGCGCAGGGGCAGGCCGCGAGTTACGGCGCGCGCGTGGAGATCGACTATCGCCACGACTACCCAGTGCTCGTCAACCACAGCGACGAGACCGAGATGGCGCGCCGCGTCGCGCTCGAATGGGGCGGCCCGGAGATGCTGATCGACGGCCTGCGCCCGCTGATGGCGAGCGAGGACTTCGCGTACATGCTGGAGCGCTGCCCCGGCAGCTACCTCTCGATCGGCAATGGTGACGGCGCGCAGCACTGCTCTCTGCACAACCCCGGCTACGACTTCAACGACGCGAGCCTTGCCATCGGCGCGAGCTACTGGGTCAAGCTCGCAGAGCACATTCTGCAATAGCACCACAGAAATCGCAGAAACCACCGAAGCAATTGAAGCAACCGAAATGACACGAAGGAGACAGGCAAATGAAGCAATGGACGATGGCGCTTTCGCTGGCGCTCGCTGCCGCGGCAACGGCGGGACAGGCGCACGCGGTGGACCTGAAGGGCCGGGAGATCCGGCTCGCGGTCGATCCCACTTACCCGCCGCTCGAATACAAAACGCCGGACGGCAAGCTTACTGGCTTTGGCGTGGACATTGCCAATGCGTTGTGCGCGCAACTGAACGCGCATTGTGTATGGGTGGAAACGAGCTTCGACGGCATGATTCCAGGCCTCATCGCGCGCAAGTTCGACGTCATCTCTTCGTCGATGACGATCACGCCCAAGCGCGCGGAGCAGATCGCCTTCACGAACAAGATCTCGAATGCGCCCGCGCGGCTCGTCGTGCGCCGCGGCTCGCCGCTCCTGCCCGATGCCGCCTCGCTCAAGGGAAAGCGCGTGGGCGTGGAGCAGGGCACGAGTCAGGAAGATTACGCGCGCGCGAAGTGGCAGCCCGCGGGCGTGGAGATCGTCCCCTATCAAAACCAGGACCAGGTCTATGCCGATCTGACGTCGGGCCGTCTGGACGCTGCGTTTCAGGCGTCGATCGCCGCAAGCGACGGCTTTCTGAAGCGCCCTGAAGGCAAGGACTTCACCTTCGCGGGCCAGGCCATCGACGACCCGAAGTTCTTTGGTCAGGGCGACGGTCTCGGCCTGCGCAAGCAGGATACCGAACTGCGCGAAGCCTTCAACGGCGCGCTCGCCGACATTCTTGCAAACGGCACCTACGCGCGTATCAACAAGAAGTACTTCGACTTCGATATCTACGGTTCGAAATAACGCCCGACGGGCCGCGCAATTGACCACAGCGGGCGCAAGGCGTGCGGTCCGCCATGGCGAGGACAAGAGGGCTGTGTATTCGGTTGATAGTTAGTATGGCTTATAAAAATGGAAGACATATGAGAAAGAGGAAGATCGTTTGCGTCATGGCGCTGTGCGGTGCGACGGCGCCAGCCTTTGCGCAAAGCAGCGTGACCCTGTACGGTCTGATCGACGAGGGTATTGACTATACGAACAACGTGGGCGGTCACGCCGTCTACGAAATGACGAGCGGCTACGCCCAAGGCAGCCGCTGGGGCCTGAAGGGCACTGAAGACCTGGGCGGCGGCAACAGCGCGGTCTTTCAGATCGAAAGTGGCTTCAATGCGAGCAACGGGGCGCTGGCACAAGGCGGCCGCGCCTTCGGACGCCAGGCGTATGTCGGTCTCGCCAATGAACGCTACGGCACGCTCACGCTCGGGCGTCAGTACGACGCCGTGGTGGACTATCTCGCGCAGACGACGGCGAACGGCAACTGGGGCGGCTACCTGTTCTCGCACCCCTACGACAACGACAATACCGACAACACCTTTCGCCTGAACAACACGATCAAATACGCGAGCCCGACGTTCGGCGGCTTCTCGTTCGGCGGCACGTACAGTTTCAGCAACGACACGAACTTCGCGAACAATCGCGCGGTGAGCGTGGGGGCGCAATACACGGTGGGCGGCTGGCTCATCGCCGCGGCCTACCTGAACGCCAGCAACCCCGCGCTGACCTCGGGCGGCGCGATTGCGGGCGCGAGCAGTACGAACGGCGCGGACGGCAATTTCGCTTCGTCGCGTCTGCAGATTTTTGGCGCTGGCGTGAGCTACACGGCTGGGTCGGCAACGGTCGGCTTCGCGTACACCAATACGTACATCGGCCAGCCTGTGGCGAACGTTGGGTATCTCACCGGCGACGAGACGATCCAGCCGGTGGCGGGGCCGCTCGCCGGCGGCCGGGTGACGTCGCTCAGGTATCAGAATTTCGAGGTGAACGGCAAGTATCAGCTGACGCCGGCTTTCTACGTCGGCGCCGACTATGTCTACACGCTCGAACACTATGTCGCGACGACAGGCAGCGTGAAGCCATCGATCCACTCCGTGGGTCTGATGGCCGACTACAACCTCTCGAAACGCACGGACGTGTATCTGCAGGGCGCATTCCAGCTCGTGGCGGGCGACAAAACCGGCTCATCGCTCGACCAGGCTTATGTGCCCGGCGCGCAGGATCTCTCGTCCACTTCCCGCCAGGTCGTGGTGCGTGCCGCCATTCGTCACAGCTTCTGACCTCGTAGCCTGCACGCGGCGCTCTGCACGGTCTGAGCGCCGCCCGCCGTGACTTTACGAAAGACTCAACACGTCGGCGTTTTAATTCAATAGCCCAAGTATTTACCCTGGTGTCGAATACTAACTTCGTCGCTGCAGCAAGCGCTGCGGCTAGCCTAAAGCTAGAAGTGTAAGAACATGAACTTGTCGATCAAAGCCGCTTTCGTCATCGCCGTCGCTCTGGTTCCGGCGCTCGCATTCGCGCAGTCGAACTTTTTGCCGCTAGATAGCGGGCGGCAGGCGGGGCATTAGCGTTTTCCCGCACGCGCCGCCATGCGCCCCCGCCGGCCGCCGAGCGGCTTTTTCCGGGATCCTCGGTGAGCTCCCGCCCGGGGCGTCTAAACCGTCGTGGTGAGGGTGCTTCGGAGATTGATCGGATAACTAAGCATTCCGGTGAATCGGCGTATGCCGCATTGCGGGAACGAAGCCGAATCGCCCCCGTTTTTTTTGCCAGCATTTCTGCGCCGTTCCCCTTAAAATTGCATGATCCTGCAGTACCGGAGCACTACCATGGAACGAAAGAAAGCTGAACACATCCTGCTCGAAGCCGACGAAATCGCCGGCCTGGTTCTCAACGGCTTCGACATGACGATGGAAACCAACGCCGGGCGCGCGCTCTACGATCGTACGTTTACCGCCTATATCCATAACGAAATCGGCGACTCGCCCGTTGGGGAGCTGTACGACGCCTTGAACGGCTCGCCCGAAGCCTTTACCGCCACCACGCCGCAGTAAGCCGGCGCCCTCCCAGAAAATCACCAACGAGCCACGCTGCGAAAGCGCAAGAAGTCGCAGCATGGCCTCATCTCGTCGTTACGCGTTCACTTCACGTCGAACGAGTAATGCCCGGTCGTACGATGCCCATCGGCGGCAACCGCGACCCACACCACCGAATACTTTCCCGGCGTCAACGCGTTCAGCGCAACCGACATGCGCTTGTTGTTGCCCGCATCGACCTTGGCCTTGTCGCGAATGACGGATTTGCCCTGTGTGTCGGTTACGTCGATGGAACTGAAGGTGGGTTCGAGCCCGTCGTCGAAGTCGATCACGACGGCGTTGAGCGTGGCCGGCGCGGTCGATCCAGCAGGCGGTTCCTGATGCTTCGGATAGGCGTGCGCCCACGCGAGGTGGGCGGCGAGCAGCGCGACCGAAGCGACGGCCGTGCGCAATGTAGCGAGTTTCATGGCGATATTCCTGTGTGAATGTGCGGGCTTACTGGAACAGCGGCTTGCCGATCGTGCGCGGCGCGACATCGTCGAAGAAGATGTGCACCTGCGCGAGGATGCCGACATGCGAGCCGCTTGCCCGGTTGATCGGGATCTGCGCTTCGATGCCGAGCTGGCCGTAACGGTTCATCCAGATGAAGCCGGGGTTGACGGTCCCGGTCATTTGTCCCTGGCTGCGCGAGAGGGGCACTTCGACCAGCGGGATGAGGCTGGAAAACGGCTGCGGCAAGCCGAGGTCGTGTACGTGCTGTTGCAGGTAGGGCAGGCTGTACTGGAACGTGAATCCATAGTCGAACGAGTTCGGCTGGCCGCCGCCGGTCGTGAACGACGGTCCCGCTTCGCCCGTGATGGCGATGGGCCGCAGCCATGCGAGCGAGTCGGGCAGATCGCCCATGCCCTTGCCGGCGAAGACCGTGGGCGAGATCGTCGAGAAGTTGGCGGCGATCGCGCGGCTGCCTGTGCCGCCGAGTTCGGCGTTCACGCCGACCGACGTCATGAATTCATGCGCGTCGTTCACGTAGAGCAGGTACTTGAGCCCCACGCCGAAGTTGTCGAAGCCGCGCGCGGTGGGGTTGTTCTGCATGACGTAGCTGCCGTCCACGGAGAAGGCGAGCCGCGGCGTGATGAGCTTGTCGTACTCGAAGCTGAAGGTGTTGATGCTTTGGTCGCCGGCGTCGCCCGGCACGCGCTGGTGCCCGAATTCGAGGTTGGCTTCGTCGCCGACGCCGGGGTCGTCGACGGAGAGCGTGGAGGGGAAAACGCGGTCGCCCGCGATGGCGTGAGCATGGGCCGCGCACGGTCCGAGCAGCAGCGCGCAGCCGATGAACCGGGTCAGCGCGCGAATGGGGGCAAGCACGCCCGGCGCCATGCGGCCGGACGGCGATTGGTCAGACATGAGTTGTCCTGTCGAGGAGCGAGGCACGCGCGCGAGCCAGGGCGGCGCGCGTGCAGGCCCGGCGACACGCTGGGCGCGTCGTCCGGGGTTGGCCGGATCGATCCAGTCAGGACAGGGGTGGGGCGCGTGCGTGGATGTGGCTCGCGGGCGCGACGAGGCGAACGCTTTCGAACTGCGCCGCGATGCGCGACTGCACGAGCCGGCCGACGACGAACAGCGCCACGGGTACGCCGGACACGACGGGCAGGTGCGCGAAGAAGCTGCAATAGCCGCAGTCCTGCATGTCGCCGGACGTCGCGTTCGTGGCGTGCGCGCCTGATGTGCCGCTCGTGCCGTGAACGTGGCGCTCCATCGAAGGCATGCCGCAGGGCGCGCGTTCCACCGTGCCGGGTGCCGTCTGCATGGCCTGGGCGGCAAGCAGGTGCGAAACCAAGGGCGCGAGCGTCGCCATGAGGAGCGCAAGCGTCCCCAGTAGACTGCCCAGCCTGAGATGGAATCGGCGCACGGCGTGAAGTGGCGGAAATAGTGCGGGAATTATGCCACGCGAGCCGCCACCCCCGCCGCGCCGCCTACGGCCGCGCCGCCCGTCAAAGCGTCGCCGCCGCGCACCTTGCGTGCGAGGCCGCGATCCAGCCCGCGCGAGGCGGGGCATGAAGCCGGCATGAAGCGGTCAGGCGCGCAGGCCGACCGTGTGCCGCAATTCCTGGTAGCTGCGCAAGCCCGCGACGCCCAGTTCGCGGCCGATGCCGCTCAGGCCGAAGCCGCCCCAGCACACTTGCGGAAAGATCAGTTGCGGGGTGTTGACCCAGACGAGCCCGGCGCGCAGCTGTGCCTTGTAGCGTCGCGCGGCCTTTTCGTCGCTCGTCACGACCGTGGCGACCAGTCCGTAACGCGTATCGTTGGCGAGGGTAATTGCTTCGTCATCCGAACGGAATGATTTCACGCACGCGACAGGACCGAAGATCTCGTCGGTCCAGAGCACGTTGTCCGCCGCGGGTTCCGCGATGACGACGGGCGCCATGAAGAAGCCATCGGCGCATGCGGGATCGAGCTGGCCGGCGAACGCGATCTGTGCGCCCGCCTCAACGCCTTGCGCCACGAGCGCGGCCACGCGCGCGTGCTGCGCCGCGCTGATGAGCGGTCCCATCGCTGCGTCCGCACCCTGAGGCGACGCGACCACGATGGCTCGCACCGCTGTCTCGAACGCGGCCATGAACTTGCGATACACGTTGTCGTGCACGAGGATGCGCGCGGTGGCCGAGCACATCTGCCCGGCGTTGGTGAACGCGCCGCCCACCGCGAGCGAGACGGCCTGCACCACGTCGGCGTCTTCGCGCACGATCAGCGCGGACTTGCCGCCCAGTTCGAGCGTGAGGCGCTTCATGTCCTGCGCGGCGGCCTGCATGACCTTGCGGCCCGACGCTGTGCTGCCGGTGAACGAGATCTTGTCGACGAGCGGATGCGTCGTCAGCCATGCGCCGACTTCGCCGCCGCCGTTGACCACGTTCACGACGCCATCCGGCACGCCCGCTTCGCTCACGATCGCGGCGAGCATGTGCTCGGAGGGCGAGGTGAGTTCCGAAGGCTTGATGACGACCGTGCAGCCCGCGGCCAACGCGGGTGCGAGTTTCCATGCCGTCGTGACCATCGGGAAATTCCACGGCACGATCAGCGCCGCGACGCCAACCGGTTCGTGCAAGCGTTCGGCCAGCAGCGCATCGTCCGGCAGCGCGACCGGTTCCGCGGCGAACACCGACGCGTCTTCGCACAGGCCAGCGTAGTAGTTGAACGTCGCGATGGCGTCGCTCACGTCGAGGTCCGCTTCGAACGGTGGCTTGCCGCTCACCTGCATCTGCATGGCAGCGAGGCGTGCGCGGTCGGCTTCCAGCAACTCGGCGATCTTGCGCAGCAGCCTGCCGCGCGCGGCGGGCGTCGTGTGCCGCCACGCGATGAGTGCATCGTGCGCGGCGTGCACGGCGCGATCGACCATCTCGGCCGTGGCGTGCTCCTGCCAGCCGATCGTTGCGCCCGTGGCCGCGTTGCAGATGCGCGAGCACACTTCGCTGTCCGCTGCGCGAAAAGTTGTGCCCGCAATCATTGCGGCGGGCAGCACAAAGGCCTCGCCGTCGATCTGACGTTCGGTATTCGTAGCCATGATGTGTCTCCTCGCGTCCTAACGGTAAGCCACGCCGGGCATGATGCAAAGCATTTCGAAGGCGAGATTCGCGCCTACGAGCGCGGTCGTGCCGGCCTGGTCGTACGGCGGCGAGACTTCGACGAGATCGGCGCCCACCACGTTGAGCCCCTTCATGCCGCGCACGATTTCGAGGCCCTGGTGCACGGTCAGTCCGCCCACCTCGGGCGTGCCGGTGCCGGGCGCGAAGGCGGGGTCGAGCCCGTCGATATCGAAGCTCAGGTACACGGGCGTGTCGCCCACGCGTGCGCGCACCTCTTCCATGAGCGGCGCGAGCGAGCGGTTCCAGCAGTCCTCGGCCTGCACGACGGTGAAACCCTGCTTGCGGCACCAGTCGAAATCTTCGGCGTGATAGCCGGTGCCGCGCAGGCCGATTTGCGTGACCTTGTCGCATTGCAGGAGGCCATCCTCGACGGCGCGGCGAAACGGCGTGCCGTGCGCGATCTTTTCGCCGAACATGGTGTCGTTCACGTCGGCGTGAGCGTCGATGTGGACGACGGCGACCTTGCCGTATTTCTTGTGCAGCGCGCGCAGGATCGGCCATGCGATCGTGTGGTCGCCGCCGAGCGTGATCGGGCGGCAACCCGTCTCGACGATGCGGTCGTACGCCGCTTCGATCAGACGAATCGAATCCTTCAGGTCGTACGGATTCGTTGCGACGTCACCGATATCGGCCACCTGCAGCGAATCGAACGGCGCCGCGCGCGTGGCCATGTTGTACGGCCGCAGCAGTACCGATTCCGAGCGGATCTGGCGCGGCCCGAAGCGCGTGCCGGAACGGTTCGAGGTGCCGATATCGAGCGGCACGCCCACGAAGCAGACGTCGAGGCCCTCGGTGGTCTCGGCCTGCGGCAGGCGCATCATGGTGGCGATGCCGCCGAACCTCGGCATCTCGTTGCCGCCCTGCGGCTGGTTGAACTGGCGCTCCATCTGGTGTGTCTCCGATCGTTAGAGTCAAATCGATCGGGCGATGGTAGGGGAGATCCCGCGCGGCCAAATATTTAAGTTGAGATGTTTACATCGATGGAAATCGATGTATGTGCGCTCTTAATTGACTAAGCAGCGTGGCTAACCACCGTGGCTAAACGGCGGCGTGGCCCCAGGCGATCAACTCGCGTTTGGTGCGCACGCCCAGTTTCGCGAAGGCGCGCTTCACGTACGATTCGGCAGTGGCCACCTGCACGCCGAGGATCTGCGCGGCTTCGGGCACAGTCTTGCCCGTGATGAGGTGCGCGCAGGTTTCGTATTCGCGTTTGGAAAGGCGCACGCTGTCTGCCGCAATGCGCGCGTCGAACTGCGCGAGCGGATGCATGAACGGAGCCGCATGGGCGATGCGCCGGGCCGCGCTCGTGGAGGCGTGCAGTTCGAGCAGCGGAAACAGAAACTCGCTCACGCTGCGAAAACGGTTCATTTCCATGAGCGTAAACGGCGGTTCGCGCAGCCCGCGTTCGAGCGCGATGGAATCCTGCGCGTGGCGCGTGCCGCGTGCGAGCACGCATTCGTGGGCAATGCGCGCCTCGTCGAAGAGCCGCTGGCGGAATTCGCCCGGCGGTATCGCGCCGATGTCGCGCACCACCAGCATCGTGCCGAGCTTGCCGCGAATGCCCGCGAACAGCGGATCGCTTTCGTAGAAGCGGTCGTAGTACAGGGTCATCACGTCCGAGATCGCACCCGAATCCATTCCGACCCCGCCACTGCCGATCCATTCGCAGCGAAAGCCCGTGGGCATCGTGCTGTCCGCGCGCGAACGCTCGATATGCACGACATTGACGGGCACGACCTCGTTGAGCAGCAGCGTAAGACGCGGCACGAAATCGGGCGTGCCGACGGCCTCGATTACATTGCCGAGGGTCTTGAACGAGAGCGGAAAGTTCGGTTGATCGCGGTTGAGCGGAGGGACGTTGAGCAGCATGGCGCGCCCATTCTTGATGGCTGATTCATTATAGCCGAAGGCTATTGGCTGCCAAAAACGCAAAATTGGGCAGCAAAACATCGCTTGCCCCCCCTGAGGGGGGGCATACCGCGGCCGCGCCAGTCGGTAACTTTGGCGTCACTCAATCAACCGGAAGCGACGCAAATGAGCAAACTGATTCAGGACATCGTGCCGCTGGGCGCTGGCATCGGCGAATTCACCAGGCTGGAGTACGGCATGGACGAAAGCGACTGGCGTGCCACGGTCGGCAAGAACAACAACTACGTGATCGGCTGGTGGGAAGGCAAGGTCGGCGCGGTGGATTTCCCGGCCACGACCGCCGACGAAGCGGTATGGCTCGTGGAAGGCAAGATCGCGTTGTCCGACGCGAACGGCGCTCGCAAGGAATTCACGGCTGGCCAGGGCTACCTCCTGCCCGCCGGCTTTGCAGGCCGCTGGGAAACCCTCGAGGACGCGAAGAAGTTCTACGTCGTGCTCGAACAGGACTAAGGACCATGGCGAGCCGCCTCCCACGGGAGGCGGCTTTGTTTCTCCCGTTTCGTGCAGTGAAGCCAATCATGAGTACCCCTGCAGAAGTTGAAGTCGAATCGCGCCCGCGTGTCACGCTCAGCGTGCAAGAGGCGCTTTCGCGCACACGGTTCTTTCCGTACTGGCTCGACAACCCCGCCGAGCCGCCGACCGAATCCAGGCTCACCGCCAACGTAGAGGCCGATCTGCTGATCGTCGGCGGCGGCTTTACGGGGCTCTGGGCCGCCGTGCAGGCCAGGGAGCAGATGCCGCATCTGAATGTCGTGCTGATCGAGGCGGGCAAGGTCGCGCACGGCGCGTCAGGCCGCGCGGGCGGCATCATCTCGACTTCGGTGATGCATGGCTTGCCCAATGCCGTGCGGGTATTCCCCAACGATATTGCGCAGCTTGAAGAATTTGGCCATCACAATCTCGACGGCTTCGAAGAAACGCTCAAGCGCTACAACATCGACGCCGACATCGAATGGAACGGCGAAATGACGGTGGCGGTCGATCCCGGGCACATCGAGCACTTGCGAGGCGACTATGAACTGCACACCCGCTACGGGCACGATGTCGTTCTGCTCGATGGCGATGCGACGCGCGCGCAACTCGATTCGACGCTGTTCGCCGGCGCGCTGTGGTCGCGCAATCGCAGCGGCATCGTGCATCCGGCCAAGCTTGCGTGGGGCCTCAAGCGCGCGGCGCTTTCGCTCGGCGTGAAGCTCCATGAGCACACGCCCCTCATCGATGTCATCGACGAAGGCCAGACTGTCTACGTGAAGACGCCCGAAGGCAGCGTGCGCGCGCCGCGCGTGGTGTTCGGCAGCGGTACGGCAAAGGTTGGCATTCCTGATATCAACCGGCGCGTGCTGCAGGTGCGCGACCACGTGCTGGCCACCGAGCCGCTCACCGAAGAACAGCTCGCGCGTATCGGCTGGAAGAATCGCCAGGGCATTTACGACACGCGTACGCAGCTCAATTACTTCCGCCTCACGAAGAACAACAACATCATCTTCGGCGGACTCGTGAGCTATCACTTCGACGGCGATCCGAATCCCCCGAAGGACCAGAAGGCGGAGACCTACTACCGGCTCGCGCAGGCGTTTTACCGCACCTTCCCGCAGCTTGCCGACGTGCGCTTCTCCCATGCGTGGGGTGGCCCGATCGACTACTGCTCGCGCGGCTCCGTGTTCGCGAAGCGCTATCTGAACGACAAGGCCGTTTTCGTGGCGGGCTACACGGGCTTTGGCGTCGCGGCAAGCCGCTTCGGCGCGTTCATGGGCCTGAATATCCTGTTCGACCGCAACAGCCCCGAGCGCGCGCTCGATATCGCCAACCAGAGCCCCACGTATATCCCGCCGGAGCCGGCGCGCTGGCTGGCCGCCAAGGTCACGTTCCATGCGTTCGACGGCGCCGACGCCGAAGGCGGCTGGAAGCGCGCGTGGATCAAGGGTATCAAGGCGATGGGCTTTCCGATGTGAGGGATAAGCGGCATGTTCTCCAATACCTCCGATCTCGACCTGCGGCTCATCCGCGTGTTTCTCGCCGTGGTGGACGCGCGCGGCATCACCGCGGCCGAAGCGACGCTAGGCGTGCGGCAGTCCACCATCAGCACGCAGCTCTCGGCGCTCGAGGCGCGCGTGGGCTTCAAGCTCTGCGAGCGCGGACGCGGCGGCTTTCGTCTCACGTCGAAGGGCGAACGCTTCGTGCCCTCGGCACGCGCGCTCGTTGCGGCCACCACCGAGTTCGTCGCGAGGGTGCGCGATATCGACCGAAAACTCGTCGGCACGCTCGGCATCGGCCTGATTGGCCAGGCTTCGCATGTCGAGAACGCGCGGCTCGCGGAAGCGATAGGCGCATTTCGCCAACGCGATCAGGCCGTGCGCTTCACGATGAAGGTCGCGGCGCCTCAGGAACTCGAGGAAAGCCTCGTCAACAACCAGCTCGACATTGCGATCGGTTACTTCTGGCATCTCGTGGCGGGCCTCGATTACACCGAGCTGTTCAGCGAGCGCCAGGTGCTGTGCTGCGGGCGCGGGCATGCGCTTTTCCATAGTGCGCCGCACGTCGACGTAGATGACCTGCGCGATCACGACTGGGTCTGGCGCAGCTATCCGATACCGGAGGAGCTTGCAGGAATCGGCGACCGGCAGGTGACGGCGATTGCCGACAGCATCGACGCCGCCACGGTCCTGATCCTGTCGGGCAGCCATATCGGCTATCTGCCCGCGCATCACGCCGAGCCGTTCGAGCAGCGTGGCCTGATCCGGGCGCTCGGACGCACGACGTTCGGCTTCGACGTGCCGATGCATCTGGCCGTCAAGCGCAGCGCTGCGGAAAAGCCCATCGTGCGCGCGTTCTGCGACGATCTGCTGGGCGTCTATGGGCAGCATGCGGCTGTGCCCGAAGCGCTGGTCGAATGAAGGAAGCGCTGCGCGCCATACATTGGCTGCGTAAGATGTAAACGTATGGAACGGTTGACAGGGAAGAACTGCTTCGAGCCATCCGCGATGCGCTGCGGCAAGATATAGGAGAGTCGAATTTTGAGGATAGCACCAGCGCATCCCGTATCAGGGCCGTGCTGCAGCCAGTGCGTCGACGCGGCATTGAGCGCCCCTTTCCTTGAGGGAATATAGAACGCAAGGACGAACAACGCCAATCTGACGCGCGCCGGATGCCTACACGCCCAGATAGCTCTGCAATTGGCTCATTTCCCGGCGCAATGCCGCCGAATCGCCTTGCCAGGCGACACGCCCTTTATCGACGACGTAATGGCGGTCGCCGAGCGCCAGCATCGGTGCGAGGTTCTTGTCGATGCACAGGATCGACAAGCCGCTCGCCTTGAGCTCGTTCAGGCAACTCCAGATTTCGCCGCGGATCAACGGCGCCAGGCCTTCTGTCGCCTCATCGAGGATAAGCAATTGCGGATTGGTCATCAAGGCGCGGCCGATCGCGACCATTTGCTGCTCGCCGCCCGACAGGTTGCACGCGAGGTGCTTCTCACGCTCCTGCAAGCGCGGGAACAGTGCGTAGATGCGCTGCAGCGTCCACGGCGTCTGCCTGCCATGGCCGCGAGCGGCCGTGGCAAGCAGATTTTCGCGCACCGACAAGCGGGGGAACACCTGGCGGCCCTCGGGCACGAGACCGAGTCCCGCTCTGGCAATGCGGTGCGATGGCAGCGTGTGCACCTCTTTGCCGTCGAACACGATCTCGCCTCTCGCAGCGCGTATCAGCCCCGTGATCGATTTGACGGTGGTGGACTTGCCCATGCCGTTGCGCCCGAGCAGGGTGACGAATGCGCCCCGCTCGATCTCGAGCGTCATGCCGAACAGCGCCTGGCTTGCTCCGTAAAATGCGTCCACGCCGCACAAGGACAACAGGGAATTCATTCGGTGGCTCCGGTCATTTCGTTGCGCGTCTCGTCGCCGAGATAGGCGTCGCGCACGTCGGCGTTGCAGCGGATCGCCTCGGCCGTCCCGCATGCGATCGCGCGGCCGGAGACGAGTACGGTGATGCGGTCCGCCAGCGCGAACACGGCGTCCATATCGTGTTCGACGAGCACCATCGCGTGTTCGCCTTTCAGGTCGGCGAGTAGTTGGGTCATCTGCTCCGACTCGGCCTGGCTCATGCCTGCCATGGGTTCGTCGAGCAGCAGTAGCCGTGGCTCGCCAGCGAGCGCCATCGCAAGCTCCAGTTGCCGGTGTTCGCCGTGTGCCAGCGCGGCGGCCGGAACCTGCATGCGGCGGGCGAGGCCCACGCGCGCGAGCACGGCTCTGGCCGGTTCGATCAGCGCGGTGTCGTTGGCCGCCGCGCGCCAGAAGCGAAAACTGTGGCCCTGCAACGCCTGGAACGCGAGAGCGACATTCTCGAGCGCCGTGAATTCGGGGAACACGGACGTGATCTGGTAAGAGCGCGCCAGACCCGTGTGAGCGCGCTGTTCGATCGACATCGAGGTAATGTCTCGCCCGCCGAAATGGATCGTGCCTTCGTCGGCCTTCGACTCGCCGGCGAGCAAGCCGATCAGCGTGCTCTTGCCAGCGCCGTTCGGGCCGATGATGGCGTGCAGTTCACCGGGCGCCACCTCGAGGCAGAAGTGATCCGTGGCGGTCAGGCCACCGTATCGTTTGACCAGGCGGTCCACACGCAACAGGCTCATACCTTGCTCTCCACTGCACGCGCATGGCGTGCGATCCGGACTTCGAGGTCTGTCAGTAATCCATATAGTCCACGGCGGGAGAGCAGCACGGCGACCACGATTAGTGGTCCAAAGATGATCATCCAGTGGTCCGTGTAGCCCTTGAGCAACTCCTCGACCGTCAGCATCACGGCGCTGCCGATCACCGGGCCGACGAGCGAGCCCAAGCCGCCCAGCACGACCATGGCGATCAGGTCGCCCGATGTCGTCCACGTCATATAGGCCGGCGAGACGAAGTGCGTCAGGTTGGCGTTCAGCATGCCGCTCACTCCGCATACCATCGCGCTGATGACATACGCAAAAAGCTTGTACTGCAGCGTTGCGAAGCCCAGCGCCCTCATGCGCCTGTCATTCTGGCGGCTACCGCGCAGGACCATGCCGAAGCGTGCGTTCACAATACGGCTGCCGGCCCACAGGCATGCGCACAGCACCGCGAAGGCGACGTAGTACAGCACGTTCGGGTCGTCGAGGGCGAGGCTGCCGAAATGGCTCCCCGAGGCGATCGACAGGCCGTCATCGCCGCCGTATTGCTTCAGGCCCACGGCGAGGAAGTAGAACATCTGCGCGAAGGCGAGGGTGATCATGATGAAGGCGATGCCTGACGTGCGCAGGGAAATCAGGCCGGTGATGACGCCCACTACCGCGCATAGCGCCAAAGTCACGGCAAGATGAACGAAGCCATTGTCGACGCCGTAATAGGCGAGGATGCCGACGACATACGCGCCGAGGCCGAAGAACAGGGCATGGCCGAAGCTCACCATGCCGCCATAGCCGATCAGCAGATCGAGTGAGACAGCCGCGATGGCGAAGATAACAATCCTGCCGAACAGGGCGAGATAGAAAGGTTGCTGCGCCAGATGGGCGTAGACCGGGACCAGCGCCAGTGCAGTGAGCAGCAGGACAGGCACGAGGGTACGCGGGGATATCTTCGTGTGCATCATCATTACCCGTGTTTGACCGGAAAGAGGCCCTGCGGGCGAATTGCCAGCACGGCCGCCATGAGCAGATAGATCGACATCGAGGCGAGCGCCGGGCCGGCCGTATCCGCCGTGCTCCGGTTGAGCATGCCGCGCAACAGCGCCGGCAGCAGCGTGCGGCCGATGGTGTCGGCCACCCCGACAATCAATGCGGCAAGAAATGCGCCGCGCACCGAGCCAATGCCGCCGATGACGATCACGACCATCGTCAGGATCAGGATCGGCTCGCCCATGCCCGGCTGTACCGAAAGGATCGGTCCGGCCATGAGTCCGGCGACGCCGGCGAGGAGCGCGCCGAGCCCGAACAGCAGCGAGTTCAGCAGCGTGATGTTCGCGCCGAGCGCACCGACCGTCGCTCGGTGCGTGGAGCCCGCGCGGATCAGCATGCCAAAGCGCGTCTTGTGAATCAGCAGATAGCACCCGCCGGCAACGGCGAGGCCAACCAGGACAATGGCGAAGCGGTAGGCCGGATACCGGATGCCGAACAGGTCGACGGTGCCCGAGAGCCACTGCGGCACTTCCATGTAATAGGGCGAGGCGCCCCAGATCATGCGGGCCAGTTCGTTGAAGAACAGGATCAACCCGAAGGTGGCGAGCACCTGGTCGAGGTGATCGCGCTCATAGAGCCTGCGCAGCGCGACGAACTCGACGACCATCCCGAGCAGCAGCATGGCCGGGACGGTCAGCAGAGCGGCGAGCGCGAACGACCCGGTGTGGCTATAGACGGAAGCCGCGATAAAGGCGCCCATCATGTAAAGCGAGCCGTGCGCGAGGTTCACGAAGTTCATGATGCCGAACACGAGCGTGAGGCCGGCGGCCATCAGGAACAACAGCACGCCCAGTTGCAATCCGTTCAGGCACTGCATGATGAAGAGTGCAGGTGTCATGCTGCCCCCAGGCTAGGTAGTGGGTTAAGGGTAAGCCGCGTTGTCGTTTGCTTGACCGGCGGGACGCAAGGGCGGTGCTTGTCGCAATCGTTCATGGTTGTTCATGGCGCAAGAGTCAGTGAGCCTCCGATGCCGGCATAGGCGTCGAGCGTGGACGCGGGGCGTACGGACAGCGTGTGCGCGTTGGGCGACCAAACGACCTGATCGATGCCGATTGGCGGTGCATCGGCAAGTTCGCCACCCGATGTCAGTGCCGCAAAGTACAGCGTTGCCGACGTGACACTGGCCGGGTCGATTGCGCCGTCAAATGGCAAGCTCAGCATGGGACGCAGGCTGAAGCCATCGAGCTGGTCGAGAATGGCCGTATCGTGGCAATCGTCGGGACGCTTGCTACAGTCGGGCATCGGCAGGTTGATCCTCAACCCCGTGAGTTGATGAGGATCGGCAACAGTGAACTGATTCGACGGAAACGGTCCGGATTGCATCTCGCCCGACACCCAGGCCAGTACGGCATCGTGCTGGCGCGCTTGCGGCGTCGCGCACGCGTTCAACACGACGCACATGCCAAGGGCCACGAGCCGGTCCACAGCTGGCGTTCGCATCACGAAATCCTTCCTGAAGGTGGCAGCGCCGGCGGGACAGGGCCGCCGGCCTCCGGCATTACCGTGCGGGCTTGATGTTCTGGTTACGATCGAAGTAGTTCTCCGGATCGTAGGTCGCCTTGATGCGCTGCAGCCGCTGATATTTCTTTTCGCCGAACGCCGCGCGAATGTCGGCGTTGGTGGTGTCGGACGCCATGTAGTTGGTATAGGCGCCGCCAGCGTTGAATGGCGCCAGTGCCGCTGCGAAGCGTTTGACCCAATCGTGGTTGACCTCGTCGTCGACGATGTCCTTCCATTCCCCCACGATCATCGCGTTATAGGGGGCATGGCGGAAATTGATGGCCGCGCTGTCCGCGTCGATGCGGCAAATCTGGCCGGCCAGCCGTTCGATCACGATCTTGCCCAGCGGCGAGGGGCTGGTTTCAACGAAGTGGACCACGGCTTCCACGACTTCGTCGTGCATGCCGTTGAGCGTCTGGGTCTTCCAGTAGTGACGATCGTCCCAGGGCGCCTTCGGGTCCAACAGGCGCTGCGCCTGGCAGTAGGGTAGTTCGACCGCCATGTCGGCAATCGGGTGACCACAGGCGCGAATCTGCTTGAGCGTCGGTTCCGCGGCCGCCATGTCGCCCATGAAGCGCACCATGATGCCCAGTTGCGTGCGGCCTTCCTTGTTGCGGCCGAAATTGAACTCGACGGCGCAGGCGTCGGGCAGCTCCGGCGCAATGCGGCGGAAATTGGCCAGCACCCGCACGGCCTCGTCGAACGCGAAGTAGATAGGCCCGGTAACGGTCTTGGTGCCGACCGGATGGACGTTGAATTCGAACGATGTGACGATGCCGAAATTGCTCGCCCCGCCATGCAGCGCCCAGAACAGATCCGGCTCGCGGGTCGAGTCGGCTGTGACGACGCTGCCGTCGGCCAGCACCACCTCGGCGGAACGCAGATTGTCGCAAGCCAGGCCGAACAGGCCGCGCAGCGCGCCAATGCCGCCGCCCAGCGTGAGGCCGGCCACGCCGGTTGAAGAGACGACGCCTCCGGGGCTTGCCAGGCCATGCAACTGGGTAGCCGCGTCATAGACACCCCAGGTCGTGCCCGGGCCGCAGCGCGTCACTTGACGCGCCGGGTCGACCTGCACCTCCTGCATCTGGCGCATGTCGAGCACGATACCGTCCTGACACAACGCGAAGCCGAAGGCATTGTGGCCACCGCCACGCACCGACAACGGCACGCCAACCGAGCGCGACGCCTTGATGGCAGCCACGACGTCCCGGGTGTTTTCACAGCGGATCACGCCAAGCGGCACCGGGTGTGCGGGCGCGGCGGAAAAGCCGTACAGGCGCGTTGCCTCGCGAAACGCCTCGCTGCCTGCCAGATGCAGCGGGCGGTGGGTGATCTGTTCGATTGCCTTAACAACACTGCTGTTCATTTTTATCCCTCGATGCGATGCGTGCGTGGACGCAATTCAGAAATTGGGGGTAGTGCCAGATATCTGCGGCGCCATGCGGCTTCAAACACGGCTTTTAGTTTCGCGGTGCTCCAAAATGCGGTTCACCCAGCGCCGGCGTGGTGAGCAGATAGATGCCCGTGTTGCCGAAGGCCCAGATGAGCTTGCGGTCCCATTCGATGAACACGTTTTCCATCGGCGTGGCGTATGAGTGGGTATTGGCAAAATCTCCCGTCATGCGCGGCACGAAGTACGCGGCGATGGTGGCGTGCGACGGATCGCGAATATCGAACACCTGAATGCCGGCGTTCATGAATGGGTAAATGGCGATGCCCGAGTGGGCATCTCCGGGCTGAAAGTAATAGCCGGGACGCTTGGGGCCGAACTTGCCGCGGCGTAGCACGAAGTCCGTGTAAGGCGCGTCAGCGGGCGGAACGGGACGCGGCAGCACGCCGACGAGGGTTGGGTGGGCCGGGTCTTTGACGTCGATTACGAAGATGTCCTTGTACGGCTCGTACCCGTCTTCATTCATCGGATAGCCGTTGACCAGCACGATCCTCAGATCGTGGGCGCGCGAAGCGTCGACGTTGTCCCCCTCCACGCCGCCCACGTTCAACGGCAGATCGAGGCTGCCTGCGGTAACCGGATTGGCGGGGTCCGCAAGGTCGACGACGTGAAAGCCCAGGCCGCCCATGACCGTGTAGCCATAACGGCCACCCTGTTCGAGCGGCGGGTTGACGGCAATCGGCATGCGTGCGCCGAGCCACGACGTATGGTTGCCGTACTGGCGCAGGGCCCGGTAGGCGCGATCCTCGCCGAGGCGCTGGCCCGGCACCCACCACGTGGAGACGAGCCGCGGATAGCACGGATCCTCCAGGTCATAAATCAAGTGTGCCGGAGAATAGACGTAATTCGGGTATTCCTGATTAACGAAGGTGTTGTCCGGCGCCGCGGCGATAAACGCGTACCGGCCCCCGTGATAAGTCGGCACATCCAGCGCGCCGGAGCCTTGCTGCACGCGGCCGTGCGGATGCAACGCGTCGGTGCTGACTTCCGCGAGCAGATGCCACTCGGTCGGGCTCGTCAGTTCGAAGACGCGAAAACCCCGAAACATCGGCTTGGCCATCAGACCGGCGACGCGCTCCGGTTCTGCATATTTGCCACCGTCGCCCATCGCGCCGAGCCCGCGTGGCACCTCGACCGACTGCAGCATGATCCACTTGCCGAGCTTCGCGTTGAACGCGATGGTGGACGCTCCGAACGATTCGCCGCCGGAAAACGTCTTGTCCACCAACACCTTCAGTTCACGCGGGTCGGTGATGTCATAGATGTTCAGGCGCGTCTTGAAGTAGTTGTACATATAGCGCCGGCCGGCCCAGTCGATGATCTGTTGCCAGCAGACCGACGGGCTGACCACGATGGGCCAATGGGCTTCGACGGTCATGTTGTGGCAGTACTGGCGATCCTCGAGATAGTCGAGGCTATCCGCGACGGGGCGCGCATGCGGATAGAAAGGAGCGGCTTGCGGGTGAATGAATTCTCCGGTCGCCGCGTCAATGCCATAGCTGGACAGTGACGCGTGCGACGGTTCGTTGGTGCCTCGAACATGAGCCGGTTCAGACATGTTGCTGCCTCCTCCATAGGGCTTGTCGATCTCTGCGGTGCACGACGCGCCGGGGCATCAAAGTACGGAAGTGTTTGGTTCTGCAATCGATTGCATTATCAATATTCAAACTGCGTCTGTCAAATAGTTTCATGAACTTCAATTCGAATGAACGAACCGCCCCAAACCGGCGTTTCCCCAATCCGAGTGAGCGTTGGGTGCCCCGAATTTATATCCGTCAAGCCTGTGATTCGGGTTTTCCCGGGCTTGGCCCGGTGGGCGGCCATGGTACGCGCGATGCACATGGCTAACAAATGCTTGACGCGATTTTTGCTGATGGATAGCATGCAATCGATTGCATTTTCCGGCGTGGCGGTGGTATGCGGTGCGGTACACGATCGCGCCTGCCTTCATGTCTTGCGGGCGCCAGACGGAACCCGGCGCGTGAGAATGCCGGGATGTCGACAACGATCGATCAACGAGCACTTACCTGGAGACAACTGTGGTCATGAAATTGCGAACGACGTGTACCAAGCTGGCGTTGCTCGGCGCCGTGTTTTGCGCTGCGAATGCGGGCGCACAAGTGAAGATTGGCTTTCTCGGCACGCTATCGGGCCCCGGCGGCGCGCTCGGACAGGATCAATACGACGCGTTCATGCTCGCCATGGCGCAAAAGGGCAACAAGCTCGGCGGCGTGCCGGTTCAGGTCATCAAGGCCGATGACGAACTGAGACCGGACATCGGCGTGCAGGCGGCACGCAAGCTGATCGAGGAAGACAAGGTCTCCATCATTACCGGCATGACTTTCGGCAACGTCATGATGGCCGTGGCCAAGCCGGTCACAGCTGCCGGCGTCGTGCTCATCAGCTCGAACGCAAGTCCTGCGCCGCTGGCCGGCAAGGATTGCGCACCGCTCATGTTCTCCGTCTCCTCGGGCACGATGGACCAGATCAACGAGTCAGGCGGCAACCTGATGCAAGTACTGGGCTACAAGCGTGTCTATGTCATGGCGCCGAACTATCAGGCCGGACGCGACGCAATTCAGGGTTTCAAGCACACGTACAAGCAACCACTGGTTGACGAAGTCTATACGCCGTTGAACCAGCTCGATTTTTCGGCTGAAATCGCGCAACTGCAAGCTGCCAACCCCGATGCGGTCTATGTTTTCTATCCGGGCAGCCAGGGGGTCAATTTTGTGAAGCAGTATCGCCAGGCGGGCCTCATGGGCAAGCTGCCGCTGGTTTCCGTGGCCACGGTGGACGGCACGACGCTGCCGGCGCTTCAGGAGGCGGCAGTGGGGGCAATTACCGCGTCCGCGTACTCGCCCGATCTGGACAATGCGCAGAACAAGCAATTTGTTGCAGCGTTCAAACAGAAGTACCGTCGCGCACCGTCGATGTATGCGGCGGCATCGTACGACGCCGCGCAATTGCTCGACGTCGCGCTGCGCAAGGTGGGCGGCAACGTTACGGACAAGAACGCGTTACGTGCCGCGATCAAGTCGTCGGAATTCGAGTCGGTGCGAGGCAATTTCAAATTCGATACCAATCAGTTTGGCCGCGTCGATTTTTATCGAGTCGATGTCGTCAAGGATGCAGCGGGTGTCGATTTTGCAACCCATTCGAAAATCAAAGTCAATTATCGCAATCGCCTGGTCGACGAGTGCTCGATGAAGTAAGCAGCCGCGAGGCTGCGGCAGACCAATACCCAGACAACCCCAAATTTTTCAAAGCGAGGCGGGATTCATGAACCGAAAAACAATCAATGTCATTGCCTTGTCGGGCAGCTTGCGCAAAGCCTCGACGAACACCGCGCTCCTGCGTGCCGCCCAGGAGGTCGCTCCAGAAGGCATGACGCTGGAGATCGTTGGCCTGGGCGATCTGCCGTTCTACAACGAAGACGTCGAGAAGGCCGGCATGCCAGTCGCGGTCGTTACGCTGAGCGAAAAAATCCGCCGCGCCGACGCCGTGCTGCTAGCCACGCCTGAGTATAATTTTTCGTTTTCCGGCGTACTGAAAAATGCCCTGGATTGGCTTTCACGTCCTCCCGGCGCATCCGCGCTCGCGGGCAAGCCGGCGGCGATCGTCGGCGCTGGCGCGGGTTTGGGGACGGCGCGCGCGCAGGCTCATCTGCGGCAGGTTTGTCAGGCGCTCGACATGTTGACGCTCAATAAGCCGGAGGTCCTGGTCACGCAAACCTGGACACGTTTTGACGCACAAGGCCAGTTGACCGATGCGCAAACGCGCGAGGTGCTGACCGGTTTCATGGCTCGATTCGGCGACTGGATCGAACGCCTGACTCAAGCAGATCAATTCACGGAGGTAGAAGCATGACGCATCAACGAAGCTATATCAAACGCGACAACGCGCAGGCGCGCGCCTACTCGCCAGCGGTCATTACGCAAGGCGGCCGCATTGTGTGGCTGGCCGGTCAGACCGTGGTGGCCGATTGTGAAGGGCGTTCGCTGGCGGGAAATTTCGAAGGGCAGGTGCGCGAGATATTTGCGCTGATCGGAGCCACGCTGGAGCAGGCCGGCGGCACATTGACGAATCTGGTCACCATGACAGTCTCCATCACCGACGCACGCTTTGGCGATACGTTCACGCAACTGCGCAAGGAAATCTTCGCTGACAATTTTCCCGCCAGTGCGTTGATTACCGTAGCAGGCCTTGCGAAACCGGAAATGCTGGTGGAAGTCCAGGGCATTGCGGTGCTTGACTGATTGCAGCAAGACGGGGCGGCACAGGACCGCCCCGGTTCGCAAACTTAGAAGTAGTGCCTCAAGCCCAACCGGAATGATGCCTGGTGGCTGGTTGCGGAGGGGGTAAGCCCGTCCAGCGAGGCCACCGCGGGCTGGTTCAGGGAGTCCGTACCGCTGGCGCTCTGGTAGACCGCAACGCCGTAGATGACGGTGGCCTTGGACAGCGCATAGCTGGCGCCCGCCGAATACTGGTTGTACGTAGCGCCGTTGTCGTAGTTGGCCCGGCTCAGGTGAGTGTAGTTATAGGAGGCGCCTAGCCGCAGTGCCGGGTTGACCTGATATTGAATATTAACTTCCGGACTGCTGAATATTGCCTCGCCGCTGTAGTGGTAGGGGTTCGGACCGGACGTTTCCGTATCGCCGAGATTGTCGAAGCGGGTATAGGTATAGTTCACGCCCAGCGTGAAATTGCCGATGTTATACGTCGTGGCCGCGCCGAAGATCTCCATGGTGTGCGCCGATGCGAAGCCGGCATAGACTGGATTGTATTGTGGCGACGCGGGACTTCCGGCCGATCCCATATTGTTGCTCGTGACGCTCGCCGATGCATTCGGGTTGGTGCCGAAATACGAGAAGTTCGGATTACGCGCGTTCAGGTAGGCGCCGCCGAAAGCAAATGCGCCATTCTCGTAGTTCAGCCCCAGTGACCATAGCTGATTGCGCCCGGGCGCACCCGCGATGCCTCCCATGCTGTACAAGCCGCCAAACGTGAGGCCATTGAACTTCGGGCTCGTGTATTTGATGGCGTTGTTCACACGCCGCGAGTTGGCCAGATTGTCCAGATCGTCGGGGCGGGCTCCTATGACGCCGCCCAACTGGGCGGTGGCAGTGTAACTCTGTACGAAGTCACGCACGGAGTCGTACTGGCGGCCGAACGTCAAGGTGCCGGGACTACCGGAAAGCCCTACAAAGGCCTGGCGGCCGAACATCGCGCCGCCCTGGCCGAGCGTACCATTGTTGAAGTTCAGGCCCGATTCGAGCTGAAACAGCGCTTTCCAGCCGCCCCCCAGGTCCTCTACACCCTTCAATCCCCACCGGCTGCCGCTCAGTCCACCCAGGCCGCCGTCGAGCATGGCGAATTGCGAGCCGCCGCGGGGGGAGCCGTTAGTGGCCCGCGAAGTTTGCACACTGGTGGTGTAATTCACGCCTGCGTCAATCAAGCCATATAGCGTGACGCTGCTTTGAGCGCGCGCGACGCCCGTGAATGCACACGTTCCCGCAACCGCAACAAGCATCTTCTTCATGACCTATCTCCTTGAGCCGGCACGCAACGCGTCTTGATGGGCGAAGTCGGGCCAATCGATATTTTTTATGCCGACCGCAAGCCTGATTCACGTAAAGCGACGGCTCAGACGGTCGACTACGTGATTGCGCTACTTGTCCAGGTCGCAACGCCTCGTGAGCAATAGACCGTTAGTGAGAGTTCATGCAATCGATTGCAAAATAAGGTGACGATATTTGCGCGTCAAGCTCTTTTTGGCGAGGGCCAGGCAAAAGGGCATGGGCGTCATGGTGCGAATTGGCCTGGAGTGCGACGATCAAGGCATGTAGCCTGGGTGCTCGCTATATCAGGCCCTGACGCGATCGTGACTGCAAACGGCGGTACTGATCGAACGGGGCGGTATGCCGATGCGTTTTCGCACGCCGATTATCACAATCGATTGCGGAAAATTTGTATCGACCTATTTATAATGTAGCCTTGGCCGTGACACGAGCGATCCGTTCGGGGAGGCGCGTGCCGTTCTGAAGTCGTTGGCCACGGTGAGGTCGTGATTGATCGAGACCTTCTATGTCAAAAGCGAAAAGGTAGAGCTGTCGTGAAAACAAACACGTCTCAAGCAGGCAATAACCGGCGAACTGTGACGATGAAGCAGGTCGCGGAGCTGGCTGGTGTGCACGTTTCGACAGTCTCGCGCGCCTTCAATCCAGAGACGCGCTCGATGGTGGTGCCCGAGTCGGTCGCACGCGTTATGAAGGCGGCCGAGGAACTGGGATACCGGCTCGACCCGGTTGCGGCCAGCCTTCGAACCGGTCGCTCCAAGCTTGTCGGCATTCTGGTTCCGGATATCGCAACCAATGTTTTCACGCCGATTCTGACCGGGGCGACCGAGCGTCTTTCCGAGCATGGCTATTCCGTTATCGTTGCCTATGTCGGAAGCGACAGCAACAAGCAGCTCGATCTGGCCCAGGGATTGATCGCCCGGCGCGTGGACGGGCTCATTCTGGCGACGGCGAGCCGCGACGATCCGCTGGTGTCGTTCTGTATCGAGCGGGGTGTCCCGAGCGTGCTGGTCAATCGTGCCGAGAAGGACACGAGGCTATCCGGGGTGGTGTCGGACGAGCTGCTCGGCGCACAGCTCGCAGTTGACCATCTGGTCGAACTGGGGCACAGCCACATCGCCCATCTTGGCGGACCGCGCGAACATTCCACCGGTTATTTGCGGCATCGCGGCTTTATCCACGCCATATCCGCCAATGGTCTCGATGCCGCCGCGGCCCCCTGCGAGTTCGCCGATACCTATACGCGCGAACAGGGCGCAGCAGTGGCACGGCGGCTATTGAGGGCGCGTCCGGATATCACCGCAATCGTCGCCGCGAATGACTTGCTGGCCCTCGGTGCGTACGATGCCATCCGCGAATCCGGATTGAATTGTCCTCGAGATATTTCAGTCGTCGGGCATAACGACATGCCGCTTGTCGACCTGGTCGAGCCGCCGCTGACGACGATCCGCATCAGTCACAAGGAGATGGGGCGCCAGGCTGCGGACCTGCTCGAGCAAGCCATCGAAGCGATCGATCATCCACCCCGCAACGTGGTATTGCCTCCGAAGCTCATCGTGCGCGGCTCGACGGCTGCGCCCCGCAAGGGCGCCGCACGGAAGCCGGCGAAGGCTTCTGCGTCGAGAAAAAAATAGCTGTCCATTTCGAATTTGATCCAGGCGCTGGACGGCTGGCGCTGAAAACAGCGTGAACCCCGGGTTGTGAGGAATCGCATCAGGGACCGGCGCCGCTGCCAGCCCCTGTAGTGCCACCGGCCAGCTTCATTGAACATCCAGCGGGGGTGCCCATGCCGTGGACGCGCGCGCTTCGTCGAGATACCGCCGGTCGACGCAAGGCCTGCGCGCCCGAGTGGCCCGCGCCGTCGCGTGTGCATCTCGAATGCGCATGACCAGGGCGAGCCCGGCGTCTTCAATTTCCATATCCCGGATCAAACCGTGTGTGGGGTGAACGAGGTCGTCGAGCACGGCGAGCGCGTCGGCGTCGGAAAGTTCCGGAAACTGGGCGCGCAGCAATGCACGGCAAGCCGCCGCATTGGCAGGGTCGAAAATCCAGTTCAATGCTTCCCGGTACGCAAGAATAAAGCCGATCAACCGCGCCCGGTTCGCGCTGGCCCATGACTCGCGCACCACACCGACCGTGCCGAGATAGTCCGGAAAGAGCGCTGCGCCCGTGGCCAGCGTGCTGAATCCCTGCCGCTCGGCGAGCCGTTCGAACGGCGTTCGCACCAGGGTTGCGTCGTGCTTGCCGGCTACCAGTGCACGATATCGATTGCCAGTGCCGCCGGCAGCATCGAACTTGACGCCATCGGCGGCAATGTCGTTGAGCAACAGAATCTCGCGCAAGACAAAGGCAAAGCCGGTCGTCAAGGCGTCGACGGCCAGCGTCTTGCCACTCAACTCGCGCACCGACGTCAGGCCCGGGCGCGCGACGAGCGACAGGAAGCCGTGATCTCCGCCCATGAACGCGACCAGATCGGGCGCGCTGCCATTCGCCGTTTCACCAAGACCATCGGTGTAGGCAAAAACGTTGTCCACGCTGGTCAACGCAATATGCGCGTCGCCCGCGTTCATTCTGTTGATCATGTCGATCGAGCCTTTCACGTATTCGAAACTCGTGCTCAGGCCATATTTCTCGAACAGGCGCTGGTCTTCCGCAACCCAAAACGGCAGGTTGAACGCACCTTCAAAGCCGAGAATCTTTAGCGTAGCAGAACTGGCGTGCAATCGTACCCCCTTGATTATTGCAATCGATTGCATGTTAAGGTGAGGCAGGTTTTTTTGTCAAGATTCGGGAGCGTGCAGTGTTTATCCCCACAATTGAGGCAAAAATGCGAGATGCACGTGGCATCGGCTCAAAAGGATCCTGCGGATCCGCTTTGACACTGCCTGCTTCCGCCGGTATGATGCAATCGATTGCATAGGAGATGAAACATGGACAGACCGGTGCAGTGCAGCAATATCGTGACTGACGCAACCTCGACAACGGCGGTCGTCCTTGCGGCGATGGAGAAGACGGCGGATCCGCGGCTCAAAGGAATTCTGAATGCGGTGGTCAGGCACGCCCACGCGTTCCTGAACGAGGTGAAGCTAACCGACGACGAGTTCGAGCGGGGACTGGACTTCATCAGGCGGGTCGGGCTGACCTGCACGGACAGTCATAACGAGATGGTGCTGCTGGCCGATGTGCTTGGGCTTTCGACGCTGGTGAAGGTGTTGAACAATGCCGCACATGAAGAGCGAACCGGCGGCGCATTGCTCGGCCCGTTTTATCGGGCGGGCTCACCGCGTTACGAGCAAGGCCACGCCATTGTGCAGGGCACGACCTTGGGCCCCCCGCTGTTCGTGAGTGGCCATGTGCTCGACACGAACCGGCAGCCGATACGCAATGCGCGCGTGGAGGTGTGGCAAGCGTCGCCGGTCGGCCTCTACGAGAATCAGGACCCGCAGCAGCCCGAGATGAATTTGCGTGGGCACTTCTTTACCGACGCGCAGGGCGCGGTCAAATTCAGAAGCGTGCGGCCAGCCGGCTATCCGGTCCCGACGCAGGGTCCCGTCGGCGATCTCTTGCGCCTTCAGAAGCGCCATCCCTATCGCCCGGCGCATCTTCACTTCGTTGTCGTAGCGCAGGGCTACGCGACGCTCATTTCGCAGATCTTCGCCGACGACGCGGAGTATCTGGATTCAGACGTCGTATTTGGCGTGACGCGCGATCTGGTCGGCGAGTTTGAACGCCATGAGGCAGGCACAGGGCCGCATCCGCAAACTCAGGAGCCTTATTACACGCTGGAATGCGTTTTCGTTCTTGGAGAGGGCGTTTCGACGTATCCGACGCCGCCCATCAAATGATCGAGGGAGACGAAATGTCCAACAACCTTCTTGAAGGCAACGTCGCCGTGGTGATCGGTGGCAGCGGCGGCATCGGAAAAGCGACGGCGAGGCGGCTGGCCTCGTCGGGCGCACGCGTCGTCGTGGTGGGAAACACCGATCTCAAGGCCGTTGAGGAGATCGCGCGAAACCTCCCGGGCGAAGGGCACATGGCAGCCCTCGCGTCGATTGCCGATAGCGCGACCTTGGCCACGCTCACGCAACTCGTTCGGGGCCGGTATGCAAAGGCCGATATTCTGGTGAACACCGCGGGCTTGACCAAGCCGGTGAACCACGCCGACCTCGAGGCGCTGACCGATGAGTTGATCGATGAAATGTTCAAGGTCAACTGGCGCGGGCAATTCGCCGCTATTCGCGCGTTCAGGGAGCTTCTGGCCGCGTCGGGCGATGGTCTCGTGGTCAACGTGTCGTCCATTTCGGCCACCACGGGTGTGGGCAGCAATATCGCCTACTGCGCCGCCAAAGCCGGGCTCGACCTCATGGCGGCGTCGCTCGGCCGTGCACTGGCGCCGCGTATCCGCGTCGTGAACGTGTCTCCGGGCGTTGTCGATACGACCTTCGTGCCTGGCCGTGGGGCCGATTTCAACCAGAAAGTCGCGAGCACCACGCCGCTCGGCCGGATCGGCACACCGGACGATATTGCCGCCGCAATCGAAGCGTGCGCGACCCACTTAAGCTTCGCCACCGGCACGACTCTCGTGGTCGACGGCGGCCGGCGGCTGAACTAGTAGAACCGGCGCAGAGGCAATCACATGCATGCACGAAAAACCATTCTCACCTGCGCGGTGACCGGGAACCTGACGAAGCCCGAACAGCACCCGGGGCTACCCATTACGCCGGAGCAGATCGCCACGGCGTCTCTCGACGCGGCGCGCGCGGGCGCCGCCGTCGTTCATATTCATGTGCGCGATCCCGCAACGGGTCGCCCTTCAATGGATATCGCGCTCTACGAGGACGTGATCAAGCGTATCCGCGCCGTGAACGGGGATCTCGTCATCAATCTGACTACCGGACCCGGGGGACGCTTCATTCCGAGCGACGACGATCCGCGTGTCGCGGCCCCCGGTACGACGCTGATGCGGCCGGAAGAGCGCGTCGAACACATCCTCCAGCTGCGTCCCGATATCTGCAGCCTCGACCTCAACACCATGAATTCCGGTGGCGAAGTCGTCATCAACACGCCGAAGAACGTCAAGCGGATGGTGGCGGTGATCCGCGCGGCAGGGGTCAAACCGGAGCTTGAGATTTTCGATTCCGGCGATATGCATCTCGCGCGCGATCTGATCGCTGAAGGCGTGCTGGATGGTCCAGGGCTGTGGACCTTCGTGACGGGAGTTAAGTACGGCTTCTGCGCGTCGCCGGAAACGCTGCTCTATGCGCGCAATCTGCTGCCGGGCGGGGCCACGTGGGCGGCGTTCGGCGTTGGCCGTTTCGCGTTTCCCATGGTCGCGCAGTCATGGCTCGCGGGCGGACACGTTCGCGTCGGGCTAGAGGACAACATCTACATGTCGAAAGGCGTGCTTGCGCAGAGCAATGCCGCACTGGTCGAGCGCGCACGAGGCATCGTGTGCTCGCTCGGCGGCGAACTGGCTACGGCAAACGAGGCGCGTGAATTGCTGGGGTTAAATCGATGAGGTCGAGGCATTTTCCTGCGCCGATCGAGCCTTCGGTCGCCCCCGATGCGTTTGTTGGAAGCGGCAGCCGGCTGATCGGCGAGGTGAGCGTCGGTGCGCAAAGCTCCATATGGTTCAACTGCGTGTTGCGGGCAGACGTGCAGAAGATCACGATCGGCGCCCGAACGAACATCCAGGACGGCACGATCATTCATGGCACGACAAACGGGCCGCCGGTCTCCATCGGCGATGACGTAACCGTAGGGCACGGCGCCATCCTGCACGCTTGCACGATCGAGGACGGCGGGTTTGTCGGCTTCGGCGCGCGGGTCCTGGACGCGGCCGTGGTGAGATCGGGCGGGATGCTTGCCGCAGGTTCACTGTTGTCTCCGGGCAAGGTAGTTGGCTCCGGCGAACTCTGGGCCGGGCATCCTGCTCGCCTCGTGCGCACGCTGACCGAGACGGAGCGCGCCGGGATGGCCGCCACGGGGGTGCGCTATGTAGCGCTAGCGGGTCGATACGCGCGCATGAATTTGATTGTCTTTAACTATCAGGAATGCAAACTATGAACGCAGTCTATGTTACCCGCCCGAGCGCCAGCCTGGACGCGCTCGAGCTCGATATCGTCAAGCAGCGCGCACTCGAATCCAGCTCGCCAGAATGGCGGGCGCAAAGGTGTTCGGCGTCGAGCGCAGCGCCGAGGCGTATGTCGCGCACGCCAGCGGCGACGTGATCATGATCGACGCGTCGTCGCAATCCATCGAGGAGGTCGTGCGCGAGAAAGCGGCTGGCCATGGCGCCGATATCGTCTACAACACGGTCGGAAGCCCGTACTTCGAGCAGGCCAACAAGGCGCTCGCGAAGCGCGGCACCCAGATCTTCAGTTCGACCATCGATCGAGCCGTGCCATTCGACATCTTTGCGTTCTATCGCGGCCAGCACACCTATGTCGGCATCGATACGCTCGCCATCGACAGCATCGAGGGCGCGACGATTCCCGACCAGCTATTGCCCTCATTCGAAAGTGGCGCATTGAAGCCGTTCCCGGTCAACCCGGACTATGTCTTCTTATTCGAAAACGCGGTGCCTGCGTATCAGGCCGTGCTGCGCGGTACGGCCAACCGGGTGCTGCGCAAGCCATGAACGTGACCCGCTACGATAGCGCGCCGCGGTATTTTCCGGCCCACCACTTTTCCATGCGTTGCGTGAGACTACAGGGGCACGAAGCCGGCCCCGCGGATTCGTTGTGGCTCGGCGTATCGACCATCGAGCCGGGCGGGTATACGACCCTGTCCGCGTCGGCGCTCGAGAAGCACTATGTCGTACTTGCCGGCGAGCTTACGGTGCAAACGGACGAAGGGGTCGTGGTGCTGCGCGCCCATGACTCGTGCAGATTGGCCCCGTTCGAGCGGCGCGCGCTAAAGAACCTGTCTTCCGAGCCCGTTTCGGTATTACTCGCGATGCCGTTTCCTCTGCCATGCACCCCAACGCTCTCACCCAGATTTCCCTCGTCCGCAAGCTGAAGTTCAATCAGCTGATGGTGTTCGAGCGCGTGCTTTGATTGGCCGGGCTGCCGGCACTCCCCTAGATTAGCGCCTGTTATTAGTGTGAACAGGCCCTAAGCCGAATCACTCGTCGCCCGCGCGGTTCGGCTGGCGGGCGCATTCGTGTTGGCGGCGGGGCTGTCGTGCGCCGGCAGCCCGCTCACCGCAGCCGTGAGCCCGCGCCCGCCCGGGTTGTTGCGCAGCGTGAACGTCAGGCCCTGACGCTGCGCGATGCGCGCCACGATCGAAAGACCGAGTCCGCTGCCCGTGCCCTGGGCGTGATCGCCGCGAAAGAAGCGGTCGAGCACGCGCTCGAGATCGGCTTCGGGAATCCCAGGCCCGTTATCGATGACTTCGAAGCCGAGCGTGTCCTGCGAACGCGTGAGCACGAGATCGATCTTGCCGCCTGCCGGGGTGTAGCGGATCGCGTTGTCGAGCAGGTTGTTCAGCAAGGTGTTCAGGCCGTGCGCGTCGGCGTTCACGTTGCAGACACACTCGGGCGTCACGGGCGGCCGCGACTCCAGGCCGAGGTCGATGCCTTTCTCCTCCGCGAGCAGCGAGAAGTCGCCGATGGCCTGCTCGCCCAGCCGCCGCAGGCTCACGACAGTGGCCGGCGTGCTCGCTTGCGCATCTTCGCGCGCGAGCGTGAGCAATTGCTGCACGAGGCGGATCGTGCGGTTCAGGCGTGTTTGCATGCGCTCGAGCGTGCGCGGCTCGCCGGTGAGCGTGCCGTCGTGGAGTGCCGCCTGCCATTGCAGCTTGAGCGCGGCGAGCGGCGAGCGCAGCTCGTGCGCCGCGTCGGCGATGAAGGTGCGCTGCGCCTGCGAGGCCGTATTCAGGCGGTCCAGCAGGTCGTTGAGCGCGACGACGAGCGGGCGCAGTTCGACGGGCACCGAGCCATCGAGGCGCAACGGCTCCAGCTCATGCACCGAGCGCGAAGCGAGCAGCGCCGACAACGCGCCCACCGGCGCGAGGCCGCGCGTCACCACGAACAGCAGCAGCACGATGGCCACCGGCACGAGCAGCGCGAGCGGCCACAACGTATGCAGCGCGAGGTGCAGCGCCAGCCCGTCGCGCACGGAAATGGGCTGCGCGACCTGAACGAAGCGGTCCGGTTGCGCGAGGCCGTACACGCGCCAATGCACCTCGTCGTGCTCGATCGTGCGAAAGCCCGTGGCCTGGCGCGGCAGCACGGGCGTTTCCTGCGAGCGGTAAACCAGTTTGCCGTCGTGATCCCAGATCTGGATGAGAATGCGGTCGTCCGCGATCTCGTCGAGGCCGGCGCCGGACTGCTCGACCTGGCGTGCCGTCGCGGCGTTCGCGGGCATGGAAAGCGCCACGGCATGCAGCTCGTAATCGAACAGCTCGCCCGCTTCTTCGCGCGCGCTGTGAAAAATGCCGAAGCCCGCCACCACGGAAGCGGCCGCGAACCCGCAGATGAGCCAGCCCAGCAGGCGGCGGCGGATGGAATTCATTCCGATCTCTTGAGCCGGTAGCCCACGCCGCGCACAGTCACGATCTGGTCGGTGCCGATCTTGCGGCGCAAGCTGTGCACATGCACCTCGATCGCGTTGCTGCCGACTTCCTCGCCCCAGCCGTACATGCGCTCTTCGAGTTCGGCCTTCGTGAACACGCGCGCGGGCTGCTCGATGAGCACGCGCAGCAGCGCGAATTCGCGCGGCACGAGCGCGACGCTTTCGCCGTCTTTCGTCACCTCGTGCGCGGCGGGGTCGAGCGCGAGGCCGCTGTGCGTGTAGACCGGCTGTTTCTGGCCCGTGCGGCGGCGGAGCATGGCGCGCGTGCGGGCGGCCAGCTCGTCGAGATCGAACGGTTTGATCAGGTAGTCGTCGGCGCCGGCGTCGAGCCCTGCGATGCGGTCCGTCACCGAGTCGCGCGCGGTCAGGATCAGCACGGCCGCTTCGCCGCCTTTGCGGCGGTAGCCGTTGAGCACCTCGATCCCGTCCTTCTTCGGCAGCCCGAGGTCGAGCAGCACGAGGTCGTACACGTCGTTGTCGAGCGAAAGCTCCGCTTCGCGCCCGTCGCGCGCCCAGTCGACGGCATGACCCTCGCGGCGCATCGAGTCGAGCACCGTTTCGGCAATCATTTCGTCGTCTTCCACCAGCAACAGGCGCATCGCTCGCTCCCCTAATTTCAGCCTTATATTGTCGCTCATCCCGGCTTAACCGGTGCTTAAGCGGCACGCCTAAGGGAGCCTGGCAATCAGTCGAGGAGTTTCAGCACATCGTCGTAGAGCGCGCGCGGCACCTTCACGCCATCGCGTTCGCTGCGCGCGCGTGCCTCGAAACGGCGCTGCGACGGCAAGCGCGCGCCCTGGGCGGTGATGGCGGCGAACATCCGCTCGGCGCGCGCTTGCCCGGCTGCGTAGCCGTCGCCGCCGAAGCGCCGGGGATCGATGGCGATGACGAGTTCGCCATGGCAAGGGCTCGCGCCCGCGCCGCCGTCGAAGGCCTGCGACTCCATGCTGGTGAGGTCGCCGATCAGCGCGCCCGCGAGCAGCTCGATCATGGCCGCGAGCGCCGAGCCCTTGTGGCCGCCGAACGTCTGCATTGCGCCGTCCAGCGCGGCGCGGGCGTCGGTGGTGGGCTGGCCGTCGCAGTCGACTGCCCAATGCGGCGGAATGGGCTTGCCCTCGCGCGCATGCAGTTCGATGTCGCCGCGCGCAATCGCGCTCGTGGCGAAGTCGAACACGAACGGCAGGCCGCCTTCGCGCGGCCACGCGAACGCGAGCGGATTCGTGCCGAACACGCCGCGCGTGCCGCCCGCCGGCGCGACCCAGCTATGGCTCGGATTCATGGCGATGCCCACGAGCCCTTGCGCCGCGATGGCTTCGACCTCGGGCCACAGCGCCGAAAAATGAAAGCAGCGGTTGATGGCCATCGCCGCGATGCCCTGGCTGCGTGCTTTCTGGGCGAGCAAGGGCAGGCCGGTTTCGAAGGCGAGCAGCGAAAAGCCATAGTGCGCGTCCACGGCCAGCACGCCGGGCGCGATATCGCGCAGCGTGGGCTCGGCGCGCGCATCGACTTTGCCGCTCTTGAGCGAGCGTGCGCAGACGAGCAGGCGATAGATGCCATGCGAATGGCATTCGTCGCGCTGGCCTTGCGTGATCACGCGCGCGATCGCATCGGCGTGCGCCTCGGACATGCCGTGCCGCAGCAGCACGTTGCGCGAGAGCGTGAAGACTTCGTCGAGCGTGAGGACGATGGTGGTGGACATGGCATCCCGTGTAAAAAAACAAACCGGGCCAACTTGGCCCGGTTTCGGTGATTCGAATGAAGATTGGGAGAGAGGCGCGCTGAGTTCGTAACGCTTACAGACCGACGTCCGGCAGCGCGGGGCGCGTGGCGAGCGCCTTCTCGACCACGGCCTTCACATGCGCGAGCGCTTCGCCTTCGAGCGCCAGACGCGGCGGGCGTGTGATCGCGCTGCCGCGGCCCACCAGCTCCTCGCACAGCTTGATGCATTGCACGAGGTCGGGGCGCGCGTCGAGGTGCAGCAGCGGCATGAACCAGCGGTAGAGCGCGAGCGCTTCGTCAAAGCGCTTTTGCTTCGCGAGACGGAAGAGCGTTTCGCCTTCCTTCGGGAACACGTTCGACATGCCCGAGACCCAGCCTTGCGCGCCCACGGCCACGCTTTCGACCACGACGTCGTCGAGGCCCGCGAACAGCACGAAGCGGTCGCCCACGGCGTTGCGCAGATCGATGAAGCGGCGCGTATCGCCCGACGAATCCTTGAAGCAGACGATATTTTCGCAATCCTGAAGAGCGATCAGGATGTCGGGCGTCACGTCGTTCTTGTAGATCGGCGGATTGTTGTAGACCATCACCGGCACGTCGGTGCTGGACGCCACGGCGCGAAAATGCGCGGCCGTTTCGTGTGGCTTCGAGGAATACACGAGCGCCGGCATGACCATCACGCCGTCCACGCCTACGCGCGCCGCTGCTTTCACGGTTTGGCGCGCGAACTCGGTGGTGAATTCGGCGATGCCCGCGATCACCGGCACCTTGCCGCCTGCCGCGTCGCGCGCGGCCTCGATCACCGCAATCTTTTCATGCGTCGCGAGCGACGTGTTCTCGCCGACGGTGCCGCACACCACGAGGCCAGACACGCCGTCCTTGACGAGATTGCTCACCACCCGGTGCGTGGCATCGATATCGACCGAGAAGTCCGCCTTGAACTGCGTGCTGACGGCGGGAAACACCCCGCTCCACTGGATAGCGCTCACTGTGACTCACTCCTTGAATGCGTAGCGGCTCGCGCCGGTACCTGTTGAATATGAGTGAAGTATCGCTGTCCAGATCGTTTGACGCTTGGGGCCTTTCGCGCCTCGGAAAGACGAAATCTGCATAGTCCACCGCGCTCTTAACGCAGCCCAGGGACAACCCTGAGCGCGCTGGCGCGAGGCTCAGGCGCCGGACGTCTGTGCGCTTTCGGGCGTTTGCAGCAGCGCGCGATACTGGCTTGGCGTGACGCCCACCGTGGCCTTGAATTGCCGCGTGAATGCGCTGTGATCGTTATAGCCGCACTGCGTGGCGATGTCGGTGATGCTCAGGTCGCTCGCGAGCAGCACCGAGGCCGCGTCCAGACGCGTTTTCAGCAGCATCTGGCGGGGCGTGAGGTGAAAGATCTTGTGGAAGTAGCGCTCGATCTGCGCCACCGACATGTTGATGAGCTTCGCCAGGTGCGCGAGCTTGAGCGGTTGCGCATAGTTGTCCTGGATGTACTTCGCGGCGACCGCGAGCCGCTGGTAAGCGGGATGCGTGCCTTCGGCGGCCTGCAGGTCGCGCGAAATGCCCGCCACGCCCAGCACGCGGCCGCGTGCGTCGTGCAACGGGACTTTCGAGGTGAGACACCAGCCCGGCTGCCGGCCCGGATACAGATGCAGTTCGAGCTGGTCGATGAGACTGCTGTCGAGCCGCACCACGGCCTGGTCCTGCGCGGTATAGCTGTGGCCGAAGCGCGAGGGAAAGACCTGCTCGGCCGTCTTGCCGAGCAGCGCGCGCTTTTCCTTGAAGCCGCAGCGCGCGGCGAGTGTGGTGTTGGCGATCACGTAGCGCGCCTCATGGTCCTTCACGAAGAACACCACGTCGGGCATGGCGTCGAACAGCGGTTCGAGCATGGTGAAATGCGCGACCATCTGCGCAAACGTGGCGATTTCGAGGGCGGCGGGCAGGACCAGTTCGGGCATCGCGAGGCGCGTGGGGCGGGATCGGCGGAAACCACCATTGTGCCGATTTGCGCACGCGCGCGCATCTGCAACAAAAAACGCGTGTGGCGCTATTCCGTCGTTTCCGCGTGCAGCAAGGTGTTGATGCGCGCGGGCGAGAACGGCGGGCGCTGGCCGTTTTGCGGCCAGCCGAAACAGAACGCGGCCGCGTCGCCGCAAATCTTGCCCTGGCAGGGGCCCATGCCGCAGCGCGTCTGCAGCTTGGCGTCGCGCCATGACGCGTGGCGTGCAACGTCGCGAAAGGCGACGTCCTCGCAACGACAGAACACGGTGTCGGGCTGCGGGAGCGCCCGCAATGCGGGTGCGAGTTCGAACGCTGCGTGCAGGCGCGTGGCGAAACGGCGGTAACGCTCGCGTTCGGCGAACAGGTGCCGGGCGTTCGCGTGGTCGCCGAGCGCGGCGTATGCCGCGATGCGTCCTTCCACCGCCGCGAGTTCCATGCCGCCCACGCCCGTGCATTCGCCGGCCGCGTAAGCGGCTTCGGCGGAGGTCTGTTGCCATTCGTTCGCGGCGATGGCCGAAGAACCCGCATGGGCTTCGAGGCGGCAACCCAGCGCCGCGCCGAGGCCCGTATTCGGCACGAGGCCATAGGCGCACGCGATCCGGTCGCAATCGACCAGCACGTCGTCGTTGCCGCGCCGCACACGCGCCTGCGTCACGCGCGTCGTGCCGATCGCTTCGGCAACGTACGCATCGCACCAGTAAGGCGTCGCGCGCAGATCGAAGCGCATGCGCAGCGCCTGGGCGAGTTTCGCTGGCGTATGGACGAGGCCCGTCGCGAAGCGGCGCACCGCCTGGGGCGGCGCCTGCTCGACGATCGCGGCGATCGTCGAGCCATGCTGGCGCGCGGTCACGGCGGCGGCCCAAAGCAACGGCCCGCTGCCCGCGATGACGATGCGTTCGCCGCGCACGGGCATGCCGCCCTTGATGAGCGCCTGCAAGCCTCCCGCGCCTGTGATGCCGGGCAAGGTCCAGCCGGGATAGGGCAGGAAGCGCTCGCGCGCGCCCGAGGCGACGATGAGCTTGCCGTAAGCGAGCGTGAGCGCGCGGTCGGGGCTCTGCGCGAGCAGTTGCCGTCCAGGCAACGCCTGCACGATGCGGGTTGCGCTTAGCAGCGTGACGTTGGTGCGCGCCGCGAGGGCGTCGAGCACGGCGCGCGCGGGGCCAGTGGCGCGATGGCCGGGACCCTGACGCCAGATCTGGCCGCCAGGCAGCGCATTGTCATCGACGAGGCCGACGCTCGCACCCGCCTGTGCGGCGATGCGCGCGGCGTTCAATCCGGCTGGTCCGGCGCCGATGATCAGGATATCGAACTTCATGGCGCTGCATTCCCGGTAACGACCCTCATGCCCGCGACGCAAACCGTCTGGCAGGCAAGCCGATGCGGCACGCCGTCGATGGTGACGCGGCATTCCTGGCAGATGCCCATGCCGCACAAAGGCCCGCGCAGCGCGCCGCTCACCGAACGCCGCGTAACGGGCGCCGCGTGCTCTTCATGCGCGGCAATGGCGATGGCGGCTGCAACCGAGCTGCCCGGCGCGACGCCCACTTTGCGCCCATCGATCGTCAACGTCGTATTCGATTCAGGCATGCACGGCCCCCTGGGCAGCGAAGCGCGCGGGGAGATACGGCGTCGCGTCGATCTCGGCGGCGCGTCCGAGCATCTGCGCGGCAATCAGCCTGGCGGTGCCGAGCGCCGTGGTGACGCCGAGACCCTCGTGTCCGGTGGCGAGCCACGTGGACGGATGGCTGTCGTCATCGGCGAACGAGGCCGCGGGGCCGATCAGCGGCATGCCGTCGCTCGATGCCGGGCGAAAGCCCGTCCATGCGCGAATCGCGTTGAGCGCGGGCAATTGCGGCAGGTATTCGGCAGCGCGGCGCAGCATGCGAGCGAGAATCGCCGGCTCGACGGCGGGGTCCGTGCTGTCGAACTGGCGCGACGAGCCGATCAGCAATTGCCCGGTCGGCCGCGGCTGGACGTTGAACGCCACCGAGGTGCCGCTCGCGTTGTGCGCGCTCTTGCTATAGCCGAGTTCGAGAATCTGGTGCCGAATCGTGCCGGGATAGCGGTCGGTAATGAGCAGGTGTCCCTTCTTCGCCTGCAGCGGCAGGCGTGGCAGCAAATCGAGCGCCTGGAGGCCGTTCGCGATCAAGACCGCGCCCGCGCCGACGACCTCGCCGTCGGCGAGGTGCACGCCTGTGCGGTCGAGATGCGCGACCTGCGTTTGCGTGCGGCAAGTCAGGCGGCCGCTAACTGGTTGTTCGAGCAACCATGCTGCTACGGCAGGCGCGTAGACCACAGCGTCGTTGTCGACGATCATTCCGCCTGCGAGGCCATTGCTCAGACCCGGTTCCGCTTCGCGCAACTGGCGCGCGTCGAGCGTCGAGCACGCCACGCCCTGGTGTTGCAGCGCCTGCTGACGTGTTTGCGCGAGCGCCAGCTCTTCTTCGTCGGCGGCGACCCAGAGCGTGCCGCAGCGCAAGAACGCATGGCGCTCGTCGAGACGCGGCGCAAGGGCGTGCCACAGTGCCAACGACCACGCGCTCAGCGCGAATTCGGCGGCCGTGTCGTCCATCACGACGAGGTGGCCCATACCGGCGGCCGTCACGCCGCCGCCTACGCCGGCTCGCTCGATGACGAGTACATTCAAACCCTGCGCCGCGAGTTCATGCGCGCATGCTGCGCCCACGATGCCCGCGCCAATCACGACGACATCGTGTTGACCGCTCGAACTTTGGATCACGCGGGAATGCCCCACGCGAACGGATCGTCGTCGGCGAAAATCAATTTGGACTCCGCGCTAATATGCGCGCTGCCGCGTATGCTCGGTCGCACGTGGCCCGCGGGGAGTTCGGGCGTGGTTTCATAGCAGGCTTCGAACACGCTGCCGATGATGCTTTCCTGGCGCCACTGCGCGCCGGGTGCGAGCGTGCCGTCCGCGGCGAGGCACGCGACCTTCGCACTCGTGCCGGTGCCGCACGGCGAACGGTCGTAGGCCTTGCCGGGACACAGCACGAAATTGCGGCTGTCGATGCCCGCGACGTCCGAATGCGCGAACAATTCAATATGGTCGATCAGCGCCCCGTCCGCGCCGGTGATGCCGTTCGCCTCGAGCGCCTGGCGCATGGCCCACGTGGCTTCGGTGAGCGCTTCGACGTTGCTCGCTTCGAGCGTCAGGTTGTGATCGGCGACGAGGAAGAACCAGTTGCCGCCCCAGGCGATGTCACCGTGCACGCGGCCGTAACCGGGCACGTCGAGCGGCACGGCCTGACGGTAGCGATACGCGGGCACGTTGCGCACGGTGACGCTGCGGTCGGCGTGCAGTTCGGCTTCGACATTGCCCACCGGCGTTTCAATGCGATGCACACCTGGCGCGATGCGCCCGAGATGCGCGAGCGATCCGATGAGGCCGATGGTGCCGTGCCCGCACATGCCGAGAAAGCCGACGTTGTTGAAGAAGATCACGCCGGCGGAGCAGGACGGATCATGCGGCTCGCAAAGCAGCGCGCCGACCATCACGTCCGAGCCGCGCGGCTCGTTGACGACGCCCGCGCGCACGCGGTCGAAGTCGCGACGGAAAACGGCGAGGCGTTCGGCGAGCGGGCCGTGGCCCAACTCGGGGCCGCCGGCGATCACGAGGCGCGTGGGTTCGCCACCCGTGTGGGAGTCGATAACGGTCAGGGTTTTCATGCCGACAATCGTAGGTCGCGCCATTTTGGCCGTCTTGCTCGAACGGCCCATGCGCGGTGACGATTTCGGCATAGTGCGCCGGGCGTGAAAGCGCGGCGGCCAGGGGGAACCCTGGCGCGTGCTTTCTTTAGTCTTTCACGAGCGCCAGTTGCTCCAGCTGGCGGACCACTTCGGCGCGCAGGCGCGGCGGCATGTTCTGGTAGCCGAGCAGGTCGGAGATCCACAGGCCGTCCGCCGCGAGCCGGCAGATCATGAGGCGGGCGGCGGCTTCGAGCGCAAGCGGGTCGGGGCGCGTCCACTTGCGCATGGGCGCGGCGTAGCGCTCGCGAATCGCGGGATCGGTCATCATCGCCGCCACCAGTACGCGCAGCACGTTGGTGCTGGCGGCGGGGCTCGTTTCGTCGACCGTCGTGTGCAGGTAGGCGCGTGCGGCCGCGCTGTGTTTCGGCGCGCCTTGCGCCACGCCTTCGTCGATGCGCGTGTGCATCTGCTGCTCGAAGCGCGTCAGCGTCTGCTCGAAGAGGGCATCGAGCAAGCCCTGCTTGTTGGCAAAGTGATATTGCAGTGCGCCCTTGGTCACGCCCGCGCGTTCGGCCACGGCGTCGAGCGTCACGGCGGGCACGCCTTGATCGGTGGCGATGTCGGAAGCCGCTTGCAGCAACTGCGCGCGCACCTGGGCCGGGGCTTTCTTGCGTCGCGTGCCGGCGGCAGGCGCAGCGTCCTTGCGTGGGGAAGGGGGCTTCGGGGCCGAGGAGGCCGGTGGAGCCGAGGGGGCCGCTGCGTCAGCCGCCTTCGCGCTGCGCCTTGTCGCGCGCGCGGGCGCCTTGACGGAGGAGTCTTTCATGGCGGCGATCATACCATTGCAGGCGTCGCTGCCAAACATTCCGTACGGATGGTATGATCCGCCGATGCAAAATTCCAACCCGCCTTTTACCGCCTCTGCAGCCGCCATGGCGACGCTCGACGCCTCGATCGTTCGCGGCCGCGAGGCGCTCGTGCGACAGCAGGAAGCCGATGGAAGCTGGTGCTTCGAACTCGAATCGGACGCCACGATCACCGCCGAATACATCCTCATGATGCATTTCATGGGCAAGATCGACGCGGTGCGTCAGGAGAAGATGGCGCGCTATCTGCGCGCCATTCAGCGTTTGCAAACGCACGGCGCATGGGACCTGTACGTGGATGGCGCGCCCGATGTCTCGTGCAGCGTGAAGGCGTACTTCGCGCTGAAGGCGGCGGGCGACTCCGGGCAGGCGCCGCATATGGTGCGTGCGCGGGAGACCATTCTGAAGCTCGGCGGGGCCGCGAAGTCCAACGTGTTCACGCGCATTCTGCTCGCCACCTTCGGTCAGGTGCCGTGGCGCGCCACGCCGTTCATGCCGGTTGAATTCGTGCTGTTCCCGAAGTGGGTGCCGATTTCGATGTACAAGGTCGCCTACTGGGCGCGCACGACCATGGTGCCGCTGCTCGCGCTCTGTTCGCTGAAGGCACGCGCGGCCAATCCACATGACGTATCGATTGCCGAACTGTTCGTGACGCCCCCCGAAGAGGAGCGCGAATACTTTGCGCGCGGCAAGGGCGTCCGCCGGCTCTTTCTCGCGGCTGACCGGGCGCTGCGCCGTATCGAGCCGCTGCTGCCGCGCGCGCTGCGCCAACGCGCCATGAAATACGCGGAGGCCTGGTGCGCCGAGCGCATGAACGGCGAGGACGGCATGGGCGGCATTTTTCCGCCTATCGTGTACAGCTACCAGATGATGCAGGTGCTTGGGTATCCTGAGGATCATCCGTTGCGCCGCGATTGCGAGAATGCACTGGAAAAGCTGCTGGTCGAGCGCCCGGACGGCAGCGTGTATTGCCAGCCATGTCTCTCGCCGGTGTGGGACACGGCGTGGAGCACGATGGCGCTCGAGCAGGCGCGCACGGTCGTGCCCGCCGATCCGGCGTCGGCCGCGATCAGCGACCAGGAACTGCAGCAGCGCATTGCGCGTGCGTACGACTGGCTCGCCGAGCGTCAAGTGGACGACGTGCGCGGCGACTGGATCGAGAACGCGCAGCCCGATACGCCGGTTGGCGGCTGGGCCTTTCAATATGAGAACCCGTACTATCCCGACATCGACGACACGGCCGTGGTCGCCGCCATGCTCCATCGGCGGGGCCGCGGGGAGGCGCGCAAGACGGGCGTGGACCCGTATGCGGCGCGTGTCGCGCGCTCGCTCGACTGGATGCGCGGCCTGCAATCGCGCAACGGCGGCTTCGGGGCCTTCGACGCCGATTGCGACCGCCTCTATCTGAACGCGATCCCGTTCGCGGATCACGGCGCCTTGCTCGACCCGCCAACCGAAGACGTATCGGGCCGCGTACTCCTGTGCTTCGGCGTAACGGGCCGCGCCGAGGACAAGGCGGCGCTTGCGCGCGCCATCGCGTACGTGAAGGCCACGCAGCGAGCCGACGGCAGCTGGTGGGGCCGCTGGGGCACCAACTATATCTACGGCACGTGGAGCGTGCTGGCAGGTCTCGCGCTCGCGGGCGAGGACCCGAGGCAGCCGTACATCGCGCGCGCGCTCACGTGGCTGCGTGCACGCCAGCACGCCGATGGCGGCTGGGGCGAGACCAACGACAGCTATATCGACCCGCGCCTTGCCGGCACCAACGGCGGCGAAAGCGCGTCGAACTTCACCGCGTGGGCGCTGCTCGCGCAAATGGCGTTCGGTGACTGGGAATCCGAATCGGTACGGCGCGGTGTGGCGTATCTGCTATCCGTGCAGCAGGAAGACGGATTCTGGTGGCATCGCTCGCATAATGCGCCGGGGTTCCCGCGTATTTACTACCTCAAGTATCACGGATACACGGCCTATTTTCCGCTGTGGGCGCTGTCGCGCTACCGGCGGCTGGCGGGCGGTGCGGTCGTGGTGCGGGAAGTGGAAGAAGCCGCGCTCGCGGACTGAATTCGAAGCGGGGCGCAAGCGCCCCGCGTGGTTCGCTTAGCGTGACTTCGCCAGCGTAATCGTTTCGAACAACTCATAATTGCCGGTCGGCGTTTGATCCGCACCGGGCGCGTGATAGTAGTTCATCGTGATCGTCGTCTTGCCGCCGTGCGTGCCCGGATCGACGTCGAACACCGCAATGCCATAGCCCGTACCCGTATCGCGCTGTGCCGACCAGATCGCGTCTTCGAGCGCATCCGCCGTGGGGCGCGCGAAGGTGCCCGCGGTCGTGCCCGCGACCGGGTGATTGGGCTTCGTGAACACCTGGGCCTGCGGATTGCCATTGCCGGCGTCCACGCCATACACGTCGAGCGGCGCGCTCGTGCCGCCGCCGCCAAGGATCAGATGGATCGTGCCGTGGCTCGTGTCGAAGGTGTTGCCCGCGCCCTCGGCGTGCGTGACGGGGCGCGGCTGAAGCGTGTCGACGCTCGCGCCGGTCTTCGCATCGACGCCCGCGTGATGATTGCAGCCGCGCACCGGGTAGCTGCGCTCGTAGTCGTGATCGTGGCCGCACACCACGAGGTCCACGCCATAGCGGTCGAAGAGGGGCAGCCACGCTTCGCGAATGCCCTTGTCCGAGCCGTTGCCCGTTTTCGACGAGCTGAGCGCGTCCTGGTGCATCTGCACCACGATCCAGTCGATATCGTCGTCATCCTTCGCCTGCTTCAGGGTTTGCTCGAGCCAGCGCGTCTGCACGCCGTTGCTGTAGCCGCGCACATAGAATGACGTGCCCGGCTGAACCGGCGCGTTGCCCGTGCTCGCGGCAGGCACGAGCGGCGAGGGGCCGGCCACGAACGCGGCGGCGTCCTGGTAGACCACGTCGTCGGCGTCGAGCGAGACGAACAGCACGTTGCTCACGCGGAAGCTGTACCAGCGGCCCGAAAACTGCGTGCCGTTATGCGGCAGCGTATAGCGCGTGAGATACGAATTCAGACCCTGCGGGCCGTTGTAGAACTCGATCTCGTGATTGCCGGGGCACGGCATCCACGGACGATTCGCCGACGACGTCTGATTGTTGTTGCCGAAGTCGCGCCACACATCGGTCTGGTGCGCGGGATTCAGGTTCGCGTAGCAGAGGTCGCCATTGAGCAGATGAAAGAGCGGCTGGAAGCGCTCTACGGCCTCGACGGCGAAGCGGCTTTGCGGCGACGACAGCACCCAGCCCGTGTTCGGCGTGGCGAGGTCGCCGTAGCTCGTGAAGCGGAACTTTGCACGCCCGCGCGGCGCCGTGGCGAAGCTCGACGAAAACGGGCTGCTCGCGTGGCTGTCGTTATCGGCGGTGACTTCGTAGCGGTAGGTCGTCGCCGGGTCCAGACCGCGCAGCCGCGCGTGATACGTGAACACGACGACGCCGGTGAGTCCGTCGGTATAGGTGCGTTGCACGGCGTGCACCGTTTCGCGTTTGCCGCGATCGGCGCTGTAGATCACGCGCGGATTCGTGGAGGAGGCGAGCGATGCCCACGAAACGACGACTTCGCGTGTCGGGTCTTCGCCCCAGGTGAGGTGGATCTGCTCGGGCGTGCCGTCCGATGTGGCGGCGTCGGCTTTCGCGCTGCCCGCGAAAGCGCTGGCCGCGCTCGCGAAGCCGGACGCGCCGGCGAGCTTGAGGAAGCCGCGGCGCGAGACACTGGCGCCGCTTTCGGTGGATGCATTCTCGGGGATGTCTTTTTTCGTCATGTCGTCTCGCCTCGGGAGCAGAGGGCGAAGCCTGCGCTGGCGGACTTGCATGACTGACGCGCGCGGGCGCAAGCATCGCAGGGTGAGTGTCTGCGCAACGATGGCGCGCTTGCATGACCCGGCGATGACATTGCCCTTATTTTACGCAGCACGACGGGCCGCGCTCATTTCGCGCGCCCCGCTGTTACGCCGCTGTTACTGCGCGCCTACCCCTTAAGCATCGGCTTAGAACTTCAGGCGCATGCCTGCCGCGACGACCGCCTGCGCATTGCTGGACGAAGCCGCGAGGTTGTGGATCGACGCATTGCCAAGCACCGGAATGCCCTGCGCGCCAGAAACGCGCTGATAGACGCCTTCCAGATACACGTCGGTGCGGCGGCTCAGCGCGTAGTCGGCCTGCAGCACGAACTGGTTCCAGTGCGGCGACGCGTTGCCTTGCGCGCGGCTCACCGAGCCGTCCGTATAGGTATAGGCGCCGCCCAGACTCAGTTGCGGCGTGAGCGCATAACGGCCGTTCACTTCGAAGTTATTGAACGTCAGGTAGTCGGCGTCGAACGTATTGAGCGAGCCGCCCTGGGCGATTTGCGTGGGCTCGGCGACCATCGTGCGCGTGAACACGAGGCCCACTTTCGCCGGCCCGATCGCATAGCTGCCGCCCGCGCCGAGCGTGCGTGTGCGTGCAGCCACGAACATCGGATCGTTGTCGGTGCCGCTGCCGGCGCTCAGTGCGCCGTTCGTGGTCGAGCCGGGCTCGTTGCCCTGGAAGTACGCCACAGCCAGGTTGACCGGGCCCCCGTTCCATGAAGCGCCCATCGTGTAGGCGTTATTGTTCGCGAAGCCACCGGCCTGGTTGCTGAACGCGTAGGCGCCTTCCACCTGGAAGCCCGCGTAGGTCGCGCTGCGCAACTTGACGGCGTTGTTCATGCGCACGTCGTTGTTGAGGTTGTCGTTGTCGAACGGGTGCATCGCGATGTTGCCGCCGAAGCCGGAGCCCGTGGCCGACATGGGCGCGATCATGTCCACGAGCGCGTCGTACTGGCGCCCGAGCGTGAGCGTGCCGTACTGGTCGCTGGAGAGGCCCAGCCATGCCTGCCGGCCGAATAGATAGCCGCCGTTGGAGCCCTTGCCGTTGACGACCGAGAAACCGTTCTCGAGGTCGAAGATCGCCTTGAGTCCGCCGCCCAGGTCTTCCGTGCCGCGCAGGCCCCAGCGGCTCGTGCTCACGTTGCCGGACTGCATGCCCCACGTCGTGCCATGACCCGTGGACGACTTCTGGTTGCTGACGTAGTCGAGGCCCGCATCGACCGTGCCGTAGAGCGTAACGCTGCTTTGTGCGTGAGCGCTCGTGCAAGCGGTGGCCGCCGCGAGCGCGAGGAGGTTCAACAACGCTTTTTTCATTTCGGTTCCGCAGAGAAGGAGGATTCTTCGTGTGTGGCGGAACCGGAAATTTAGGCGAGGCCGATTACGCAAACGTGTCGAAAATGGCCCGTAAAATGAAACTTCGTTTAGGTTCTCGATACGTTCGGTTCATGAGAAAAGCCGCTTGTGATATGTGGTTGAGAAGTCAACCATAGGCGTCGCGCCTTTCAGTACGCGGGCGCGGCCCGATGGGGCCCGGGGCGGCGCCGGCGCCCCGGGCGTCGTTCGCGCTTCGGTCAATCGACGATCTTCTTCGTGACCACGAGGGCGATCACGAGGAATACCACGCACAGCACCACAAAGATAAAGAACAGGATCTTCGCAATCGCGGCCGCGCCGGCCGCAATACCCGTGAAGCCAAACAGAGCCGCGATCACGGCGATCACGGCAAAGAACAGGGCCATTTTTAGCATGATCGGTTTCCTCCTCGCGTGAAGGCGCCGCCACATGGGCCGCGCTGCTTGATGGACTGACGGCGTACCTGCTCAGCAATCGATGTGCCCAGCACGGGGTGCGCAGCAGGGGCGCCTAACCGCGCGGGAATGAAAAACGGCCCGGCGTGCGCAGGCACACGCCGGGCCAACACGGCGCGCACAGGGGAGCGCGGCGCCGTCGAGGGTCGAAGGTCGCGGGACTGCAGGCGCGTTGCGCTTACAGGTAGGAGGTTCCGTCGATATAGGCCTTGCGCCAGCGAACGATCTTCACGCTCTCGAACAGCCCGACATGCGTGAACGGATCCTGCGCGATGAAGCGCTCGGCCTCCTCACGGGTTTCGAGGTCGACGATATAGATGCCGCCGCCTGCGCCGCTGCCGTCGTCGTTGAGCTTCGCGCCGCAGGCCAGCAACAGCGCCTTGTTGTGCGCGAGAAACTCGAGATGTGCATCGCGCTCGCGTGCCCGCACCCCGGCGTGACCGGGCTTGTCGAACGTCTCGATGAGAAAAGGCATGGCGCGTTCCTCTCAGTTGGGCACGATGGCCGACGGATGCTGGGCGAGCGGCGTCACGCTGATCTTCAGGAACGGGAAAAGCGGCAGCGCGGTAAGCAGCGTATGGAGTTCGTCGTTCGATTCGACATCGAACACGCTGTAGTTCGCGTATTCGCCGGCCACGCGCCACAGGTGGCGCCACTTGCCTTCTCGTTGCAGTTTCTGCGAAAACGCTTTCTCCTCGGCCTTCAGGGCGTCGGCGAAGGCGGCGTCGGTGCCGTGCGGAATCTGCACCTGCATGTGCACGAGAAACAGCATGAATAGTCTCCGGTGAGGGTGGGGTTCAGAAAGGGGCGCCGATAAGAGCCAATCAGCCCCAGGCGAGAATCGCAACCGAATAAACGATGCCGATCCAGAACATCATGATGACTGTGTAGCCCATGATGTCCTTGAGTTTGAGCTTCGAAAGCGCGAGGGCGGGCAAGATCCAGAAAGGCTGCACGAGGTCGTTCCAGGCGTTGCCGAGCATCACGGCCGTCGAGGTATGGCCCACGGAGGCGCCGATGGTCTTTGCCGCTTCGATCATGAACGGTCCCTGGATGACCCAGTGGCCGCCGCCCGAAGGCGCGAAGAAGTTGATGACGAACGAACTGATCAAGCCCCAGAACGGCAGTGTGGCCGGCGTCGCGATCTTCACGAACGCTTCGGAAAACGTATTGACGAGACCCGAAGACGCCATGATCGCCATGATGCCCGCGTAGAACGGGTACTGCAGAATGATGCCGCTGATCGTGCGAATGCCTTCGTTGAGCTTCTCGACATAGCGGATCGGCGTGCCGAGCAGCAGGATGCCGAGGAACAGAATGAAGAAGTTGATGAGGTTCAGGTCAATCGAGCCGCCCTGCACGAAGTGCAGCGCGACATAGCCCATGCCGATCAGGCCGATCACGTAGCTCAGAAGACGGCTGTTGTTCAGGCGGTTGGCGAGCGTGTTGCCTTCGTCGAGATCCACGCCGAGCGCGGCGGCCTTCTGCTGCTTTTCTTCCTGGGCGCGATCGATTTCCTTGATCGGCTGACCCGGCCTGGGGTGCAGCCATGCGTTCAGGAGCGGCAGCGTGATGATGGTCACGAGGCTCGTGATGAGCATGGTGGGCGAGAAAATCGTTTCGGAGAGCGGAATGACGCCCATCTGCGCTTCGAGCGGATGTCCCTTCGTGGAAATCAGCACGGGAATGCTGGCCGAAAGCCCGAGGCCGTAAAGCGTAAAGCCGCTATACGCCGAAGCGATGATGAGCGGGTAGTGCACGCCTTTCACGCGCAGCGCGAGCTTGCGCGCAACGATACCGCCCACCACGAGGCCGAAGCCCCAGTTCAGGTAGCTGCCGATGCCGCCCACCAGCGTCGCGACGATGATCGCCATGCGCGGATCGTTCACGCGCGCCACCACGCGGTTCAGAAAGCGGTCGGTCAGCGGCGCGGTCGCCAGCACGTAGCCCATCGCGAGAATCACCGCCATTTGCGTGGTGAACGCGAGCAGCGCCCAGAAGCCCTTGCCCCAGCTCGTGGTGAGGGCCGTGACGGCTTGCCCTTGCACAATCACGGCAAGGGCCATCGTCAGCAAAGTGAGGCCGATCGCGAACACGAACGGATCGGGCAAATACCGGCGCATCAGCTCGGTAAAGAAAGCGGTGACTTTCTGCATGGAAGTGTCTCTGATTGAATCGTAATAATTGTCGGGTCTCTTCGGCTCTCAGCGCGTGCGTTCGAAGCGCTTATGAGTCGTCGTGGCTTTGGGTCTTGCGATGGCGGGCGAGATGCATGAGCTGGCGGTCGCGCCAGCCCACACGCTCGTCCCATTGATCGAGCGGCAGCGCCGCGCGTCTCGCCGCTTCGACCTGGGCGACGAGTTCGGGTGTCCACGGGTCGTGCTGGCCGCGTTCGGCGCCCATGCGTGCGTACGAGGGACCCATCTTCTGCGCATGCGAGGCGATGCCGCCGCGCGTGTTCAGATCGACGGTCTCGAACGGGCCGATCACCGACCAGCGCGGACCGAGGCCTTCGCGCATCACGGTGTCGATGTCTTCCACCGACGCCACGCCGTCGCGCACGAGGCAATACGCTTCGCGCAGCACGGCGCCTTGCAGGCGGTTGAAGATGAAGCCTTCCACTTCGTGCTTCACGCGCACGGGCTTCATGCCCGCTTCGGTGTAGAGCGCGATCGCGCGCGTGGCCGCCACATCGGACGTGAAGGGTGCGGGCACGACTTCGATCACGGGCACGAGGTAGGGCGGGTTGCCGGGATGAGCGACGAGGCAGCGCGCGCGGCCGGGCAGCGTAGTGTCGACGAATTTCGAAGCGGCGAGAAACGACGAAGCGCTTGCGAGGATCGCTTCGCGCGGCGCGGCACGGTCGAGCTGCGCGAAGATCTCGCGCTTGAGTTCGGCGCGCTCGGGGGCGCATTCCTGCACGAGATCGGCTTGCGCCACCGCGGCTTCGAGCGTCTCGACGATCGCGACGCGCGCGGCGATTGCCTGCGCGCTTTCGTCGAGCAGGGCGAATTGCGTGAGCGCGTCGAGGCGCAACGCAATCTCGTCAGGCGCGGCGGCGCGACGTGCAGCGTCGGGATCGTAGAGGCGCACGCGCCAGCCGGCCCGCGCAAAGCAGATCGCGAACGCCACGCCGATGCTGCCCGCGCCGACGATGCCGGCGCGTCGCGGGTTGCAGGCTTGTGCAGGCGTTTCGGGGGCCGCCATCTTCAAACCCCCGCGACGCCAACGGTCATGCCGCCGCACACATAGAGCACCTGGCCGGTGACGAAGCCGCTGCGCGCGTCGAGCAGATACGAGGCCGCGTGCGCGACATCGTCGGGCGTGCCTACGCGCTTGACCGGCACGGCATTGATGATTGCTTCGGTGCGCGGCGCGCCAGGCGGATTGGCACGGTCGAACAGTTCGGTGCGGATCGGTCCCGGGCCAATGGCGTTCGCGGTCACGCCGAATGCGCCGAGTTCGAGCGCCCATACACGCGTCATGCCGATCAACGCGGCCTTGGTGGCCGAATAGGCCGTGCGCAGCTCTTTGCCGAGCGCGGCGCGCGACGACATGTTGACAATGCGCCCGAAGCCCGCGGCCTTCATGCCGGGCAACAGCGCCTGCATACACTGCTGCGCGCAGCGCACGTTGAGGGCCCACGCGCGTTCGAGTTCTTCGAGCGACTGGTGCTCGGCGTCGTTGGGCACGACCACGCCCACGTTGTTGATGAGGCGCGTGATGGGGCCACCTTCCAGCGCGCGGACGAGCGCCGCTGCCGTTGCCACGGTGTCGGAGAGATCGGCGATGATGCCGTCGCCCACGCGGTCGATCACGACGGCCTCGTAACCGTCGGCCTCGCAGCGCGCGGCGCACGCGGCGCCGATGCCGGCGGCGCCGCCGGTAATCAGGACTCTTTCTTTAGCCATGTTCATCAGGAATGCGGATAAAACAAAGGATTGCGAATTCGTTCGTCAAACCGTCGCGACGGGCGTGACAGGCGAGCCCATGGCGCCCGGCAGCCGCAGCGGCGGCGCGGTGAGCATGAAGCGCGAGCGCTGGTGCTCGCGCAGCCACTGGGCGAGATCGCGCAAATACCAGAGCTCGCCCAGCGGCAGGCCGAGCTTGAAGAGGCAGTGGTGATGCAGCGGCATGAGCGGGTGGTCGCCGGGTGTGGAGGCCGCACGCGCGGGGTAACGTTCAACGGCGTAGTTGTCGGCGGCGAGCGCCGCGATGCCCGAATCGGTGATCCATTGCAGCAGGCGCTCATCGCGCCCGTCGAGTGCGCTGCAGTGGCTCGACAACACGGCTTCGTCGGGCTGGCGGTTCATTTCGAGCACCATCTCCGCGAAGCCGGTGCGCAGCACGAGCATGTCGCCGCGCTCGACTTCCACGCCGTCGGCCTCGATCACGCGCATCAGGTCGTCGTAGCCCACGGTGCGAAACTCGCGGCCAAAATGCGCGGCGAAATCGATCAGCACGCCGCGGCCCTGCATGCCCTTGACGGCAAGGTGCTCGATGCCGAGCACGTCGGCATGGCTATGCTCGCCGCCGCACGCGTGAGGCGCGAAGTTGTCTTCCGCGCGATATTCCATCGGGCCGACCACGTCCACGTTCGCGCGATAGCCGTTGTAGTAGACGCTCTCGGCCACGCCGTCGCCGTTGGCGTCGAAGCGCGCGCCCACGTGCGCAAGCGAATCCCACTGCGTGGAGTATTGAAGCGAGAGCAGCACCTGATCGTCGCTCACCACGTCGGTCGCGCCCGCAACGTTCCGCGCGAACGGGAAGTTCACATAGGGCAAGCCGTCGCGGAAGGTGGGACGCAGCACCGGCGGATGGCGGCGCACGTTGAGCTTGCTGTCGCCGGGAAAGTCGAGCGGCAGCGAAAGCGTGAACGTGAGACCCGCGCGTATCTCCTGCGCGCCCTTGAGCACCTGCTCGGCGCCGATGAGGTTGGGGCGGCCCAATTGATCGTCGGGACCGAAGTCGCCCCAGTTCGAGCCTTCCGGCCGGTTCTTCCAACGCATGCTTAACCCTCCACTTCAGGAATTCCGCGTTTCGCGCCTCGCTGCATTCAGCGCCCGGGGCGCTTGATGTGCCTTACGCGGCAAGCAGCGTTGGCGGGATTTGCGCGTACACCTCGAGCAGCGCCTTCACGGCGTTCTGCTCGTTCTTGAGAAGACGCGCCTTGGGCGCGCCGATGACGAGCGCAAACGCCTCGCCATGAATCAGGAAACCGCGCGCGAGGCCGGCTACGTCCTCCACGCTCTCGCCCGTCGAGCGATGCCAGCCGTCCGACACGCCCTGCTCGACGTCGCGCTCGAACGTGCCGCGGTCGATCTCCGCGCCGTTGGCCGAGTGCAGCTGCGGCTCGCAGCTGTCGAGCAGTTTGCGGCGCGCGGCCGGAGCGAGCGCGCCGAGCAGCGCCTTGCCCGCGGCGCTCGCAATGGTCATGAAGCCGCCCGGTTCGTCGCTGTAGCGGATCTTCTGGCGCGACTCCATCACGTCGAGATAGACCACGCGGTTGCCCGCAAGCGTGGCGAGCGCGGCGGTTTCGCCGGTCGCGTCGCGCAACGCGGAAAGCAGCGGCTGGAACATCAGCGTGAGCGGGTCCTCGCTGCAAATGTCGCGCGCCACGTGCAGCAGACGCTGCGTGGGGTAATAGCCCGCTTTCACGCCCGGCGCGTACAGATAGCCTTTGGCCACCATCGTGTGCAACAGCGCGTGGCAGCTCGACAGCGGGATCTCGGTTCGACGCGCAATCTCGCTGTAGATCATCGGTTGCCGGACTTCGGCAAAGAGGTTGATCACGTCGAAGACGCGCACTGCAGTTTTCACATCCATGAGAGTATTATCAGCATACCGATAACCAGCTGACAATACGATTACGGGTAAACACCTAAATCGTCGCAGTGATTGAGTTTGCCCCCGTCTGCATTTCTCGCGGCGCTCGTCAAGCGCGTGCCCATGAACCTATGGGCGCGCCGGCCCTGCGGCACGGGCTTCTCGTTGCTCGAACACGCATGCCATTTGCGCGATCTCGACGCCGTTTTCGCCTCGCTCAAACGCCTCACGCCCGAGCAGCGTTTGCGCTGCGGGCTGCGCGACGGTGTACGCCGCATGACGCTGGAAGAACTCGTGCGCGAACTGCTCGACCACGACCGTACGCACGGCCTGGAGCTGGAGGAGCTGGAAAGCGAGCTGCAGGAAACGGCTTAGCCCCGCGCCTTCTCCGCCTCCTGATAGAACTCGCGCAGCGACTGCCCGAAGGTGGCGTCGACATCGCGCAGCACGCCCGCGCGCGTGAACATCGCAACGGGAGGCAGCGTCCAGTCGAGCGTGTACGGCACGATCGCCACGCCCGCGAAGTGCACGAGTTCCTCGGCAATATCGGCGGGCACGATCGACACGGCGTTCTCGTTCGTGCTGATCATCTCGCCGATCAGCCGCGACGTATAGCTCTCCACGATCGGCACGGGCGGCGCCACGCCCGCATGCAGGAAGAGGTCGGAAATCTGCTCGCGGATGGGCGTATGCGGCGCGCCGAGGATCCAGTCCAGTTCGACCAGCTTTTCCCAGTCGAGCTTGCCGCGCGCGAGGCGCGCCGCGAGCCGGCGGCTGGCGATGAGCCGCGGCTTTTGCTGATGCAGCACCTCGAAGCGCAGCTGCGAGACATCGACCGCCGAAGACGCGCGCCCGATCACGATATCGAGCGTATGGTCGCGCAGCTGCGGCAGGAGCGCGTCGCTCGTGCCTTCGTGAATCGTCATGGTGACGCGTTGCGGCAGCCGCGACTGCGTGAGGCGAATGGCGGCGGCGAGCGTGCGCCCCGAGATGAACGGAATCACGCCCACGTGCACGCGCGTGGCGTGGCCGGCCACCACGGCTTCGATGTCGCGCGCGAGGTGGTCGAGGTCGTGCAGCATGGCCTGGGCGCGCGCGAGCACCACGTTGCCGAGCGCCGTGGGCGTCATGCCGCGCGGCGTACGGTCGAAGAGCGGCGCGCCGAACATGCTCTCCATTTCAGCCAGCGCGTTGGTGATGGCCGGCTGGCTCGTCGCCATGTGTTCCGCCACGCGCGTGAGCGAGCCGTGCTGGCGGATCTGCAGGAGCAGGACCAGATGGCGCATTTTCAGGCGCGTATTCAACCGCCTCGTCACGTCGTCAATGCTGAAAGACACGATTCCCCAGGGTATTACCAAAAAATGATGGCCCCATACTAAATCAAAATGAGCAGGTTATGAGGGCTCTCTAGAATCGCTTCATTCGAACATGACCGCCGCGCCTTCCGTGCGTGGGGCACACCATCAGAGTGAGGAACATGAACAAGACCGATCGTCAGGCCGCCCTCGAATATCACGAATTTCCCACGCCGGGCAAGATTTCGGTGACGGCCAGCAAGCCGCTCGTCACCCAGCGCGACCTCGCGCTCGCCTATACGCCGGGCGTGGCCGTGGCCTGCGAGGAGATCGTCGACAATCCGCAGAACTCGTTCCGCTACACGGCGCGCGGCAATCTGGTGGGCGTGATCACGAACGGCACGGCCGTGCTGGGGCTCGGCAACATCGGCGCGCTGGCCTCCAAGCCGGTCATGGAAGGCAAGGCAGTGCTCTTCAAGAAGTTCGCCGGCATCGACGTGTTCGACATCGAAATCACCGAAAGCGACCCGGACAAGCTCGTGGACATCATCGCGAGCCTCGAAGCCACCTTCGGCGGCATCAATCTGGAAGACATCAAGGCCCCCGACTGCTTCACGGTCGAGCGCAAGCTGCGCGAGCGCATGAAGATTCCGGTCTTCCACGACGATCAGCACGGCACCGCCATCACCGTTTCGGCCGCGTTCATGAACGGCCTGAAAGTGATCGGCAAGGACATTTCGAAGGTCAAGGTCGTGACCTCGGGCGCGGGCGCGGCGGCGCTGGCCTGTCTGGACCTCATGGTGGATCTGGGCCTGCCGCTCAAGAACATCTGGGTGACCGACATCGACGGCGTGGTCTACCAGGGCCGCACGACGCTCATGGACCCGGACAAGGAGCGCTTCGCGCAGGACACCTCGGCGCGCTCGCTTTCCGACGTGATCGAAGGCGCTGATGTGTTCCTCGGCCTGTCGGCTGGCGGCGTGCTCAAGGCCGAGATGGTCAAGAAGATGGCGGACCAGCCGCTGATTCTCGCGCTCGCCAACCCCACGCCGGAAATCTTCCCCGAGGTCGCGCTCGAAGCGCGCCCGGACGCGGTGATCGCCACGGGCCGTTCGGACTTCCCGAACCAGGTCAACAACGTGCTGTGCTTCCCGTACATCTTCCGCGGCGCACTCGATGTGGGTGCAACGACCATCACGCGCAACATGGAAATCGCAGCGGTGCACGCGATCGCCACGCTCGCGGAAGAAGAGCTGAACGATTCGGTGGCGGCCGCATACGGTGCCTATGATCTGCGCTTCGGCCCGAAGTACCTGATTCCGAAGCCGTTCGACTCGCGTCTGATCGTGCGTATCGCGCCGGCCGTTGCGAAGGCGGCGATGGAAGACGGCGTGGCCACGCGCCCCATCGACGACTTCGGCGCCTACACGAACGAGCTTCAGCAGTTCGTGTATCACTCGGGCGCGTTCATGAAGCCGATTTTCGCGGCCGCGAAGCAGTTCGTGCGTGACGGCAGCAAGTCGCGCATCGTGTTCGCCGAAGGCGAGGAAGAGCGCGTGCTGCGCGCGGTGCAGGTGATCGTCGACGAGAAGCTCGCGCGTCCGATCCTGATCGGCCGCCCCGAAGTGCTGCTCGCCCGCATCGAGAAGTTCGGCCTGCGCCTGAAGCTCGGCGAAGACGTGGAAGTCACGAACCCCGAGTACGACGAGCGCTTCCACCAGTACTGGACGACCTATTGGGAACTGCGTTGCCGCGACGGCATTTCGAAGGAAATGGCGCGCGTGGAAATGCGCCGCCGCCTCACGCTGATCGGCGCGATGATGGTGCGCCTGGGCGATGCGGACGGCATGGTGTGCGGCACGGTGGGCGCGTATCACGACCACCTGCGCTTCGTCGACGAGGTGATCGGCAAGCAGCGCAACGCGAATACGTATGCGGCGATGAACATTCTGCTGCTCGACAAGCGTACGGTCGCGATCGTCGACACGCACGTGAACGACAACCCGAACGCCGAGCAGATCGCCGAATTCACGCTGGCTGCAGCAGGCCAGATGGAATGGCTGAATCTGCAGCCGAAGGTCGCGCTGCTCTCGCGTGCGAACTTCGGCTCGGGCAGTTCGGCTTCGGGCACGAAGATGCGCGAAGTGCTCAAGCTCGTGACGGAAAAGAATCCCGATCTGGAAATCGACGGGGAAATGCACGGCGACTGCGCGCTGGACGAAGCCCTGCGCCTGCGTATCCTGCCGCATTCGAAGCTCAAGGGCGCGGCGAACCTGCTCGTGTGTCCGAACGTGGACTCGGGCAACATCGCCTACAACCTGCTCAAGACGGGGGCGGGCAGCAATGTGGCGGTCGGGCCGTTCCTGCTGGGCGTGAATGCGCCGGTGAACGTGCTGACGTCGAGCTCGACGGTGCGACGCATTATCAACATGGCCGCCTTGACCGTGTTGCAGGCGAACCGCGACTGAGTGCAGGCACCGGACGCACGCAGTGCGTCCCGATGAAAAACGCGCGATGGCTTCTGGCCGTCGCGCGTTTTTTCTTTTGGATCAGGCCGGCGTATCGGCGAGCTGTTCGTCGATCAGGCGGCAGGCCGCGCTGTAGCCGCCCATCAAGGCGTCGATATCGGAGTGGAAGGGCAGCCCGGCGGCGTTGTCGATTTTCAGGGGCGAGGGCGAGGCGCGCTCGTCGATCGCCGCGATGCTCACCACCGCTGCATAGCGAGGCCGTTCGATTTCCAGGCGCTCGAGCGGGATCGTGCCATTCGCTTCGACGCCAACGCGGATTGCGTAGCCGCGATATTCATAAGTGCGATTCATGACTGCATTGCCGTACGGATTACAACCTGCAAGCGTACGGCGCGCGAGCTTAAGTCAACCTTACGTAAGCACGGTATGAACTGGAAGAGACCTTGTCATATTGCGCACGAATCGAGGCAAGACGAAAGGTGCTGAAAGGCGTTGGTTGGTAAGGTGCGCAAAGGATTATCGTCCGACGAAAATAGCGTGTTCGCAGGCGCCTTCCCTTAAGGTTCTCTTCAGCTTGGAGCAGGCACGATCTCATACCTCTGCCCAGCGTCGCGCATTGCCATGCGCTTGACATTCTCGAGGCGTAGGGTGGACCCAGCCAGACTGGATATCGTTGTCCGCGCAACTTTCTGGAGTGCAGCCCCATGAAGCCGCCGACCGATCGCCTGCACGCCTACCTGTTCGTCGCTTCGCTTTCGGCGATCCTCATTCAGGTCGCCGTGTTCATTTCGATTCTCCTGCTGCACGTGCCGGAACGCGCCTTCGAGTCGTCGCCGTTTCGCGTGGCCGTGGTCGCGGCAATAGGCTGCGTGCTGCTCGTCGTGCGCAGGCAGGCGCGGCGCGCCTCGCGCGAGGCCGCGTCCCGCAACCGCAGTCAGGCGAAGCTGCGCGCGACGCGCGCGGCGTGCACCTCGAAGCGTGCGGCCCGCGCGCCGCTGCGGGCGCGCCATATCCGCAGTGCCATGACGGCGGCTGCGGCCCGTTCGAGCGCACGTTGAGGCGCCGGGCGCGTGCGCCTCAGCCGTCCACCGGCGGGGCGGGCATCGCCAGATTGAGCTGGTAAAACGCGGCGTCGAGCCAGCGTCCGAACTTGAATCCCGCTTCCTTGATCGTGCCCGAGTGCGTGAAGCCCAGCTTGGCGTGCAGCGCGATGCTGCCGGCATTGGTGGCGTCGATGCAGCCCACGAGCACGTGAATCTGTTCCGCATGGGCGCGCCGGATCAACTCGAGCAGCAGGCGCTCGCCGAGGCCACGGCCGCGCTGGTCGCGGTGCACGTAGACGCTGTGCTCGACCGTGTACTTGTTGGCGGGAAACGCGCGAAACGTGCCCCAGCTCGCGAAGCCGAGCAGCGTGCCGGCCTCGTCTACGGCGCCCACGACCGGAAAACCGTTCGTGCGCTTGGTGCCGAACCACGTGACCATGGCCTCGGGCGGACGCGGCTTGTAGTCGTAGAGCGCCGTTGAATTGACGATCGCGTCGTTGAGGATCTCGAGAATCGCCAACGCATGGTCCGCTTCGTTGCAATCGATGAAGCGCACGCCATCGCTCTGTGAGTTCGAATTCATAGGGAATCCTCTTTAAATGAATAAGGTGGAAGATCGGCGAATGACGCGGGTTCAGATACCGCTGACGTCGCAAATGGCGACGACGTAGTGCGCGGGCTGCGAGCCTGGATTGCTGAAGATCAGCGGCTGATCGAGCCGCATGGCGAGGCAATCGCCTGCATGAAGCGAATGTCGTTGATTGCCCAGCTCCACGTCGATCCGTCCTTCCATCACCCAGACCTGCTGGTGAATCACAGTCTCGCGGCTGCCCGTTTCGTAGGCTACGCGCGCGCCGGCCGGGAAATCCACTTCGACCAGCTGGATCGACGAAGGCCAGTTGGGCGGCGACACGCTCCGGCGCGTATAGCCCGACTGCGGGTCGCGCCACTGTGCCTGCTGCGCGCGGCGCACCAGCGGCTCGGCGGGCGCGCTCTCGCCGCTTGCGCCGAACAGGCTCGCCATCGAAACCGACAGCCCCGCCGCGAGCTTTTCGAGCACCACGGCCGTGGGGCTGGCGGCGCCGCGCTCGATCATCGAGATCATCGAACGGCTCACGCCGCTGCGCGTGGCCAGCGCGTCGAGCGTCAGGCCGCGCGTGGCGCGCAGGTCGCGCACACAGCGGGCAATGCGCTCGTTGATGCCGGCGTCGGTCGGGGTATCCATTGGGTTTGTTTCCAAGATGATGGAGTCATTATCCAGTAAATTGGAAATTACGGTCAACAAAAAGCGTGCGGTCCGGTATCGGGGCCACACGCTCGGCAGGGTTACGGCTTTTCCGGCAGGAACCAGTTCATCACGAGCGCGCAGATGCCGCCCGTTGCAACGCCCGACTCCAGCACGTTCTTGAGCGCATGGGGCAGGCTGGTCAGAATCTCCGGCACCTGCGAGACGCCCAGGCCCAGCGCCAGCGATACCGCGATGATGAGCAACGCGCGGCGGTCGAGACGCGTGCCCGCGAGGATGTTGATGCCGGATGCGGCCACCGCGCCGAACATCACCATGGCCGCGCCGCCCAGCACGGGTTCGGGCACGGCCTGCAGCACGCCGGCCACGGGCGGGAAGAGGCCCAGCACGACGAGCATACCCGCGATCCAGAGGCCCACGTGGCGGCTGGCTATGCCGGTGAGCTGGATGACGCCGTTGTTCTGCGCGAACACGGAGCTGGGAAACGTGTTGAAAAAGCCCGCAATCAGCGAGTTGAAGCCGTTCACAAGCACGCCGCCCTTGATGCGCCGCATCCACACGGGACCTTCCACCGGCTCTTTCGACACCTTGCTGGTGGCGGTGACGTCGCCGATCGCTTCGAGCGAGGTCACGAGGTAGATGATCAGCATGGGCACGAAGAGCGACCACGAGAAGCCCAGACCGAAATGCAGCGGCGTCGGAATCTGGAACAGCGCGGCTTCGCGCGCGCCGGTGAAGTCGAGCCGACCCATTGCGCCCGCAACGATGTAGCCGATGGCGAGCGCAATGACGAGCGCCGTGCTGCGCACCCAGACGACGGGCACGCGGTTGAGCACGATGATGGTGCCGAGCACGAGGCCCGAAAGCGTGAGGTTCTGGACGCTCGCGAAGTTGCCTTTGGCGATGGCGCCATAGCCGCCGCCCATGCTGATGAGGCCGACCTTGATGAGCGTGAGGCCGATCAGCAGCACGACGATGCCGGTGACGAGCGGGGTGATGAGGCGCTTGATGAAGGGCAGGATGCGCGACACCGCCATTTCGACGAACGAGCCCGCAATGACCACGCCGAAGATGGCGGCCATCACGGTTTCGACGGGCGTGCCCTGCTTGACCATCAGGCTGCCGCCCGCGATCAGCGGGCCGACGAAGTTGAAGCTCGTGCCCTGCACGATGAGCAGCCCCGCGCCGAGCGGCCCGACGCGCTTGCATTGCAGGAACGTGGCGATGCCGGAAATCACCAGCGACATCGAGACGATCAGCGTGGTGTCGCGGCTGGAGACGCCCAGCGCCTGGCAGATCAGGAGCCCCGGCGTGACGATCGGCACGAGGATCGCGAGCAGATGCTGAAGCGCGGCCACGAAGGCGATGGTGGGCGCGGGGCGGTCGTTGGGGCCGTAGACGAGGTCGTGGGTGGGTTCGGTGTCGTGCGCGCCGCGGGTGGCGGCGGGCGAAGTCGATGAGGCGGGTTGCATCGGGCGCGGCGGGTGAAAAGGGAAAGCGCAGCATTTTAACGGAAGCTCAGGGGGAACCCTGGGCGCGCCCGCGTCCCCCATTACTTGCGTACGGCTTGCATCGGCTTTCTCCTGAATCGGGTGGGCAAGCCCTTACAATAGGCCGGTCCTCACTTGCGTGCCAAACGAGCCAATGACACGAGATCCTCGCCTCACCCTGAACGCGCGCCAGCAGGCAATGCTCGAATGGGTGCAACGCGACGGCTTCGTCACGGTCGACGATCTCGCCTCGCATTTCGACGTCACGCCGCAAACCATTCGCCGCGACGTGAATTGGCTCGCCGACATGAATCTGCTGCGCCGCTATCACGGCGGCGCGAGTCTGCCCACGAGTTCGGAGAACGTCTCGTACAGTGCGCGGCAGCACATGTTCCATGATGAGAAGCGCCGCATCGCGGCCCTTGCGGCCCAGCACATTCCCGATCAGGCATCGCTCTTCATTAACCTCGGCACGACGACCGAGGAAGTCGCGCGCGCACTCAATCATCATCAGGGCCTGCGCGTCGTCACGAACAACCTCAACGTAGCGAGCGTGATGAGCGGCTACCCCGACTGCGAAGTGATGATCACGGGCGGCGTCGTGCGGCCCTGGGACAAAGGCATCGTCGGCGAGCACACCATCGACTTCATCCGCCAGTTCAAGGTGGATTACGCGATCATCGGCACCTCGGCCATCGAGACCGACGGCACGCTGCGCGACTTCGACACGCGCGAAGTCCGCGTGGCGCAGGCCATCATCGAGCATGCGCGCACGGTCTACCTCGTGGCCGACCATTCGAAGGTCGGCCGCCCGGCGCTCGTGCGCCAGGGGCATCTGAGCCAGATTCACGCGCTCTTCACCGACCAGCCGCTGCCCGAGGAAATGAACGAGGCGGTGCTCGCTGCCGGCACGCAGGTTCACGTCGCCGCGTAAGGCGCGGGATTGTCGTCCGCGCTTGTTCTGAGCGCGTCGTCCGCGCGTTTTCTCTATTTCCGATCTGAAGTCCAGCGCGTTTCGCGCGTGGGCGGGACGCGTTGTCTGGCCCGGAACGCGCTCGCGCCCCGTTTTCATTCGCGCCTGACGAACGTTCGTAACCTGTTCGATGAATGTTCGTTTACGCACTGCTTTCGGTCAATTCCCCGGAAATCCAACCTTTACTTTTTCGTTCTTGTTCGATAAATTTCGAATTCGAACATTTAGAGGTTCGTTTTTCTTTCAGGGACACAGCAGGGTGACTCAACAGAACCGGTACGATCTGCTCGTCGTGGGCGGCGGGATCAACGGCGCGGGCATCGCGCGCGACGCGGCCGGCCGCGGGTTGTCGGTGCTCCTTTGCGAGCAGGACGATCTCGCCTCGCATACCTCGTCGTGCAGCACCAAGCTGATTCACGGCGGGCTGCGCTATCTCGAGTACAAGGAATTCGGGCTCGTGCGCAAGGCGCTGCAGGAGCGCGAAACGCTGCTGCGCGCAGCCCCCCACATCATGTGGCCGCTGCGTTTCGTCATGCCGCACATGCCGAATCTGCGTCCCGCCTGGCTCATTCGCATGGGCCTGTTTCTCTACGACCATCTTGCGAAGCGTGAATTGCTGCCGGGCTCGCGCGGCATCGACATGCGCCGCCATGCGGCGGGTGAGCCGCTCATCGACTCGATCCAGCGCGGCTTCGTGTATTCGGACGGCTGGGTCGACGACGCGCGCCTCGTCGTGCTCAACGCGCTCGACGCGCAAGAGCGCGGCGCGCAAATCCTCACCCGCACGAAGCTCGTTTCCGCCGTGCGCACGAATGCCACGAACGGCGCGGATGGCGAATGGCAGGCGCTCCTGCGCCGCCCGGACGGCAGCACCTTCGACGTGCGCGCTCGCGCCATCGCCAACGCGGCCGGCCCGTGGGTGGGCGAGGTGTTGCATGGTGCGCTCGGGCGCGGTGCGCAGCACAGCGTGCGGCTCGTGAAGGGCAGCCATATCGTCACGAAGCGCCTGTTCGATCACGACCACGCGTACATCTTCCAGAACCCGGACAAGCGCATCATTTTCGCGATTCCGTACGAGCACGACTTCACGCTCGTTGGCACGACCGACGTGGAGTATCACCACGACCCCGCGAAGGTCTCGATCGACGGCGACGAAACGCGCTATCTGTGCGAGTCGATCAACCGTTATTTCAAGCGCAAGATCTCTCCCGCCGACGTGCAATGGACCTACTCGGGCGTGCGTCCGCTGCTCGAGGAAGAGGGCGCGGCGAATGCGTCCGCCGTCACGCGCGACTACAAACTCGAACTCGACGAAACCGCTGGCGTGCCGCTGCTTTCGGTGTTCGGCGGCAAGATCACGACCTTTCGCAAGCTCGCGGAAGAAGCTTCGGACATGCTGTGCGGCGTGCTCGGCCACGCCGCGCCTTCGTGGACGGCAGGCGCGCCGCTGCCCGGCGGCGATATTGCGAACGCCCGTTTCGAGCCCTTTGCACAGGATTTCGCCAGACGCCACGCGTGGCTGCCTGCCGCGCTTGCGCGCCGCTACGCCCGCGCATACGGCACGCGCGCCGAGCGACTTCTCGGTAATGCGCAATCGCTCGCGGACCTCGGCGCCGAAGTCGCGCCGGGCATTTTTGAGGCCGAATTGCGCTACCTGCGCAACGCCGAGTGGGCCACGCGCGCCGAAGACGTGCTGTGGCGCCGCTCGAAGCTGGGCCTCCATGTCGCGCCGGGCACGCTCAACGGCGTGGCCGCCGCAATTGATCACTGGTTTGCCGCAACAAGCGCGATGGCGACCGCGCAGCACTGAAGTTCGCCGGCATCACGCAAGGTAAGGTACGTACCCCCACGCGCCGTCCCCGCGGCGCGTTATCACAACTAGTACAGACGGAGATGAGAGACATGCAGGAACAGTACATTCTTGCGCTCGACCAGGGCACCACGAGTTCGCGCGCCATGCTATTCGATCGCCAGGGCAACATCGTTTCGGTTGCCCAGAAGGAGTTCGAGCAGATTTATCCACAGCCTGGCTGGGTCGAGCACGATCCGCAGGAAATCTGGTCGACCCAGGCGGGCGTCGCCGCCGAGGCCGTGACGCGGGCCGGCATGAACGGCACCAACATCGCCGCGATCGGCATTACGAACCAGCGCGAGACGACGATCGTCTGGGACCGCGAGACGGGCCATCCCGTCTATAACGCCATCGTGTGGCAGGACCGCCGCACAGCCGACTTCTGCGACTCGCTCAAGGCGCGCGGCCTCGAAGAGAAAGTGCGTGCGAAGACGGGGTTGCCGATCGATTCGTACTTCTCGGCAACCAAGATTCGGTGGATTCTGGACAACGTGCCCGGCGCACGCGAAAAAGCGCGTCAAGGCAAGCTCGCGTTCGGCACCGTCGACAGCTGGCTCGTGTGGAACTTCACGAAGCACGAACTGCACGTGACCGACGTGACGAATGCGTCGCGCACCATGCTCTTCAATATTCACACGCGCCAATGGGACGACGAGCTGCTCGACGCCCTCGAAATTCCGCGCAGCATGCTGCCCGAAGTCCGTTCGTCATCCGAAATTTACGGTCCGACCAAGACCACGGTGTTCGCCTCGAAGATTCCGCTGGCCGGCATCGCGGGCGACCAGCAGGCCGCGATGTTCGGCCAGATGTGCACAAGCACGGGCATGGTGAAGAACACCTACGGCACGGGCTGCTTCCTGATGATGAACACGGGCACGCAGCCTATTGAGTCGAAGAACAACCTCGTCACGACGATCGCGTGGCAGATCGGCGACGAGGTCAACTACGCGCTCGAAGGCAGCATCTTCATTGCGGGCGCAGTAGTGCAGTGGCTGCGCGACGGCATGGGCATCATCAAGAGCGCGCCGGAAATCGAAGCGCTCGCCGCGAGCGTGCCGCACACGGACGGCGTGTACCTCGTGCCGGCGTTTGCGGGCCTCGGCGCGCCGCACTGGAACGCGCACGCACGCGGCACGCTGTTCGGCGTGACGCGCGGCACGACCTCGGCGCATCTCGCGCGCGCGGCGCTCGACTCGATCGCGTACCAGTCGCTCGACGTGCTGGCGGCCATGGAGGCGGATTCGGGCATCAGCGTGGGCGAGCTGCGCGTGGACGGCGGCGCGAGCGCGAACAATCTGCTCATGCAGTTCCAGGCGGATCTGCTCGGCGTGGATGCGGTGCGCCCGCAGATCACCGAAACCACGGCGCTCGGTGCGGCCTACCTCGCAGGCCTCGCAACCGGCTACTGGCAGAACGTGGGCGAACTGCAGAGCCAGTGGAAGCTCGACCGCCGTTTCGCGCCGTCGATGCAGGCCGCGCAGGTCGACGCCTGTCGCGCGGGCTGGCAGCGTGCTGTGCGTGCGGCCAAGGCCTGGGCGGACGACTCGCACTGAGCAACGCAGTCAGCTTTTCGATAAACAAGCATAACTAATTAACATAACCCGCAGCGGGATGGCATGCGCTTCGTGCGCATGCACCGCGCGGGCAGAGAGAGACTACGACAATCATGTCACCCTATATTGCGGAATTCATCGGCACGGCCATTCTCGTGCTGCTCGGTAACGGTGCCGTTGCAAACGTGCTGCTGGCGAAAACGAAGGGCAAGGGCGCCGACCTCATCGTCATCGTGATGGGCTGGGCGATGGCCGTGTTCGTGGCGGTCTACGTGACCGCCTCGTTCAGCGGCGCGCACCTCAACCCGATCGTCACGATCAGCCTCGCGCTCGCGGGCAAGTTCGCGTGGTCGAAGGTCGGCGGCTATATCGCGGCGCAGATGCTCGGCGGCATGGCGGGCGCGCTGCTCGTGTGGCTTGCCTATCGACAGCACTTCGCGAACGAAGCCGACCCGGACATCAAGCTCGCGGTGTTCTGCACGGCGCCCGCTATTCGCAGCAAGCGCCACAACGTGTTGACGGAAGCGATCTGCACCTTCGTGCTGATCCTCGGCGTGCTCTATCTGGCGTCGCCGCAGGTGGGACTCGGCGCACTCGACGCGCTGCCCGTGGGCCTGCTCGTGCTCGGCATCGGCATTTCGCTCGGCGGCCCGACCGGCTACGCGATGAGCCCGGCGCGCGATCTCTCGCCGCGCATCATGCACGCGCTGCTGCCGATTCCGGGCAAGCGCGACAGCGACTGGCGCTATGCGTGGATTCCGGTGTTCGGTCCGCTTGCCGGCGGTGCCGCTGCGGCCGGTCTCTATCATTACCTGCACGCCATGCACTGACCGCGCTGACCCATACCGCGCCTGTGAGACAGGCGCGTTGCAGTGCACCAAGCCCGCGTACGCCATGGCGTTCGCGGGCTTTTGTTCGTCTGCATACCCACGGCGCATAAAAGTGCAAAGGGCGCGATCCGGTTTCGCTATCGCCTCATGCGGCTTTCGGATTGTTCGGGTATCGCGGCACACCTATATTGGCTGTCAACGATCCATTCCAATATCTGGAGACACCGCATGAAGCTGGTCCGTTGGGGCAGTAAGGGAGCTGAAAAGCCGGGTGTGATCGATAACGAGGGGCGCGTGCGCGATCTCTCCGGCGTCACGCCGGACGTGGCGGGCAAAGGTCTGGGCGCGGCCGCGCTGCGCCAACTCGCCGAATACGATCTCGCCGCCTTGCCGCTCGTTCCCGCCAACACCCGCCTCGGCCCCTGCGTGGGCAGCGTCGGCAAGATCGTCTGCGTGGGCCTCAATTATTCCGACCACGCCGCCGAATCGAACATGCCTGTGCCCACGGAGCCCGTGCTCTTCCTCAAGGCAACGAGTTCCCTCACCGGCCCCAACGACGACGTGCTGATTCCTCCGGGCGCGAAGAAGGTGGACTGGGAAGTCGAACTGGGCGTGGTGATCGGCGAAGCAGCGCGCAACGTGCCGCGCGAGCGCGCGCTCGACTACGTGGCCGGTTATTGCGTGGTCAACGATGTTTCCGAGCGCGCATGGCAGATCGAGCGCGGCGGCCAGTGGGACAAGGGCAAGGGCTACGACACCTTCGCGCCGCTCGGCCCCTGGCTCGTCACGCGCGACGAAGTCGCCGATCCGCAGGCGCTCGACATGTGGCTCGAAGTCGACGGCAAGCGCTACCAGAACGGCAACACGCGCACGATGATCTTCGACGTGGCCACGCTCGTTTCCTATATCAGCCAGTTCATGAGCCTGCAGCCCGGCGACGTGATCTCGACGGGCACGCCGCCGGGCGTCGGCATGGGGCAGAAGCCGGAGCCGATCTATTTGCGCGCGGGACAGACCATGCGGCTGGGCGTGAGCGGCCTGGGCGAACAACAGCAACGCCTCGTGGCGGAACAAGGAGGGCAGGCGCAATGAATCAACTGGATCTGAACAATCGCGTGATGGTCGTGACGGGCGGCGCGCGCGGTCTGGGTTATGCCGTGGCGCAGCGGGCACTGCGCTCGGGCGCGGCGGTCGCGCTCTGGGACATCGACACCGAACGGCTCGAACGCGCGCGTACCGAGTTGGCGGAGTTGGGCAGCGTCTCAGTGGTGAAGGTCGAATTGACCGACGAAGCCTCGGTCGAGGCAGCCGCACAGCAAACCGTGAAAACGCACGGCGCGATTCACGCACTCGTGAACAGCGCGGGCATTACGGGCGGCAATGGCCTCACGTGGGAGTTGCCCGTGGACGTGTGGCGCCGCGTGATCGAAGTGAATCTGATCGGCAGCTACCTGACCTGCCGCGCCGTGGTGCCGCACATGATCGAGCAAGGCTACGGGCGCATCGTCAATATCGCCTCCGTGGCCGGCAAGGAAGGCAATCCGAATGCTTCGCACTACAGCGCATCGAAGGCCGGGCTTATCGGCCTGACCAAGTCGCTCGGCAAGGAGCTTGCCACGAAGGGCGTGCTTGTCAATGCCGTGACGCCGGCGGCGGCCAAGACCGAGATTTTCGATTCGATGTCGCAGCAGCATATCGACTACATGCTCGCGAAGATCCCGATGAACCGCTTCCTGATGCCGGACGAGGCGGCTTCGATGATCGTGTGGCTCACGACTGAAGACTGCGCGTTCAGCACCGGTTCGGTGTTCGATCTTTCGGGCGGGCGCGCGACTTACTGAGGCGGGAAGCACGACCCGCGCGCTTCGGCCGGACAACGCGCGCGGGATCACGATAACGGCGCGGTGGTAATAGAAGAGCGCCGACAGGAGACATCGATGTCGATCGAGGCACCTACCCTGGTACCTAAGCTGGCACCTACGCTGGCAGAAACCGCGGGCCGCAAGGCCATGCGCCGCCTCTTGCCTTTCCTGCTCTTGATGTACGTGCTCGCGTTTCTCGACCGCGCGAACATCGGCTTCGCGCAAAAGGCGCTGTTGCACGATACGGGCCTTTCGGACGCGGCATTCGCTTTCGGCGCGGGCGTGTTCTTTGTCGGCTACGCGCTCTTCGAAGTGCCGAGTAATCTCGCGCTGCACCGCGTGGGCGCGCGGATCTGGATGTGCCGCATCATGGTCACGTGGGGCTTGATTTCCGCGGCGATGGCGTGGGTCCAGTCGCCCACTTCGTTCTATGTGTTGCGATTCCTGCTGGGCGTGGCCGAAGCGGGCTTCTTCCCCGGCATCATCTATTACCTCACGCAGTGGTTTCCGCAGTCTTCGCGGGCGCGCGCTATCGGCGTGTTTTATTTTGGCGCGCCGCTGGCGTTCATCTTCGGCGGACCGTTGTCAGGACTTCTGCTCGAGATGCACGGCACCTTCGGGCTGGCGGGCTGGAAGTGGCTCTTTCTCGTGGAAGGCGGCCTGGCCTCGGCAGTGGGCGTGTGGGCCTTCTGGTACCTCGTCGACAAGCCCGAGGACGCGCGCTGGCTCTCCCCCGACGAGCGCCGCGCGCTCACGAGCGCGATCCAGGTCGACGCGCGCGAGGCCGCCGCGCACGGCCCGCGCGATGCGCTCAGCGCGCTGTTCGACCGCCGCGTGCTTGCTTATGCCGGCATCTATGCACTGATCCAGATGAGCGTGTACGGCGTGATCTTCTTTCTGCCGCAACAGGTGGCCTCGCTCGTGGGCGCATCCGTGGGCTTGAAGGTGGGCCTGCTCGCAGCCGCGCCCTGGCTGTGCGCCGTGGCGCTCACGTGGATCGTGCCGCGCCGTGCAGACCGCCTCGGAGGCCATCGCGCATGGGCTGCGCGCCTGCTCGTGATGTCGGGTGTCGGCATCGCCGTCTCGGGCCTGGCGGGAGGCCTTGGCGGCACGGCGGGCGCGATCGTCGCGATGCTCGGCCTGTGCTGCGCGGCGAGCGGCTTCATTGCGGCGCAGCCGCTCTTCTGGACCTTCCCGGCGCGCGATCTCGCGGGCGCGGCCTCGGCCAGCGGCATTGCGCTCATCAATTCGCTCGGCGGTCTGGGCGGTTTCGTCGCCCCGCTGCTGCGCGCCGCCGCCGACCGACACTTTGCTTCCCACGCGGCGGGCCTCGAACTGCTCGGCCTCGCGAGCATTGCCGCCGCGCTGCTCATTCTTATCGTCGCGCCGCGTGCCGTTACGCCGGCGGCTCGCTCGTTCGAGCCGCCCGTGCGGCGCGCGCGTTAATCCACTACACAGGAGCTACGTCACATGGCCATGCCAACCATCAAACACGTGCGAGCCTTTACCGTGCGCGGCGGCGGCGCCGACTATCACGATCAACCCGACGGCCACTGGATCGACGACCATATTTCCACGCCCATGGCGCGCTATCCCGAGTATCGCCAGAGCCGCCGCTCGTTCGGCATCGACGTGCTCGGCACGCTCGTCGTGGAGGTGGAGGCGAGCGACGGCACCGTGGGTTTCGCCGTGACCACGGGCGGGGAGATCGGCGCATTCATCGTCGAGAAGCATCTCGCGCGTTTTCTCGAAGGGCAGCGCGTGACCGACATCGAGAAGATGTGGGATCAGATGTACTACGCCACGCTCTACTACGGCCGCAAGGGTGTCGTGCTCAACACCATCTCGGGCGTCGATCTCGCGCTGTGGGACCTGCTCGGGCAAATCCGCAAGGAACCCGTGTATCAACTGCTCGGCGGCCCCGTGCGCGACGAGCTGATGTTCTACGCCACCGGCGCGCGCCCCGATCTCGCGAAGGAAATGGGCTTCATCGGCGGCAAGCTGCCGCTGCTGCATGGTCCGGCCGAAGGTGAGGAGGGCCTCAGAAAGAACATCGAACTGCTCGCCACGATGCGCGAGCGCGTGGGCGACGACTTCTGGCTCATGTACGACTGCTGGATGAGTCTCGACGTGCGCTATGCCACGCGCCTCGCCGAGGCCGCGAAAGAGTACGACCTCAAGTGGATCGAGGAATGCCTGCCGCCCGACGACTACTGGGGCTATGCCGAACTGCGCCGCAACGTGCCGCGCGGCATGATGGTTTCTACCGGCGAGCACGAGGCCACGCGCTGGGGCTTTCGCATGCTGCTGGAAATGGGCTGCTGCGACCTGATCCAGCCCGACGTGAACTGGTGCGGCGGCATGACCGAACTCATCAAGATCTCGGCGCTCGCCGACGCGCACAACGTGCTGGTCGTGCCGCACGGCTCCTCGGTGTACAGCTATCACTTCGTCGTGACGCGCCATAACTCGCCGTTCGCGGAATTCCTCATGATGGCGCCGAAGGCCGACAAGGTGGTGCCGATGTTCACGCCGCTGTTGCTCGACGAACCGGTGCCGGTGAAAGGACGGCTCAAGGTGCCGGACGCGCCGGGCTTTGGCGTGCGGCTCAATCCGGACTGCAAACTTTCTCGGCCTTACACGCACTAGGCGCGCCGAACGCGCAGTAATCGAAGTTCATCAAAAAGCGACGAGGAGAAACACGTGCTGCTCAAGGACAAGGTGGTGATCGTCACCGGCGGTTCGCGCGGCATTGGCCGCGCCATTGCGATAGCGAGCGCCCGCGAGGGCGCCGATCTCGCGATCAACTACTGGGGCGACAACGACGCCTCGTACGGCCGCCGCTCGGCGATCGACGAGGTGCTGGGCGAGATCGAGCGGCTAGGGCGTCGCGCGATCGCGCTGGAAGGCAACGTGGCCGCGCCGCAAACGGGCGTGGATCTCGTGCGCCAGACCGTGGAGCGCTTCGGCAAGGTCGATGTGCTCGCCAGCAATGCCGGTATCTGCCCGTTCCACTCGTTTCTCGACATGCCGCCCGCCGTGCTCGAACGCACGATAGGCGTGAACCTGAACGGCGCGTTTTACGTGACCCAGGCCGTTGCGCGGCAAATGAAGGAGCAGGGCACGGGCGGCGCGATCGTGGCGACGAGTTCGATCAGCGCGCTCGTAGGCGGCGGCATGCAGACGCACTACACGCCCACCAAGGCCGGCGTGCATTCGCTCATGCAGTCGTGCGCGATTGCGCTGGGGCCCTATGGCATACGCTGCAATTCGGTGATGCCGGGCACCATCGCCACCGACCTGAACGCCGAAGACCTGAGCGATGAAGGCAAGCGCGCCTACTTCGAAAAGCGTATTCCGCTCGGGCGGCTGGGCGCGCCCGAGGACGTGGCCGAATGCGTGGTGTTTCTCGCCTCGGACCGCGCGCGCTACGTGACGGGTGCCGCGCTGCTCGTGGACGGCGGGCTATTCGTGAATCTGCAGTGAGCCCTGGGTCACGCGTTTCAATGAGGAGCGAGCACGGCCGCGTGCGAACCATCGTGAGCGATATCGTCCCTCTTGAAGGGCTGCGAAAAGCGCCGCAGCAAGCCGACGAAATGCTCGGCGGGCTCGGCGAGCGGCTCGTTCTTGCGCGTGAGCACGCCGTAGCCCGGCAGGCTCTTGCCGATTTCGAGCGGCAGCACGACGAGCAGCTTGCCGCGCACATGGTCGCGCACGACCGGCTCGGGCAGCATGGCCACGGCGTCGAAGCTTTCGAGCAGTTGCAGCGTGGCGAAGATCGAGGCCGACTCGGTGAGATTGGCGGGCGTGCCGAGACCGGCGCGCGCGAGTTCACCTTCGAACAACTCACGCGCGGGACTCGTAATGGGCTGCGCCACCCACGGCCAGTCCATCAGTTCCGCGAGCGTGATCTGTTCGCGCCGCGCAAGCGGATGGCGCGCACGCACCACCAGCACGAGGGTTTCTCGCGCGATCGGCTCGAAGCTGAAATCGTTGTGCTGCAGCGGCGTGGTGAGCCGCCCGAGGGCGAGGTCGACTTCGCGCCGATGCAGCAACTGCACGACCTGGTCGCTCGTTTCACCGAGGATGCGCACGTGCAGCAGCGGCCGTTCGGTCTTGAGCGTGGCGACGGCTTGCGCGAGCAAGTCGGGCGCGGCGCCCATGATCGCGCCGACGGTGAGCTGGCCGTGACCGCCGCGACGCTTCACGTCGAGGTCTTCGGCAAAGCGCGTGAGTTCGGCGAGCGCGCGGCGCGCGTAGGCGAGCGTGACGACGCCGAGCGCGGTGGGCTGCATGCCGCGCGCGTTGCGCTCGAAGAGCCGGAAGCCGAACGCTTCCTCGATGTCGCTCAGCATGCGGCTCGCGCTGGGCTGGGCCACGTTGATGGCGTCGGCGGCCTGATGAACGTTGCGCGCGTCGTCGAGCGCGACGAGCAGGGCAAGGTGCTTGAATCTGAGCCGGTTGACGAGTGCGACGACGGAAGTGTGATGGTTCATGGAGCGATCCGGTTTGTGCATCGCCCGATCCCAACATCGGATTGGTTGGCTATCGATGCGGGAATTATAGTCGGATCACCACGCAGCTAACGACGAAAAAACGCGTGCTGGGCGCGCTGCGAAGCCAGGGCAAATACCGAGGCAACGCGTGCCCCTGGTCACATAAGCGGCAAAAGCGGCATAAGCGCACGACATAACATGGCTGGACGGAGACACGATCATGGAGACAATGGCGTTTCGCATGCAGCTCGATCCCGGCAAGCGGGACGAATACGAGCGGCGTCACCGCGAAATCTGGCCCGAGCTGGCGAGCGCGCTGCGCGATGCGGGCGTGGGAAATTACCGCATCTTTCTCGACGAAGCGACGAACCATCTCTTTGCCGTGCTCGAACGCCGCGACGATCACACCATGGACGCGCTGCCCGAGCTGCCCGTCATGTGCAAATGGTGGGATTACATGGCCGACATCATGCAGACGGATGCACACAACGTGCCGCTGCAACAGCCGCTCGTGCAGGTCTTTCATTTGCCTTGAGCTCACGCGAGGAACATGCCATGCAGGTCGTCGATCCACACGTCCACTTCTGGAACCTCGATACGCATCACTACCCGTGGCTCGCGAATCCGGGCACGTCATTCGTGTGCGATGCGCGCGAACTCAAGCACAACTATCTGCCCGCCGACTTGTTGCGCGAGGCCGGCGACATCGACGTGCTCAAGGTCGTACACGTCGAAGCGAACCACGATCCGGACGATCCGGTGGAGGAAACGCGCTGGCTGGAAGGGCTCGCAGACATTGCCGCGAACGCGGGGGAGGCGCATGCGTGGCCCGACGCGATCGTCGCGGCCTGCGATCTCTGCTCGTCCAATGCGCCCGCGGTGCTGGAGGCGCATGCGGCGTTTGCGCATACGCGCGGCATTCGCCAGATTCTCAACGTTCACGAGAACAAGCTCTACGACTACGTGGGGCGGCATTACATGCGAGAGGCCACGTGGCGCGAGAACTTCGCGCTGCTGGAGAAGCACGGTCTTTCGTTCGACCTGCAGCTTTATCCCTCGCAGATGGAGGAGGCCGCCGCACTCGCGCGTACGCATCCCGGCATTCAGCTCGTGATCAACCACGCGGGCATGTTCGTCGACCGCAACAGCGTGGCGGGCTACCGCGCGTGGCGCGATGGCCTGCGCCTGCTTGCGGCATGCCCGAGCGTGGCCGTGAAGATCAGCGGGCTGGCGATGTTCGACCATGCGTGGAGCGTCGAAAGTCTGCGCCCTTATGTGCTGGAAACGATCGACGCATTCGGCGCGGACCGCGCGATGTTCGCCTCGAACTTTCCGGTCGACCGCCTGTTCGGCGGCTATTCGAAGCTTTGGCATGCGTACGCGTCGATCGTAAGCGGCGCGAGCGCGAGCGAACACATGGCGCTATTTCGCGGCAACGCCGAACGTATCTATCGCATTTGAGTGTGCGCGCAACGACATGGAGACAGGCGTGGAAGCAGAAGCAAAAATCAGGGCCGATGACACTCCGCGGCTCGAACTGCGTAACGCGAGCAAGTCGTTCGGGCGCGTGCGCGCGCTCATCGACGGCAGCTTGAGGCTCATGCCCGGCGAGGTGCACGCGCTGCTCGGCGAAAACGGCGCAGGCAAGTCGACGCTCGTGAAGATCCTCGCGGGCGTGTATCAGCCCGATGGCGGCGAAATGCGCATCGACGGCGTGGAGCGCGAGTTCGCGACGCCGGCCCAGGCGCGCGACGCCGGTATCGCGGTGATTTATCAGGAGCCCACACTTTTCTTCGATCTTTCGATTGCGGAGAACATCTACATGGGGCGTCAGCCCGTGGATCGCGTTGGCCGCATCGACTACGACACGATGCATCGCGAGGTCGCGGCGCTGCTTCTATCGCTCGGCGTCGAACTGAAGGCCGAGCGGCTCGTGCGCGGACTCTCGATTGCGGACCAGCAGGTGATCGAAATTGCGAAGGCGCTGTCGCTCAACGCGAACGTGCTCATCATGGACGAGCCCACGGCCGCACTCTCGCTGCCCGAGGTCGAGCGGCTCTTTACGATTGCGCGCACGCTGCGCGACCGGGGCGTGGCAATCCTCTTCATCACACACCGGCTCGAAGAAGTCTTCGCGCTCACGCAGCACGTGACGATCATGCGCGACGGCGCCAAGGTGTTCGACGCGCCCACGGCCACGCTCAAGACCCAGGACATTGTCGCGAAGATGGTGGGGCGCGATCTCGCCACGTTCTACCCGAAGGCGGACGTGCAACCGGGCGAAGTCATGCTGCGCGTGCGCGGCCTCACGCGCCGCGGCGTATTCAAGGACATTTCGTTCGACGTGCGCGCGGGTGAGATCGTCGCGCTCGCGGGACTCGTGGGCGCGGGGCGCAGCGAGGTGGCGCGCGCGATATTCGGCATCGATCCGTGCGACGCGGGGCAGGTTCAGATAGCGGGCAAGCCGCTGGCGTCCGGCATGCCCGCTGCCGCCGTAAAGGCCGGGCTCGCGCTCGTGCCCGAGGACCGGCGTCAGCAAGGTCTCGCGCTCGAACTGAGCATTGCGCGCAACGCCTCGCTCACGGTGCTCGGGCGACTCGTGCGCTTCGGCCTCATTTCCACGGGGCGCGAAGTGCAGCTGGCCGGACAGTGGGGCAAGCGTCTGCGCCTGAAGGCGAGCGATCTGAACGCACCGGTGGGCACGCTCTCGGGCGGCAACCAGCAGAAGGTGGTGCTCGGCAAGTGGCTCGCCACCGGGCCGAAGGTGCTCATCATCGACGAACCGACGCGCGGCATCGACGTGGGCGCGAAGGCCGAAGTCTACGGTGCGCTCGCGGAACTCGTGAAAGAGGGCATGGCCGTGCTGATGATTTCGAGCGAACTCCCCGAGGTGATCGGCATGGCTGACCGCGTGCTCGTCATGCACGAAGGCCGCATCACCGCCGACATCGCCCGTGCCGACGCCAACGAAGAGCGCATCATGAGCGCCGCGCTCGGCGAAACCAACATTCATCTGGGACACGCCGCATGATGCGCCATTCCACTTCTCCTCATCCTCTGCACGGCGGCGAGCCGCGCCCGCAGCGGCGCAACGCGGGTGCGTTGGCCGAAGCGCTGGCGCGCAGCCGCGAGACCACGCTTTTCGTGGTGCTGCTGCTGATCGTGGGCGGCACGGCGCTCGCGCGGCCGCAATTCCTCAACCTGCAGAATCTGCGCGACGTGCTGCTCAACGTCTCCATCGTGAGCTTGCTCACGGCGGGCATGACGATCGTGATCCTGATGCGCCATATCGATCTCTCGATCGGTTCGACGGTCGGCATCAGCGCCTATGGCGTGGGCAGTCTCTACGTGGCGTTCCCGCACATGCCCGTGCTCGTGGCGCTGGTCGCGGGACTCGCCATCGGACTCGTGGCGGGCGCGATCAACGCGCTGCTCGTGGCCGTGGGGCGCGTGCCGTCGCTCGTCGCGACGCTCTCGACGCTCTACATCTTCCGCGGCGCCGACTACGCGTGGGTGCATGGCGGCCAGATCAACGCCACGAGCCTGCCCGACGCGTTTTCACGACTTGCCACAGGCTCGGTGCTCGGCATTCCGGTGCTGGCGCTTATCGCGATCGTGCTGCTTGCCGCGCTCTCCGTGTATCTCAAGCAGTTCCGGCCGGGCCGCGAGTACTACGCGATCGGCTCGAACCCGGAAGCGGCGCGCCTTGCCGGCATCAACGTGGAGCGCCGCGTCGCGACGGGCTTTTTGATCAGCGGCGCGATTGCGGGCCTGGCGGGCGCGCTGTGGCTCGCCCGCTTCGGCACCGTGGATGCGAGCACCGCGAAGGGCATCGAGCTACAGGTGGTCGCGGCCGCCGTGGTCGGCAGCGTGGCGATCACGGGCGGCGTGGGCACGATACTCGGCGCGACGCTCGGTGCGCTCGTGCTGGGCGTGATCAGCATCGCGCTCGTGGTGCTGCACGTCTCGCCGTTCTGGGAGCAGGCGATCCAGGGCGCGCTGATCGTGGCCGCCATTGCCGCCGATACGTTGCTCGCCCGCTCTGTGGCAAAACGCATGATGAGGAAACGCGACCATGGCTAAGAACGCCCCGAAACCCGACGCCGCGCTGCTCACGCGCAAGCCCGGCTTGCCGCTCAGCTGGGAAGCGCTGCTCGTCGTCATTCTCATTGCATCGCTGGTGGTAGGGCGTGTGCTCTCGCCTGTGTTCCTCACGGGCACGAACATCAGCAACGTGCTCGCGGACCTCACCGAAGTCGCGCTCATGGCCTTGCCGATGACGCTCATCATCGTCGCTGCCGAAATCGATCTCTCGGTGGCCTCGGTGCTCGGCGCTTCGAGCGCGTTGCTGGGCGTGCTCTGGCACATGGGCTTGCCGATGCCGGTCGCCATGGCGCTCGTGCTCGTGGCGGGCGGCCTTGCGGGCCTCTTTAACGGGCTCGTGATCGTGAAGCTCAATCTGCCTTCGCTCGCGGTAACGATCGGCACGCTCGCGCTCTTTCGCGGGCTGGCTTACGTGTTGCTCGGCGACCAGGCGATTGCCGACTTCCCGCCGGGTTATACGCTCTTTGGCATGAGCAACCTCGGCAGCACGTTTATCCCGTTGCCGTTCCTGATCGTCGCGGCGTGCGCCATCGTGTTCACGATATGGCTGCAGGCCACGGCTTTCGGCCGCAGCCTCTTCGCGATCGGTGCGAACAGCACGGCCGCTTCGTTCTCGGGCATCGACGTGCCGAAGATCAAGCTGCGCCTCTTCGTGCTCTCGGGCGTCATGAGCGCGCTCGCGGGCATCGTCTATACGCTGCGCTTCACGAGCGCGCGCGGCGACAACGGCGAGGGCTTCGAGCTTTCGGTGATCGCGGCGGTGCTGTTTGGCGGTGTGAGCATTTTCGGCGGGCGCGGGTCGATGTATGGCGTGCTGCTCTCGCTCCTGATCGTCGGTGTGCTGAAGAACGCGCTCACGCTCGTCGATGTGTCGAGCGAAACGCTCACGATCGTGACCGGGGCGCTGCTGCTGGCTTCGGTGCTGATCCCGAATCTCGCCGCGCGCTGGCGCTCGATGCGCGACCGGCGTGCGCTGGCACGGACGGCGTGAACGTGGTGTGAAGAAAGGCAAAGATGTAAAGAGGCAGTCAATCAGCCGGACGCGTCCGGTACCCATCGAGGAGACGATTCATGAGAAAGCCAGTACGTCACGTGTGCACGGCCTTGCTGTGCGCGATGCTAGTGGGAGGCGGTGTCGCGGCGCAAGCGGCCGGCATCAAGGAGGGGTTGAAGATCGCGTTCGTGCCCAAGCAGATCAACAACCCCTACGAGGTGATTGCCGATAACGGCGGTCTGGACGCGATCAAGGAGTTCAAGGGTGAGGGCAAGGCGGTCGGTCCTTCGGACGCGGGCGCGTCCTCGCAGGTCTCGTACATCAATACGCTCACCACGCAGCATCAGGACGCGATCGTCATCGCGGCCAACGATGCGAATGCGCTCGTGCCGTATTTGAAGCGCGCGATGGATCAAGGCATCAAGGTCGTCACGTTCGACTCGGACACCGCGCCCGAAGGACGGCAGATCTTCGTGAACCAGGCGAACGCGGAGAGCATTGGCCGCGGCCAGATCCAGCTCGTTTCGAAGCTGATGGGCGGCGAGGGCGAGTTCGCGATTCTTTCGGCCACGCCCAACGCGACGAACCAGAATACCTGGATCAAGTGGATGCAGGAAGAGCTGAAGAAGCCCGAGTATTCGAAGATGAAGCTCGTGAAGATCGCCTACGGCAACGACGACGACCAGAAGTCCTTCGTCGAGACGCAAGGCTTGCTGCAGGCGTATCCGAACCTGAAGGCAATCGTTGCGCCCACATCGGTCGGCATCGCGGCGGCGGCGCGTTATATCTCTTCGTCGCCGAGCAAGGGCAAGGTGGCGGTGACGGGCCTCGGCACGCCTAACCAGATGCGCGCGTTCGTGAAGAACGGCACCGTGAAGGCGTTCCAGCTTTGGGATCCGGGTGCACTCGGCTATCTCGCCGCGTATGCGGCGGCCAATCTTGCGTCGGGCACGATCACGGGCAAGGAAGGCGAGTCGTTTGACGCGGGCAAGCTGGGCAAGCGCACGATCGGCAAGAGCGGTGAGGTGATTCTCGGGCCGCCCACGACGTTCGATGCTTCGAATATCGATAACTTCAACTTCTGATTCACGCTGCTGGTTTGATTGACGAGGAATGCCAAACGACCCGGCTTTGCCGGGTCGTTTGCTATTGGCCGTTCGAATCTGCCTTGGGGCTCGCGCGCGGGGGCAGGGGCTGAGGCTCGGCCGCCATCCCGTCCACCGGATAAAGATTGAGAAACGACCTCGCCTCATCCATCGAACGGCTCGCCAACCAGTTCTCATACTCCGAAGGCGGCACGATCACCACGGAACGTTTCTCGTCCCCGGGCTTGTGGAAACGCTTCATGAGCGGATGATCGTTCGCATTGACGGTGAGCATCGTGAACGAGTACGCCCTGCCGGCCTCGCCTTCGTCCCACTCGCGCCATAAGCCGGCAATGGCAAACGGCGCGCCATCGGCAAGACCAATGCGCCAGCGCACCGCCTTGCCGGTCTCGTAGCTCGGCTCAAAAAACGCCTCGCATGGAATCAGGCACAGCTGCAGCTTCTTCCAGGCGTCACTGAAGCTGCGCTTCTCACCCACCGATTCGGCACGTGCGTTCATCGTGTCGAACACTTTCACACCTGGCGGAATCTGTTTGCGCGGCACCATGCCGAACGTCGCGAGCAGGGCTTCGTGCGCATCGGGCGCCTCGGGCGCATTGTGCGTCGCGCTCGCACGGCGGATCACCGGCGCGGCATAGTCCTTGAAGATCTCGTCGCGCCACGGGTCGTCCGGCGGCAGGACGCCGTAGTGCCTGAAGAGGTAGTCACGGCGTGCGGCGGCGTAGTTCGTGCACATGGTCGTCTCTCCGTCCCGTCCTTCAGAATCATTCTGACATGTGATAGGCTGTATAAATATACAGTGTTTTGGGGCGGAAAATGGGACGGGATCATCGTCACTTCCCTCCGCTCACGGCGGCGGAGCTGGCTGAAATCTACGACCGGCATCCCTTGCCCGTCGTATTGCGGTTGCTATGGGAAATCCACCGGTTGCGCTCCACCATCAGCCGGGCGAACCAGATCCGGCTCACGATCGGCAGGCGCGTCGGTACGGCGAATACGCCTGCGGGCATGTGGGAGCGTTTCGAGCAGGAACTCGACGCGGAGCCGTGTTTGACCGACCCGCTAACGGCGCGTCAAAAGGGTTTGCTGCACGACGGCGAGCCGGAAGGACGGCTGCGGCGCAGGCGGCGCAACGGCGATTGATCGTTGGCCTGCGCAGCGGAGTCTGCGCAGCGGACTCAGTGAGATAGAGGGCTCTCTCGAAAATGCGGCGTGCGGGGTTTGATCTCCCATCATGTGGGCTCCCACACGCTCGCCAACCATTCGTATGGCACGCTGAAATTTGGCTGTAAGTGGCTCTTGTTAGAGTCCACGAAAGCAGTTGTCTTTCGTGGCAGTCAACACAAGAGCGACTTCTCATGGCTATTGTCCGCGCATGCTGGTTCGTTCTGGCGCTGCTTCTCAGTGCTCCCGTCTGGGCCTACCAGACGCGTATCGTTTCGATCCCCAGCGCCGCGATGCAGCGCTCGTTCGACGCGACCGTGGTCTTGCCCGACGACTACGCGCGCGGCAACCACGCCGCGCGCTTTCCGGTGATCTACGTGCTGCACGGCTCGGGCGGCAGCTATGCCGACTGGACCTCCAACACCCGCATCGGCAAACTCGCCGACCGTTATCACGTGGTGCTCGTGATGCCGGACGGCGGTCACGAGAGCTGGTATATCGACAGCCCGTTCGATCGGAGCAGTCGCTATGAGACGTATGTGGGCAGCGAGGTCGTGTCGTATATCGACACGCATTTCCGCACGATCGCCACGCGCGAGGCGCGCGCGATCACGGGTTTGAGCATGGGCGGTTTCGGCGCGCTGCGCATCGCGCTGGACCGGCAGGAGACGTTCGGTGCGGCCGGCAGCATTAGCGGCGCGGTCGATCCGCGCAACTGCGAAGACGAGCCGGGCATCGATCACGTATTCGGCGATCCCGCGAGGCACGCGTCGTTCTGGAACAGCAATGCGATCGTGGATAGCGCGCAGGACTTCGAGCGCGCCCATATCGCGCTCACCATCGACTGCGGCGTGAGCGACTTCTTCGTGCAGTCGAATCGGACGCTGCATGAAAAGCTCGTTGAATTAGGCGTGCCTCACGATTACGCGGAACGTCCAGGTGGCCATACGTGGTCCTATTGGTCGAACTCGATCCGCTACCAGGTGCTCTTCTTCGCCACGGCGTTCCAGCGCGCCGGCTGGCATCCGCAAGTGGCGTGACGCATCACGGCGCGCGCGTTACCAGCGGCGCGTGTTTGCCAACATCCTTCCGACGTCATTCCGTCACACGATTTCCGGGGACACCTGCCCGGTCTCGGGCACCGCGCTTGCTGTAATGATCCTGCAGGGGCGGGCACGTAGATCCGTCCTGCTCAACCCAGATGCCGGGCATCAGGCGACCGCACGCGGCGCCGGGGCGCGGCGACCACCCTTGAGCCGGTTTGCAACGGATGCAGGAGGACGTCATGCTTCAATACGCTGTCATTTTCTTTATCATCGCGATCATCGCGGCCGTGTTCGGTTTTGGCGGCATCGCGGCGGGTGCGGCATCGATCGCCAAGATCCTGTTCTTCATCTTCCTCGTGATTTTCCTCGTCACGTTGCTGCTTGGCGTCGTGAGAAGGGGCTAATTCGCGAGCCACGCTGGTTGCAGCCGAATCGCAGCCCGCCCACGCGGGCTGCATTTTTGTATTCGACGGCCGCCTTCCTGTCAGTCGTATTGCGAATTAAACAAGCAGGCTTGCAGCCGGGGGCATCACGCGATGGTATCCACCACGCCGCCGTCCACGCGCAAGGCCGCGCCCGTGGTTGCGGAAGCCTCTTTCGAGCACGCGTAGACGATCATGTTCGCCACTTCCTCCACGCTCGCCGCGCGCCGGATGATGGAAGAGGCGCGATGCGTCTGCACGAACTGCGCGGCGACTTCCTCGACGGTTTTGCCCGAAGCGGCCACTTCGTCCTTGAGCATGTGCGTCACGCCGTCGGAGAGTGTCGGGCCCGGCAGCACCGAATTGACCGTGACGCCCGTACCCGCAAGTCGCTTGGCGAGGCCGCGTGCGAGCGCGAGTTGCGCGGTTTTCGTCATGCCGTAGTGGATCATGTCGGCGGGAATGTTCAAGCCCGATTCCGACGAGATGAACACGATGCGCCCCCAGCCGCGCTTGGCCATGGCATTCGCATAGGCGCGCGAGAGACGTACGCCCGACATCACATTCGTTTCGAAGAAACGCAGCCACTCGGCGTCGGGAATCTCGAAGAAGTCCTGCTGCTGAAACACGCCGAGATTGTTCACGAGAATGTCCACCTGCGGATGCGCCTTCACGAGCGCGTCGCATCCCTGCGCACTGGAAAGATCGCCGACGAAGCCCTGCACCCGCGCGCCGGGCGCAGCGGTACGCAGTGCAGCCTCGGCTTCGTGCACGTTTTCGGTGTGACGGCTGCTGACGATCACGTCGGCGCCCGCGAGCGCGAGGCCTTTGGCCGCGGCAAGACCGATGCCCGCAGCCGAGCCGGTGACGAGCGCGAGTTTTCCAGTCAGATCGATTTTCATGCGGGCTCCTTGAGGGTAAGGCTGGCCAAGCTTCCGAACGCGCATTGAACGCGTGTTGAACGTTCCGGACGCAGCGTCGCGCGCGGCCATCGTGAAGGGAACGGGCAGTGTACTGCGCGGGCGCTCTTGATGTTTCTCAGGCGCCTCACTCACCCATTGCTGGATCGCTCACGCTGTCCTTGCCGGTTTCTACACGACCCGCGAAGCGCCGGATCACGCCGTTCTCCGCGCTCAGCGTGAAGTCGTACCAGCCGCCCGAATCCGCGAGCGCCAAGTTCGACTGCACCTGTTCGCCTGCGCGCAACGCGTAAGTCCGGGGCCCGTCGCTGCGGTAGGCATTGGCCGCCACGCTCACGTTCGAAGCCGCGCTCGCGCGATTCGCGATGCTCAACTCGAGTGCATTGCTAGCGGTGTCGTAGCGCACGCGCACTTCGGGATTGGGGCCATGCGCCGCCGCACGCACGTTGCCCTCGAAGGCACGATGAAAGCCGTTCGGGCCAAGCACCCACAGGCGGTACGCACCACCGTCGGCGGCGGTGGGCGTCCACGTGTCGCGCAGTGTCTTGCCGGCTTCGACGGTGTAGCGGCGCGGCGACCTGTCGAGATGAAGCGTGTCGTACACGTGAAAGACGGCGCCGGCTTTCCCTTCGTTGCCGAACTCCAGTTGAACCTTGTGATGATGCCCGTCGACGCTCGCATCCACGTTGAGGCGGTACGGCAGGGCGCGCGAGGGCCGCGCCCCGCGCGCCTGCTGCGGCATGGTCTGCGTGTCGGGCTGTGGCACGGGCACGGGCTTGAGCGCGTTCTGTTGCTTGTTCAACGCATCTGCCTCCCCCTTCGACGGCGTGGAAAACGCCTGCACGGGCTTTTCGTTCGGTGTGCTGAAGTTGAATGCCGAGGTGAGATCGCCGAATACCGCACGCCGCCACGGGCTGATATTCGGTTCGCGCACGCCGAAGCGCGTTTCGATGAAGCGCAGCACCGACGTGTGATCGAAGACTTCGGAGTTTACATAGCCGCCGGTGCTCCACGGCGAGACGACGATCATCGGCACGCGCGGCCCGGGCCCGAACGGCAAGCCGTCTGGCGCGACCGGCTTGCCGTCGCCGGGAGGGTTCCGCATGGTGAAGTATTCGTGGCGCGTAGTGGCCGTGGATTTGCCTGCGTACTTGCCGTCCTTGACGGGCGAGGGCGGGCAAGGCGGCGGCATGTGATCGAAGAAGCAATCGTTCTCGTCGAAATTCACGAAGAGCACGGTCTTGCTCCAGATGTCCGGGTTGCGCGTCAGCGCTTCGAGCAGCTTCTGCAGGTAGTACGCGCCCTGGCCTGGCGTCGAAACGGCGGGGTGTTCGGAATAGGCCTGCGGCGCAATGATCCAGCTCACCTGAGGCAACTGGTTCGCCGCAATGTCGTCATTGAGCGCCTGCAGGAAGCCGCCATCGGGCATCGTATTGCCGACGCCCTTATAGAGCGGCTCGCGTGCGTCGAGCGCCTGGCTCCACGGCACGTTGGGCGAGCCTTCGATCGCCTCGAGAACCTTGCGATAGCTCGCGAACCCGACGAGCGGATTGTCCGTGTAGTTATCGGGCTGGTTTTCGTACACCTTCCACGTCACGCCTGCGGCCTGCAGGCGTTCGGGATAGGTGGTCCATTTCAGACCCGTGGATGGCGCGCCGATGTTGTCCCAGCCATTGTTGTCGACCACGGCATAAGGCGAGGCCGTGGGGCCGTTCGTGCCGGTGAACAGAAAGAGCCGGTTCGAATTGGTGCCGCCGTGCAGCGAGCAATAGTAGGCGTCGCAGATCGTGAAGGCGTTGGCGAGCGCGAAATGAAACGGCAGGTCGGAGGCGTGAAAATAGCCCATCGACGCGTCGCCCTTGAACTTGGGCCAATGCGTCATGCGGCCATGGTCCCAGGCCTCGTGGGCGTCGGCCCAGTTGTGCGCGCCACCCGCGAGCAACGCGTTGCCCTTGCGGCTGTCGAGGTAGAACGGCAGCAGCGTGCGTGTGCCGTCGCTCTGTTGCCAGACGTCGGCGCCGTCGGGCAGAGGAATCGTGATGCGGTCCGAGAAGCCGCGCACCCCGGGCAGCGTGCCGAAGTAGTGGTCGAACGCGCGGTTTTCCTGCATGAAGACGACGATATGCTGCACGTCTTCAATCGTTCCGGTTGCGTTGTTTGCAGGAATGGCCAGTGCCCGCTGGATGGCGGGCGAAGCCAGGCTGAGCGCCGCGCCCGCGGCGGCGGCGCGAAGGAAATCACGGCGGTCCATCGAAGTCATGGTGTGTTCGCGTTGTTGTCGTTGTGCTCGCGACCATTAGCATGACACGTTGGCGCCGCCGCGGGCGCCCGATGAACGGTTGTGGATGCGCGTGCGCGCTCGTCAGAGCTTCACGCCGCCGGCCTCCGGCGGCTCGCGCCCCGGCTCGTCCAGCGGCAGGCTCGCGGCGTCGTCGCTCCAGTACGGTTCCCGGCCGTAGTACTGGTGCACGGAGCTAGCCCAGGTGCGATCGGCCATCGAAGGCCACTCGTGTCTATCGAAACCCGGCGCGTTCTTCACGCGCTCGGAATTGAGTGCGATGACGAAACATTTGCGTGCCGCGTCGAGCGTGAGGGCACTCCACGGCACCGCGAGCAGCTTGTCGCCAATGCCGAGAAAGCCGCCGCTCGACATCACCATGTAGGCAACGCAGCCGCTTTCCACGTCGAGCATGATCTCCTTGACCTTGCCGACTTCGTCGCCGTCCGAACTCAGCACGCGGTCGCCGTCCAGCGTACTGGCCGCCATCACGTCGGGGCCGGGGCCACGCTTGGCCGCCTGGTCGCGGCCGACGATACGTGCACCGTCGCGTGCGCCTTCGCCGCCGGGCGACGCTGAACCGATTGGGGTTTGCGAGTAGGCCATGATGTTCTCCTTGTTCATGATGAAACACGCACGCCGGGGGTCTCCCGCGCGCGGCGCGCGCCGGTTATCCAGAAAATTGCAGAAGTTGAGGGCGCAACCATGCGCCATGGCGGCCGAGGTGGCGTGAAGGAAGATTCAGTTGCTCTTTCCGCCGCCGTCCAGGCCCGCGCCTTTGCGCCACACTTCCTTGCCTTGCTCCGAGAGTTCGCCGCTGCTGTGGGTGGCGTCGGGCTCGGTGCCGTGCACGGCCATATCGCCGCCCGGCGGCTCCGTGGCCCCCTTCTTCTCGCGCTTGCGTTGCGCCACGCGCTCGTCGTGCGAGCGGCCTGCGTATTCGCTCATTTCGACCTCCCTTGGATATGCGCATCGCATCACGGCGCGGTGCGGCATGAGGGTTCGATCCCATGCCGGCCCGAAATGGACCGGCCACTCGGATTCCACAGCATCGGTCATGCCGCGGCGTGCCTCGGCTGTCGATCGGGAACCGGTCAGGATCCCGAATCAGGAAACGTCCACGAATGGTCGCGTTGCTCGCCCCGGAGTCGCGCCAGTCGCTACAACGATGATGTAAATCGTTCATGCGATGCAGGCGGCAGGAGGCTCGAGCTTGTCAGGGCGTGGCGACCCGGTGGAGGATGTCGAGCAGTTGCGAAACCGCGAAGGGCTTGCGCAGGAAGCCCACGACGTCGGCGTCGGGGGGCAGGGCGACGAGCGCGGAGACGAGCACGAGCGGCACGCCCGCGAGCTTGCTGCTGCGCCTCATTTCACGCATGAGGGAGAGACCGTCCATGCGCGGCATCATGCAGTCGGAGATCACGACATCGGGAGGGTCGGCGAGCGCGCTTTGCAGTGCATCCGAACCGTCTGCGGCGGTTCTGACCCGATAACCTTCCTGCCCGACCAGTTCCTTGAGCGCATCGAGCGCGTTGCTGTCGTCGTCGACTAGTAATACGGTTGCCATACGTTTCTTGCGTGAGCGGCCCGGCCGATCGTGGCGGCTGTGCCTTTGTTCTTCGCGATCGCGTCGCGACGGGCCGAGGATGTCCGACGGCCGTCCCGCAAAGCGCAATTTCTGTTCCCGTGCCGCGCAATCGAGCTCCGCGATCGGCATCGTTTCGGTTTCGGTCGTCATCCTGGCGTCGCCGTGCCCCGTTGGGCGGCGGAGTCGTGCGCGCCCAGTCGCGCCGCGACGATGAGCGCCGAGACTTCGGGAAAGCTGCCGAACGCCTCGTCGGGCAGGTGGCGCAGGGCGTCGATCACGTCGCGCGGCGCGCCGCTGCGCTCGGCGCTTTCGATCAGCGTGGTGGGGTGCGCGGGCCAGGTGACGCGTTCGAGGGCGTGCAGCACGCGCTCGCTCAGCGCCTGTGCGCTCGAACGCGCCTGGTCTGGGGTGTGAGCTCGTGTTGCCTCGCAAGCGGAAGCAGGCTTCATCGGCTTCTCCTTCGAAGATCACGACCCCTCCCGCAGATGCCATTCCTGGCGCCTTTTACCTGTGCGTGCGCGATTTACGGGCAGGCAAGGACGTGGACGCGCGCACGTTCGCCTGGGCAATCTGGCGGCCGTTCAGGCGGGAAGCTTGTCGGCGAGCACGTCGGCGCGGCGGATCTGGGGCGGCGCGGCCAGCAGGTCGCCCGCGCGCGCCATCAATGCCGCGGCCACCTGGCCGTTCAGATGCGCGTTGCGGCCGGCTTCGTCGTCGAATGCATCGAAGATCGCAAACGTCGTGGCGTCGAAGCGCACGCCGAACCAGGCCGGCGTGCCGGGCTCTGCATCGACCAGCGGCTTCGCGCTCGCGAGAAATGCCGCCAGTTCCTCTTCCTTGCCGGGCTGCGCGTGCAGCTCGACGTACAACGCATGTTGGGTCATGACATGGCTCCTGTTACGTCGTGGCGTCTCATGCATGGTCGCGGTGCTTTGGGGCGTTCGTCAAGCGCCGGGAGGGCGCGGCGGGTTTTTCCTGCTTGCCGCGAGAAAGTTACGATTCGTAGTCCAGATAGAGTCGGGAGGATTCAGGGTTTTGTCTGACTACGCCGGGTCACAGCCGCGCTTCGGCCGGCCAGCCATCCGGTTTTGAATAAACCCTCTACACGGGGGCAGGGCGAATGTTTTTCAAATTGATGCCGTAAACTCAGGCATATCTTCAGACCACGCCGTACATGCTAGATCCGGTCAATATCCTTCTCGTCACGGTGCTTTCGAGCATCATGAGCCTGGCCATTCTCGGCTCGCTGCGGCCTGCGGGTATTCCCGGCGCAGGGCGGTGGATCGGCGCCTATTTGATGGCGAGCGTCGCGCTCCTGCTTGCGGGCCTGCAACGGCTTGGCTTGCCCTTCCTCACCGTGTTCGTTTCGAATACCTTGCTGGCGCTCGCCGTGGTGCGCCTGCTCGAGGGCTGCCGCCAGTTCTTCGGGCTCAAGCCGCGTGTGCCGCTCGCCTACGCGGGAACCGTTGCGCTAGCAACGGGTATTGTGTGGTGGTATTGGGTGACGCCCAGTCTCGGCGCGCGCGTGGCCGTCGTCTCCGCATTTCATGCGGCCATCTACGCGTCGCTCGGCTGGCTCTCACTGCGTTGCCGCCCGCCTGAGCGCCCCGTGTACAGCTACCGGTTCGTGACCCTGGCCGCCTGGCTGGGCGCGTTCGCGCACGCGCTGCGCGGGGTGATGTACGGCAGCGGCTTCGTGAAGCAGTACGGGCTGCTCGACTTCACGCCGCTCAACGTCGCATGGCTCGCACTCGGCATTCTCGTGTTGCCTTCGCTTTCGATCGGCATGGTTCTGCTCGCGCACGATCGCATGGCCGAACGGCTCGAACGCCTCGCGAACCAGGACGAGCTGACCGGCGCGCTCACGCGTCGCGCCTTTCTCGCCCAGGCGAACGCGTCGCTCGAAGCTGCGCGCGAGAAGGGTCAGCGGGTCGCGTTCGCGATTGTCGATATCGATCACTTCAAGTCGATCAACGACCGCTACGGGCACGCCACAGGCGACCGCGTGCTCGCGCAGTTCTGCCGCGTCGTGAAGGGCGGCGTGCGTGCGGAGGACGTGTTTGGCCGCCTCGGCGGCGAGGAGTTCGCGTTGCTCTTTGTGGGCATGAGCCGCGACGATGTCGTGACGCGTCTCGATGAACTGCGCGTGCTGACGCTCTCCGTGCGCCGCAGCGCCGACGCTCACGCCCGCGAATCGGGCCAGGAGGCCCACGACGGCCTGACGTTCAGCGCCGGCTTGGATGAACTCCAGGCGCAAGACTCGCTCGCCACGTTGATGGCGCGCGCCGACGCCGCGCTCTATGTCGCCAAGTCACGCGGGCGCGACCGCGTTGTGGCCATCTGACGATCCTGTCGGTCTCCTTCGCGCAATCTATGCGTGGTGAATCAACGCTCGCGCTCATGCGCGGCGCGATGGGCAAACCTTATCGAAACTCCATGCGCTACGCATAGTTGCGCACTGCGAAGGCCTTAACAGCGCTGTTTTTAAACGATAATTATCAATGGCGCGACTGACGTTGCGTGCAGCGTGAAGGCGCTTTCGCTGCATGACGTGCATGGTCCAGGTGGCCTGCGTGGCGCGCCTCAAAAATTTTCGGGCGGGCGTTTCTTCCCTTGTAACCAGTGGCGATCACGCGAAGCGGGATTCGTGCGGATATGAAGGCGCCTGCTCCCGGCGCCCCGCGCCCGCATTGGTTTTCGAATTCGCTCCGCTCTCAAGCGCGCTCTGGCGCCGCCGGCCGTGACCGCTCCCCGCCGCGCGCCGCGACTCACGCGCTCGCCAGTCATTGCATCACCCACATTCAAAAGTCCGCTGCCGGAATGCGCACGTCAGGCCTCATCGCGCGTGTCGTTTCGCTGCGGGCACATTACGGGCCTGCCTTTCGGAATCCTTCCTGACCAGACAAGTCGCCTCCGGGGCCGGCCTTTAACCACAAGGAGCCTGAGATGAAAGTTGGCAGCAACTGGCGTAACGCATATAACAACGACGCGGCATTGCCCGCATTCCTCGCCGCACGTGTCGATCGCTACTACACCGAGCGCGTGCAGGAAAGCTGGGCCGGGGGCCACATCATGAAGGGCCGTGTTGCCGATGCGGATGCCTTGCACCTTTCGAGTAACGACTACCTTTCGATTGCGCGCCATCCCGAGATTCTCGATGCAATGTGCATGAGTATCCGCTCGGAGGGCAACGGGCTCCTGATGTCGGGTGTATTCCTGCACGGCGACGACTGCCCGCAACTCGCGCTCGAAGACCGCTTCGCGTCATACATGGGGGCCGAAGCGAGTGTGTTGTGCCAGTCGGGTTTTGCCGCGAATACGGGACTGATCCAGTCGATCGCCAATGCGCAGACGCCGGTGTACGTCGACATGATGGCGCATATGTCGCTGTGGGAAGGCATCCGCAGCGCCGGCGCGCGTGCGATCAGTTTCTTCCACAACGATGTCGATCACCTCGAGCAGCGCATCCAGCGCTACGGGGCCGGGATCGTGATCGTCGATTCGGTGTACAGCACCAACGGCAGCGTGGCGCCGCTCGCGGCGATCGCCGAGGTGTGCGCCGAGCACGACTGCGTGCTGGTCGTCGACGAATCGCACTCGCTCGGCACGCACGGCCCGCACGGTGCGGGCATGGTGGCCGAGCTCGGGCTCATCGACCGCGTGCATTTCCGCACCGCGAGTCTTGCGAAGGCGTTTGCCGGGCGCGCGGGCATCATCAGCTGTTCGCGCCGTTTCCAGGAGTACTTCAAGTGCGAGGCGCTGCCCGCCATTTTCAGCTCGACGCTGCTGCCGCACGAAACGGCGGGTCTCGCGGCCACGCTCGACGTGATCGAGCGCGAAGACTGGCGGCGCGCGCGCGTCGCGGCCAACGCGCGGTACGTGCGCTCACGGCTGGCCGAACTTGGCTACAACCTGAACGGCAGCGAAACGCAGATCATCGCGCTCGAAGCCGGGCCGGAGCCGCAGACGATCGTACTGCGCGACGCGCTCGAAGCGCGCGGCATTTTCGGTTCGGTGTTCTGTGCGCCCGCCACGGCGCAGAACCGCTCGCTCGTGCGGCTCTCGCTCAATGCGGCGCTGTGCGAGGAGGAACTGGAGCGCCTCGTCGAAGTGTGCGCGGAGATTCGCGACGAGGTGCAGATGTGGAACTGGCCGTCCACGCGCCGCAACGAACGCAACGCGGGCCGTGCGCGCGTACGTCTGCCGCAGGCCGTGGTGAACATGCCGATGGTGGCCGTGGCGGCCTGAACCGCGCGCGGTTGAGGTGGCGTCGAGGCAGAGATAGCGTGGGGCGCACCCGATTATCAGGGCGAGTCCCACGCCGCCTGGATCTCGCGGTCCAGCTGGTCGAGATGCCGGTCGTAGGGCAGCACGTTGTCGAGCGCGAGCCCCGCCGGCTTCTTCACGACTGCGTAGAGATAGCGGCGGTCGCCGTGAAATTCCGATGCGGGGTGCATATACGTCTGCCATTCCGCGCACTGTGACGGGTAATAGCCTTCCGTGCGCCAGAAATAAGGCAGGCTGCGACGGCTATCGAGCTCCGCGAGGAAGCTTGTGGGCGCACCTTGTTCGACGGCGATCTCGCGCACGCCGCGCAGCGATTCGTCGGTGTGAATGACGAGCAGATACGCGGTGCCGACACCGTCGAACATCAGGAGTCCGTGCGGTTGGTACGAGAGATAGTGCTCGACGATGCCCAATGAATCGGCAATGCCCTTCACGTGCGCGGCGAGCGCATGATCCTTGAGGAATGCATATTCGGAAACGGCGAGTGCGTCGAGCACCGTGCTGCAGCAGCGGTCGAAATACGCGCGCTGCATATCGTCGATCGCCTGGTTCAGCGTTTCCACCGCATCGACTTCGTGCTTGCGGATGAAGCGGTCGATCAGCCCTTCGTTGAAGCTCTTCACGGCCACGTGCTCGTCGGCTTTGCCGGTCAGCACGATTTTTCTGATCGACGGGTCGGTAATGCGGCGGCAAAACTCCATGCCGTTGAGTTCGGGCATGTCGTAATCGACCACCACGACCGAAACCGACTCGAAGCGCGAAGCGTTATGTACCAGACTACGTATCGCGTCGACGCGCATGGCGATGACCTGGTGCGCATCGTTTTCTTCAGTACGGTCCAGATAGGGGCTGAAGATAGGCTCCGCCGCGCGGTCGTGCGGCGTACGGCCATTGAGAAATTTCAGCGCCTCAGAGGGCGAACTGAACAGGCGGAAGGCCAGGTCGGGGTCGAGTTGCAGGCTCAGGTTCGAAAGGAACGCGGCGCTGTCGTCGACGAAGGCGACGGTGGTCGGATAGGAGAACGGCTGAATGGCTTTCGTCATGGCGCAGGGAATGTCAAAACGAACTCGGTGTATTCGCCTTTTACGGAAGAGCAGGTGATTGCTCCACCCATCGCTTGCATGACATCGCGGCAGAATGCCAGCCCGATTCCTGCTCCGAGCGTCACGTCATCGGTGGCGGTTGTCGAAGTATAAAAGCGCGTGAAGATGTGCGGCAATACCTCAGGGGAAATACCGGTGCCCGTATCGCTGAAAATCAACCGATTGGCCCGTTGCCCTGATTCAAGACGAATCGAAATCTGCGCACCTTCGATGCTGCCCATGTGCCGGAAGGCATTTTTGAGCAGATTGAAGAGCACGTGAACGGTAAGCATTTCAGATCCGTGGAATTCGAAATCGGGGCGCAGGTTGCAGATTACCCGACGCCGGTCGCCTTCGCGAAACGGAAAACGCGCGAGCGCGGTTTCCACGCAATGTACGATCGAACACAACGTTGCGTTTTGCATGTTGCCGCCCGTGAAGCGCGCGGTGGCGAGCAGCATGTCGATGATCGCATTCGAATGCAGTGCTTCCTGTTCAATGCGGCCTACCACGCCTTGCAGGGAATGCAGATGCGCCACGCGTATTTTGGGCACGGGCAGGCGGCTGCGCTGGGCGAGTTGATAGGTGTCGAGCAGCGCGGGCAAATAGCGCATGAGGCCGGCGGCGCCCACACGGATCGCCACGAGCGGCGTGCGCAGTTCGTGCGCCACGCTGCCCGCCGTGGCCAGCATGGCGCGCTCCTGTTCGATCTGAATGCGGTCCTGATCGTAATTGGCCACCGCGCCGATCGCCACCGCAAACGAAAAGATCGCCAGATGCGTGAAGTAGTTCGGCCCGAGCACGATGGGATAGGTGGTCAGGCAGTACGCGATCACCGCGAGGCTGATGCCCACGAGGAACTGCAGCACGAGCATGAGCCAGTCGAGCAGCAGCACCATCACGAACGCCGCGATCAGCGCGCTTTCCACCCATACTTCGTTGCCGTTATTCTTGAGCAGCATGAACGTAAAAAAGAACGGCAGTGCGTAGAGCGTGCAGAAGTACCAGTACCACGGCAGCAGCTTTTTCAGTGCGGCGGGCCAGCGCTCGAACGCCAGGATCGGCACGAACAGCAACGAGCCGATCAGGCGCAGCGTGAGATTTTCATACGGCTGAGGAAAGAGGTCTTTCCAGACGTAGTAGTAAAGCGGGAAGCCTACGCTCGCCACTACGGCGAGCGGCCGCATGCGGCGCTTCACGTATTGCAGGTTGCGCAGCGCGGGCGCGAAGGCGCGCACGAAGCGCGGACGCATCGACGCCCAGGCTCGCCTCAGTCGCACCGAGGTTCTTGAAACGTTCATCAGGATGGAATCGCTCATCGTTCTGGCCGGCGCGCGTGATCCGGCCGGTCTTCTTGCGTCTCGCTTTTTTTGGTGCCCCGTTGCGCCGTTGGGTTCGCGTGGTCGGACCCCGTCTCCACTCCGCAAAGAAAGACAATATCACCAAAGGATTGCAGCGATGAGGCGGGTTTGGTCCTTAGTTTGGCCTTCGATGGGCCTCGGTGTTGCGTCGGCGGGGGAATGTTATGCGCGGTGCATCGATCCGCCCCTGTCTGGAGGCATTCGATGGGCGCAGAAGGGGCTTGCGGGGGCGCTGAGGTCCGCCTGTGCGGCCTTCAGTTTGCGGGCTTCCGATGTGTGCAAACGAATTGCTCGACGGCGTCGTTCAGCGGCTGTGGCGCATCGCGATGCGGAGAATGGCCGCCGTGCGCGAGCGCGTGGACGCGCGCTCCCGGCACGGCCGCGCCAATCGCCTCGACTTGCGCCATGGTGCCGTAGTGGTCGTCGAGCGCCTGCACGGCGAGCAACGGCGCGCGAATCGACGCCAGTTCGCCGACGATGTTCCAGGACCGGAAGGCGGGATCGAGCCAGATATCGTTCCAGCCGTAGAACGCGGAATCGACATCGTCGTGATAGCGCGCGAGCTTTTCGCGCAGGCGGGTCGTTTCGTACGCAACCTTCGCCTCGCCGATGCTGTCGACCGAAATGTCTTCGACGAACACGTGCGGCGCAATCGCCACCGCGCCTGCGAGGGCTGCGGGGAAAGCGGCGGCGTAGAGCAGGGCGATGGAGGCGCCGTCGCTATGACCGATCAACCACATGCGCGCGCGTTCGGCCGCGCTCACGCCAAGCGTGTCGAGCAGAGCGGGCAGAACATCGCGCGCCTGCGCCGACATGAAATCGACCGGCCATTTCACGCCTTGCGCGCGCGGTGTGGAACGGCCGTAACCCGGGCGCGAATAAACGAGCCCGCGCATGCCGAGGCGTTCGCAAAGATCGGCGGGCCAGTCTCTCCACATCGCGATCGAGCCGAGACCTTCGTGCAGGAACACGGCGAGCGGCGCATCGCTGGCGGCCGCGGCGATCCAGCGATATTCGATGCGCAGTGCATCGCGCGTGGACGTGGCGGGCAGATCGGCGAATTCGCTTTCGTTCATGGCGTGTGTCGCTGTCACGACTGAAACTGCTGACGCAGGCGGAAACGCTGGATCTTACCGGTCGCCGTTTTTGGCAGATCGTCGACGAACAGAATGTCGCGCGGATACTTGTGCGGCGCGAGCCGCGTTTTCACGAACGCCTTCAATTGCTCGGCCAACGCGTCGTGCGAGGTTTCCGCTGCCGACTGCTTGAGGACGACGAACGCGCAAGTCTTCACGAGCCCGCCCTGATCGACGCCGATCACGGCCGCTTCGAGCACCGCGTCGTGCTGCATGAGCACCATTTCCACTTCGATGGGCGAAACATACTGGCCGCTCACCTTGAGCATGTCGTCGCTGCGGCCCGCATAGACATAGGCGCCGCCCGGCAGGCGCCGGTACTTGTCGCCGCTCCTCACCCAGTCGCCGAGGAAGGTCGCGCGCGACTTCTCGCGATTGCACCAGTACATCACGGCCGCGCTCGGCCCGCGGATGAAGAGGTCGCCGATTTCGCCATCGGGCACGAGCGCACCGGTCTCGTCGCGCAGTTCGATTTCGTAGCCGGGCACGGGGCGTCCGGTGGTGCCGTATTCGACCGCGTCTGGCCGGTTCGAGAGGAAGATGTGCAGCATTTCCGTGGAGCCGAGGCCGTCGAGAATGTCGCTGCCGAAGTGCTCCCTGAAGCGCTCGCCCAGTTCGCGCGGCAACGCTTCGCCCGCGGACGTGCACACGCGCAGCGCGACGTCGGCGCGTGCCGGGAGATTGGACGAGGCCATCATGCTCGCGTACAGCGTGGGCACGCCGTAGAACACCGTCGGCCGATGCTGCACGAGCCGTGCGAATACGGCACTGGCGGTGGGGCGTTCGGCCATCAGGATCGTGGTCGCGCCTACCGAGAGTGGAAACGAAAGGCCGTTGCCGAGGCCGTAGGCGAAGAACAGCTTGGCCGCCGAAAACACGATGTCGCTTTCGCGTATGCCGAGAATGGGCTTCGCGTAAGTCTCGACGGTCCAGTAGAGATTGGCGTGCGTATGCACCGTGCCTTTGGGTTTGCCCGTCGATCCCGACGAGTAGAGCCAGAACGCGATGTCGTCACAGCCCGTTTGCGCGGGGCGCGGGGCAGGCTCGGCGTGCGCGAGCAGATCGGCGAGGACGCTTTGCGGTTCATGCGGAACCGACTGTGAAGCAGGCTGCGAAACGATTAACTGGCAGTCCTCACATTGTGCTTCGGCCAGCGCTGCGCTCACGGTGGACAGCACCGCGCCCGACGCGATCACCACGCGCGCGCGGCTGTGCGTGAGCATATACACATAGTCGGCCGGCGTGAGCAGAGTATTGACGACTACCGGCACGATTCCGGCATAGAGCGCGCCGAGAAACGCAATGGGCAGCTCGACGGTGTCGAGCATCACGAGCAGAACGCGCTCTTCCGTATGGACGCCCAGCGCCCGCATGGCGGCCGCGAAGCGGCGGGCCTGCATTTCGAGTTCGCCGTAGCTCAGCGTGAGCGTGTCGTCGATATAAGCGGTCTTCGCGGCGCGCGCGGCGTTGAGCGAGAACAGGTGCGTGGAGAAGTTGAATAGCGCGGGCGGCGGCACGGCCGCGGCATGTTCCGGCGACGCTGCTGGGATTGGCACGGTGTTGTCTCCGCTCAGTCTGTCTCGATCGGATGTGTCGTCGATCAACCTTTTCGCGGAAAATTAGCCGTTAGCAAAGTGCGTGTCAAGCACTATAGTACATAAACACGGGTTCAGGGATTTCCTAAGATGAAGCAAACTTACATTGCCGAGCTTCCAGCGGAAGCCGCCGACGACGCCTCGCGCGGCGAGCGCACCGAACGCGATCCGTTCCTGACCGCCATGGGCGAGCGCGTACGCATGCTGCGCGCGCGACGCGGCATGACGCGCAAGGCGCTGGCGGCGGAAACCGGGCTCTCGGAGCGGCATCTGGCGAATCTGGAGTCCGGCGTGGGGAACGCCTCCGTGCTGGTGCTGCGGCAGATCGCGAGCACGCTGAACTGCCCGCTCGCCGAGGTGCTCGGCGACGTCACGACCTCGTCGGCGGAATGGCTCCTGATCCGCGAGTTGCTGCAGGGGCGCGAACCGGCGGCCTTGCAGCGTGCGCGCGTGGCGCTCGCCGAGATGTTCTCGCAAACGAGCGCCGACCCGCACCGCAACGAGCGCATTGCGCTCATCGGCCTGCGCGGCGCGGGCAAGTCCACGCTCGGGCGCATGCTCGCGCAGGAGCTGAAGGTGCCGTTCGTCGAGCTGACGCGGGTGATCGAGCAGCTGGCGGGCTGTCCACCTTCGGAAATCCATTCACTCTATGGCGCAAGCGCTTATCGCCGCTACGAGCACCGGGCGCTGGAGGCCGTGATCGCGGAACACCCGCGCGCCGTGATCGCCTCGCCGGGCGGCCTCGTTTCCGAGCCCGCCACGTTCAATGTGCTGCTCGCGCATTGCTTCACCGTCTGGCTGCAGGCCGCGCCCGAAGAGCACATGCGCCGCGTCGTGGCGCAGGGCGACCTTCGGCCCATGTCGGGCAATTCCGGTAACAGCGAGGCGATGGACGACCTCAAGCGCATCCTGGCTGGCCGCAACGAATTGTATGGCCGCGCCGACATGACCTTCGACACCAGCGAAAAGACGCTCGCCGACGCCTACCTGCAACTGCGTGACCGGCTCGCCGCCCGGCTGGCCGCGGAGGCGCCCCGCATCGAGTGAGCGGCGGGTGTGAGCTGCGGCATCGCGGGTTTACCCCTTTCATGCATTAAAATGCATTAGCATGCTTTACACAAGCAATCCATTGCACTATCGTTCATTGAAACGAAGTGTAGACAGGAGACGCTCATGGCCGCAGCCGAAACCGCCGTCGCCCCGCAGCGGGTCGATTACCGCACCGATCCCTCGCAATACCGGCACTGGAAGCTTTCGTTCGACGGCGCCGTAGCGACGCTCGGCATGGATATCGCCGAGGACGGCGGCATTCGCGACGGCTACAAGCTGAAGCTGAACTCGTACGACCTCGGCGTCGATATCGAACTGCACGATGCCCTCCAGCGCATCCGTTTCGAGCATCCGGAAGTGCGCACCGTTGTGCTGACCAGCCTGAAGGACCGTGTGTTCTGCTCGGGCGCCAACATCTTCATGCTCGGCCTTTCCACGCACGCCTGGAAGGTCAACTTCTGCAAGTTCACCAACGAAACGCGCAACGGCATGGAAGATTCGTCGCGCCATTCGGGCCTGAAGTTCGTTGCGGCCGTCAACGGCGCGTGTGCCGGCGGTGGCTACGAACTCGCGCTCGCCTGTGACGAGATCATGCTCGTGGACGACCGGTCGTCGTCGGTGGCGCTGCCGGAAGTGCCGCTGCTCGGCGTGCTGCCTGGCACGGGCGGCCTCACGCGCCTAACCGACAAGCGCAAGGTGCGCCACGACCGCGCCGATATCTTCTGCACCGTGGTGGAAGGCATTCGCGGCGAACGCGCGAAGGCCTGGCGTCTCGTGGACGAAGTCGTGAAGCCGAATCAGTTCGGTCAGGCCGTGCAGGCGCGCGCGCTCGAGCTGGCCGCCGCGAGCGATCGTCCCGCAGACGCCAAGGGCATTGCGCTCCCGCGCATCGAACGCGTGGAGCACGACGGCGGCCTGAGCTATGCCACTGTCGATGTCTCGATCGACCGCGCGAAGCGCACCGCGACGTTCACGGCGAAAGCGCCCGCCGTGGCACCTGTTTCGGATATCGAATCGATCGTCGCTGCCGGTGCGTCGTGGTGGCCGCTGCAGTTCGCGCGCGAGCTGGACGACGCGATTCTCTCCATGCGCACCAACGAGCTCGACATCGGCACGTGGATTCTCAAGACCGCAGGCGACGCGCGCACCGTGCTCGCGGCCGACGCCGCGCTGCTCGCGCACCGCGACCACTGGTTCGTGCGCGAGACCATCGGCATGCTGCGCCGCACGCTGGCGCGCATCGATGTCTCTTCGCGTTCGCTGTTCGCGCTGATCGAGCCGGGCTCATGCTTCGCCGGCACCTTCGCCGAACTCGCGTTCGCCGCGGACCGCACGTACATGGCCGCGCTACCCGCGAACGAAGACGAAGAACCGGCCATCACGCTCTCGGAAGCGAACTTCGGCCTCTACCCGATGGTTACGCATCAATCGCGCCTCGCGCGGCGCTTCTATGAGGAAACCGAACCCCTCGATGCCGCACGCGCGAAGATAGGCGAGGCAGTCAAGCCGGTCGAGGCGGAGCGCCTGGGCCTCGTGACGGCCTCGCCCGACGACATCGACTGGGCCGACGAAATCCGCCTCGCGCTGGAAGAGCGCGCGGTCATGTCGCCCGACGCGCTCACGGGTCTGGAAGCGAATCTGCGCTTCAACGGGCCGGAGACCATGGAAACGCGCATCTTCGGGCGGCTCTCCGCGTGGCAGAACTGGATCTTCAACCGGCCCAACGCCGTGGGCGAGAAAGGCGCGCTCAAGGTGTACGGCAAGGGCAGCAAGGCGCAGTTCGACGTCGCCCGCGTTTGATAACCGTCTCTGCCGCCGCGTTTGCACAAGGAACCGCAATGTCCACGATCAACTCTACGATTAACTACGGCGAAAAGATCCCGAACAACGTCAACCTCGCCGACGACCGCGCGCTGCAGCGCGCCCTCGAACAGTGGCAGCCGAACTTCCTCTCGTGGTGGGGCGACATGGGCCCGCACGGCTCGCACGGCTACGATGTGTATCTGCGCACGGCGGTGAGCGTCGACGCGGGCGGCTGGGCGCACTTCGACCACGTGAAGATGCCTGACTATCGCTGGGGCATCTTCCTCACGCCGGGCGAAGCGGATCGCAAGATCCATTTCGGCGCGCAAAAGGGCGAGGCGGCGTGGCAGGACGTGCCGGGCGAGCACCGCGCGAACCTGCGCCGCATCATCGTCACGCAGGGCGACACGGAGCCCGCCTCCGTTGAGCAGCAGCGCCATCTCGGCCTCACCGCGCCCTCCATGTACGACCTGCGCAACCTGTTCCAGGTGAATGTGGAGGAAGGCCGGCATCTGTGGGCGATGGTGTATCTGCTGCATCGCTATTTCGGCCGCGATGGTCGTGAGGAAGCCGAAGCATTGCTGGAACGCCGCTCGGGCGACGACGACAACCCGCGCATTCTCGGCGCGTTCAACGAGAAAACGCCAGACTGGCTGGCGTTCTTCATGTTCACGTACTTCACCGACCGCGACGGCAAGTTCCAGCTTTCGGCGCTATCCGAATCCGGCTTCGACCCGCTCGCGCGCACGACGAAATTCATGTTGACCGAAGAAGCGCATCACATGTTCGTCGGCGAATCGGGCATCTCGCGCGTCGTGCAACGCACCGCGCAGGTCATGAACGAGCTGAAGACCGGCGACGTGAACCGCTTGCGCGCCGCGGGCGTGATCGACCTCGAAACGATCCAGCGTTACCTGAATTTCCACTACTCGGTGACGATCGACCTGTTCGGCGCCGACCACTCGTCGAATGCCGCGACCTTCTACAGCTCGGGCCTGAAGGGCCGCTACGAAGAAATCAAACGCGACGACGACCACCAGCTCGAAGGCCAGCAATACCGCTTGCTCGACGTGCAGGACGGCAAGCTCGTGGAGCGCGAAGTGCCGATGCTCAATGCCATGAACGAAGTGCTGCGCGACGACTACATCAAGGACTCGATTGCGGGCGTGAACCGCTGGAACAAGGTGCTCGAAAAGGCTGGCATCGACGTTCGCCTCACCGTGCCGCACAAGGCCTTCAACCGCCAGATCGGCACGTTCGCGGGCGTGCGCGTGTCGCCGGACGGCCGCGTGATCGGCGAGACCGAGTGGGCCGCGAACGAAGCGAAATGGCTGCCCACCGCGGAAGACCGCGCCTACGTGGCGTCGCTCATGGGCCGCGTGATCGAGCCGGGCAAGTTCGCCAACTGGATCGCGCCGCCGGCCATGGGCATCAACCGGCAGCCCGTCGATTTCGAATACGTGCGCTTTAACTGAGGGGAGCGGCGGCGCGCAGCCACGCGTTCGCGCGCCGCGGCGGGAGACAATCATGAACGGTCCGCTACCCGTGGAAATTCTCAGGCAACACCTGATCGATCCCGAAATCTGCATACGCTGCAATACGTGCGAGGAAACGTGCCCTGTCGACGCGATCACGCACGACGGCACCAACTATGTGGTGAAGGCCGACGTCTGCAACGCCTGCATGGCGTGTGTGCCGCCGTGCCCGACCGGCGCGATCGACAACTGGCGCAACGTGCTCAAGGCCGAGACGTACACCATTGACGAGCAGTACACGTGGGATGAACTGCCTGCGCAGAATCCATCGGTGGGAACGCCGGTCGTTGCGCCGGAAGCGGGCGATGGGGCGAGCGTTGAGCAAGCGGCGCCGAATGCCGCCGATGCACCCGTCGGCGGCTCCGACATGGTGCGCGGCTCGACCGTGCCGCCGTGGTCGGCGGCGCGCCCCTATGTCCAGCTCTACACGCACAAGGCGCCCACTACGGCGACCGTGGTCGGCAACTATCGCCTCACCGGCGACGCCACCGAAAGCGACATCCATCACATCGTGCTCGACTTCGGCGCCATGCCGTTCCCGGTGCTGGAAGGCCAGTCTATCGGCATCCTGCCGCCCGGTGCGACCGCGGAAGGCCGGGCCAATCACGCGCGCCAGTATTCGATAGCGAGCCCACGCGACGGCGAGCGCCCCGGCTACAACAACGTTTCGCTCACGGTGAAGCGCGTGACGCGCGATCACAGCGGCAACGCAACCGACGGCGTGTGCTCGAACTATCTCTGCGATCTGAAGAAGGGCGACGTGGTGACCGTGATCGGGCCGTTCGGCAATACCTTCCTCATGCCGAACCATCCGAACTCGCATCTGCTGATGATCTGCACGGGCACCGGCTCCGCGCCCATGCGCGCGATGACCGAATATCGCCGCCGCCGCAGGCTCAAGGGCGCGACCGGCAAGCTCATGCTCTTTTTCGGCGCGCGCACTCAGCAGGAGTTGCCCTACTTCGGACCCCTGATGAATCTGCCAAAGGATTTCATCGACACGAACCTCGCCTTCTCACGCACGCCGGGCCAGCCCCGCCGCTATGTGCAGGACGCCATGCGCGAGCGCGCTGTGGACGTCGCGCAACTGCTCAAGGACGGTAACACGCATGTCTATGTCTGCGGGTTGAAGGGCATGGAAGACGGCGTGCTGCAGGCGCTTCAGGAGATTGCAGAAAAGCACGGCATGGGCTGGGAGGCGTTGTGGGAGCGCCTCAAGCGGGAAGGGCGGCTGCATCTCGAGACGTATTGAAACGTCCGCTCCAATGAATCGAGGCCTGAATCGAAACGCGTGAGTAGCTCGCGATAATATAAGCACGATCGTTCGAAAAGCGCTACGATGGCGAATCGCACAGGTGCGCACAGGTGCGCACAGTCGCGAACAGACGCGCGCCATAAACGGAGATCGCCTCGATGAACCTCGTTGCTGAAATGCCCGCCGGCCTGACCGGCGTCGAACAATTGCAGCGCATGCTGCACGGCAGCCGTGGCCCGGCCATTGGCGAAACACTCGGCTTCAGGCTGGTCGAAGTCGAGGAGGGCCGCGTCGTATTCGAGGGCACGCCCGGCCTGCATGTGTACAACCCCATCGGCACAGTGCACGGCGGTTATGCGGCCACGTTGCTCGATTCCGCGTGCGGGTGCGCCGCGCACTCGCGGCTCAGTGCAAATCAGGGCTATACCACGCTGGAGCTGAAGGTCGCGTACCACCGGCCCATGACGGCCGACACCGGCGTCGTGCGCGCAGAAGGGCGCGTGCTCAGCATCGGCCGCCGCGCGGCCTTCGCGGAGGGCAGCGTCACGGATGCGCAGGGCAAGCTCTACGCATCCGCCACCTCCACCTTGCTCGTGTTCGACCGCTGAGGCAGCGCGACCGGCGCGCGCTAGATCGCCGCGCGCGCCTTGTCCTCGATGAGCCGCACGAGCGTTTGCAGCATCCGGTTCGCAGGCGTGGGCACGCCAAGCGCCGCGCCGCGCTGCACGACATAGCCGTTGAGGTGATCGATCTCGCTGAGCTTGCCGCGCGCGAGATCCTGCGCCGTGGACGAGTATTGGCCCGGCATGGTCTGCGCGATGCGCGTCACCGCGCTGTCCATGTCCGGCGGCAGCGTCACGCCGTCGGCTTGTGCGACGGCCATGCATTCGCCGACGATGTCGCGCATCGTGTCGCTCACGCCCGCACCCTTCACGAGACGCCCATAAGGTAATTGCGTGATCGCCGAGAGCGCGTTGTACGCGCAGTTCACGATCAGCTTCGCCCAGAGGGCGCCGCGCACATTGGGTGAGATTTCCGTGGGCACGCCCGCTTCGATGAGCGTGCGCGCAACCGCGTCGCTCGCGCGCGAAGGCTCGATCACCAGCTCGCCGCGGCCGTGATGGCGTACGTGGCCGGGCCCCGCCATCTCCGTGGCGACATAGACCACGGCGGCCGCCACGTCTTGCGGGATCACGGTGCGCAGACGTTCCGCGTTATCCGCGCCGTTCTGCAGCGTGAGCACGAGCGTGTCGGCGCCCAGATGCGGTTTGATCGCGGCGCCCGCGCTTTCGGTGTCGGTCGACTTCACGCAGAACAGCACGAGGTCCGCGCCCGCCACGGCGGCGGCTTCGGTGCTGGCCGTGAGATGCGGCGCGCCGATGCGCGCGTCGAACTGCTGCGCTTCGAGGCGCAGCCCGTCGCGCGTAATGGCCTCGACATGCTGGGGCCGGCCGATCAAGACGACATCGTGTCCCGCGCGCGCGAGCATGCCGCCATAAAAGCAGCCTACTGCGCCTGCGCCCATGACGGCGACTTTCATTTGCGTCTCTCCTGTGTAGCGTGCGTGCTTCGTTGCCTGAAATGTCCCGCGGCGTGCCGGTGCGTTTAGCGCAGCTCGAAGCCGAGCGCGTCGAGTGCGTCGCGCAGGCGGTCGCGGCCGTGCAGCGACTCGCGGCTGCGCCAGCGCGCGAGCGAACGCACGGTCCAGCCCGCCGCGCTCAATCCCTGGGCGGTCTGGAAGCCGCCCATGACTTCGTCGTACTGGGCAATCGCGGCCGGCTGCGAAGGCGCGTCGTATTGCTCGCGATGGAGCACGACCGCCTGCGGCAAGCGCGGCTTCACATCCGCAGGGCGTGTTTCGTCGGGATAGCCCACGCACAGGCCGAACACGGGGAGCACGCGCGGCGGCAGACCGAGTTCTGCGGCCACCTGCTCAGGCTGATTGCGGATGCCGCCGATATACACGGCGCTCATGCCGAGCGATTCTAGTGCGATCACGGCGTTTTGCGCGGCGAGCGCCGCGTCGATCATGCCGACGACCAGCGTCTCCATGTAATGCAGACCTTCGACGCTCGCCCCGCTACGCGCGCCGGCCGCTTCGAGGCGCGAGAGGTCCGCGAGCCACACGAGAAAGAGCGGCGCTGCGCGAACGTGCGACTGGCCGCCGGCAAGCTCGGCGAGGCGCGCCCGGCGCTCGGGGTTTTCGATGGCAACCACGCTCCACGTTTGCAGGTTCGACGAGGTCGAGGCCGACTGCGCCGCGGCGATCAGCGTTTCGAGCGTGCCATTGGGCAGCGGACGGTCCGCGTAGTTGCGCACCGAGCGGTGCGCGAGCAGCGTGTCGAGCGTATCGTTCCAGGCCGGCAGCGGCGCGGACCACGGCGTGCCATAGCGCGCTTCGAGGGCGCGCACGGCATCGGCGAGATCGGCAGCGGGGCTTGCGGGCGTGGTGACGGTGGACATCGGGTTTTTTCTCCGGCAAATGACAGTTGATTCGTGGCGCTGAAATTCGGGGCACCAGGCGCCGTATGGTACATGGCTCGGGCAATCGGCGCCGGCGTTCAGCGGCGCGGGTTCAAGGGCGTGCCAGCAGAGTTCGCGCGTGACCGGTATCATCGAAGGCTGCGCATGCGATCGAACGGGCTCAGCGACCTCTTCGTGACCTGCTTCGTGCGGCGGCGCCATCTTCCGCTTGCCCCTGTCTTCGGCAGCCTCGTCTGCCCCTTCTTCCGGGAGGCCTTCCCATGTCCGTTGATTCCCCGAATGCGTCGCCGGTTTGGTTCGTGACCGGTTGTTCGACCGGCTTTGGCCGCGAGTTGGCCCGCGCGGTGCTCGCGCGCGGCTGGCGCTGTGTCGCGACCGCGCGCAACAAGGCGTCGCTCGACGATCTCGCGCCCGAGGCCGGCGATCGCCTGCTGCCCGTCTCGCTCGACGTGACCGACGCTGCGCAAATCGACGCCGCCGTCGCGGCCGCGCAAAAGCAGTTCGGCGCGATCGACGTGCTCGTCAACAACGCGGGCTACGGCTATCAGAGTTCGATCGAGGAGGGCGAGGAGCGCGAGATCCGTGCGCAGTTCGATGCCAACGCGTTCGGCCTGTTCACGCTCACGCGCGCGGTGCTGCCGGGCATGCGTGCGCGCCGCAAGGGTCACGTCATCAACATTACGTCGGTGGCGGGGCTCGCGGGATTTCCGGGTTCTGGCTACTATGCGGCCTCGAAACACGCCGTGGAGGGATTCTCCGATTCGCTGCTGGCGGAAGTCGCCCCGCTCGGCATCAAGGTGACCTGCGTGGAGCCGGGGCCGTTTCGCACGGACTGGGCGGGCCGCTCGCTCGTGCAAACGGCGAGCCGTGTCGATGACTACGCCGAAACGGCGGGCGCGCGTATGCAGCGCACGGCGCAAGGCAGCGGGCATCAGCCGGGCGATCCGGTGCGCGCGGCGCAGGCGATGATACGCATCACGGAAGCCGAAAAGCCGCCGCGGCATCTCGTGCTGGGCGCGTTCGGTGTCGATGCAGTGGCGAACCGCTTGCGCGCGGCGCTTGCCGATATCGAGGCGTGGCGCGAGTTGAGCCTCGGCACGGACTATCCGGCGGGGAGTTGAGCCGGGGGCTCACGCCGTCGCGATCATCAGCGTGCCAGTCGCCACGAGCGCGCCGCGCCAGAGCCAGTCGAAGTTGATCCAGCCTCGCCGCAGCACGCCAAGACCGAGATACTCGTAGGCGAGCAGCGCAATGACGGCCGTGGTGGCGAGCGTCGTGACGGTATGCAGCGCGGTGAACGCAAACGAAAGCGCAAGCGGGTTCGCAAGGCCCGCTGCGCCGCCCGCTCCACCGCACAGCGGCAGCATGGCGGGCATCAACATGAGTCCCGCGCCGTGCAGCGTGGCCATCAACGCGGACCACGCCGCAAGCCCGGCAAAGCCCACGGTCATCCCCACGCGCACGCGGTGCCGGTGCCCATACGCGTGCTGCCACGCGGCCCACGCGATCAGCAGGGCGCCCAGGCACCCATGCAGCGCGGCGCCCGGCAGGTGCGCGCCCAGCGCCGCGGTGGAACTCGTGAACAGCAGAATGGACGCGGCGTGACCGAGCGCGATGGGCGGCAAGGCGAGCAGCAGCGCCGTGCGGCTGCCGCGCTGCAGCCCGAGCGCGGTCGCGAAGAGCCAGCCCATCGCCGGATTCACGCCGTGAAAGACGCCGCTGCCCACCACGGCTGCCCAGGCGCCCCAGTGCGCGCCGAAGACTTCCTCCATATCATGCCCCGCACTTATGGGTAGCAGTACGAATCGGATGAGCAATCACCGCCTTCGAGCCGGATCTGGTGCGGCCGGTGCGACTTCGGCCAGTCGACGAAGAAGCGTTCGTCGAATTCGAGGCCGCCTTCGGGCGCGGCGTCGAGCTTCACCATCCAGCCGTCGATGCCTTCGGGATAGAACTGCGCGTCGATCGCACCATACAGCGAGTTGCTGAAATAGACGCGCCGGCCGTCGCGGCTCACTTCCACCATTTGCGGGCCGCCGTTGAGCGCGCGCCCGGGCGCAAACGGATGCGCCGCGCGCGCCGCGATGCCGCCGATGCGCACGCAACCCGTCAGGCGCGCATGTTCGGGGTCCGACACATCGTACTGGCGCAAATCGCCCGTTCCCCAGCAAGCCGCGTAGAGGAAGCGGTCGTCGAGCGAGAGCGCGATATCGGTGACGAGCGGCGGCACGGCCGCAAATCCCTTGAGCATGGGCGGCAGATGCTCGGGATCGGCCGGCTCGGCCGGAATTTCGATGATCTTGCGTGCGGCCCACTGGTCGCCGTCGAGATACCACTGCCAGATCGAGGCCGAGAGGTCCTTCAGGCTGATCACGGAGTTCACGAAACCGTAGGGGCGCGTGGGATTGTGCGCGGGGCGTAGCTCGAACACGAGCTGGTTTTCCGCGCCGAAGTCGAGCACCTGCTTGTGCTGGCGCGTGTGCAGATCCCAGAAGTGCAGGCGATGGCCATACTGGCCGCCCAGCAGGACCTCGGGCACGAGGCCGTTCTCGAAGGTCGCGGGCAGGCCCCACTCGCTCGTCACGAGCGTGTCATAGCCGAGGTGCCACCAGCCGTCGTAGGCGAGCTGTTGCGGGCCGCGGTCGATCTCCCACTGGCCGAGAATATCGAAACTCTCGTGGTCCATCAGAAAGACGCCGCCGGGCGCCTCGCCCTGCGCATTCGCAAGCGACGTCACATAAATGCCATCCGGCCCGCAATGCACGGTGTGCGGACGCGTGTAGCCCGCGCGCTGTGCGACGCTCTCGGGCTCGTGCACGCGTGCGATATGCGGGCGGCGCGCGTCGGGCCTCGTGTCGACAATATGGATGCGCGAGGAGCGCAGCCCGGGCACGACGAGATAGCGGCGCTCGGTATGCGCGTGGGGGGCATTGGGGCACAGACACGAACTGCAGGCATTCCAGCCGAAATGGTGGAGTTCGTCGCCGACGTTGGGCATAGCGAGCCGATGCACGATGCGCCCGAATTCCGGCGAACGGGGGTCCAGATCGACCACGTCGAGCGAATCGGGCACGCTGCGCGTGGGGTCGAAGCTGGCGACGTATGCCAGTGTCTCGGGCGGGGCTTCGCCTGCCATGCGCGCAGACGGGTAGAAGGTCGGGTCCGGTTGCCACGTCGCCATTGCTGCCCCCTCATCGAAGATTCGGAAGAGCCCCTATCATGCATCAGAGTGGCACAGTGCGTTGCACACATGTTCCATATTCCATCCAGAAAGAAGCTTATGCATTGGAGCAATGAAAGCCGATTAGGTGCGCTGCGGGAATAGTAAATTCGCTTTTGCAGCATTTATTCGCGAGGCCAACGTTCCTAGACTTGTACTCAACGGATGCAGACAAGCCGCTGCACCGATTCGATCAAGTTACTGGAGGTTAGTCATGAGAACGCTCATCAAGGCCGTTGCGATCGCTGCCGTGCTTGCAGTGCCGGCCATTTCGTTTGCACAGTCGCAAGGTACCAATGGTCCTGTGACGCGTGCCCAGGTGCGTAGTGAGCTGAGGCAGCTCGAAGCCGCGGGTTATCGTCCCTCGGTGAACGACCTGTATTACCCCGATGATCTGCAACGAGCGCAGGCGCGCGTGAACGCGCAAAGCGGTGGGGCCGTTGCGCAGGCAACCGGCTATGGCCCGGCCACGAGCGGCTCGTCGCAAAGCGGTGCGCGTACCGATGGCGCGGTGAGCAGCTATTCGCCGCCGGTGTACAACGCACAATGAGTTTTGCGGCGGTAGGAAGCCGATTCATGTCGCATGATGAATGTCAGCCCGCGATGGCGCCAAGGCGCATCGCGGGCTGATTCATTTTCCCCCTGCGCAGGCGGCACATCGAAGCCGCCCGATCTGGAATGTTCGCGAACTTCTGCCAGTCGCAGCCGGCGACGCGGTGTCGCGAAGCCATGTAGTCCGATGTCGTGCGGGCGGCCGGTGGCCGCTCGCGGTCCATGGCGAGCCGCGAAGTGCGGCAGCCGTCACTAGCGCACCTTCACTACGCCTTCATCTGATCTCTCATCGGCTCGCGTCCGCGAGTCCGGCTAGCCTCTTCCCCGCGGTCATTCCTTCGCCTTAGCGCGTTCGCAAATTCAGCGTTTTCCGATGTCGCGAGTTCCCGATTCGCGGCAAGCTGCGCGCCGGCGCTCGCGTTCTTCGCGAGCCGCCCGCATGTGCGCGTGGCCGGCCATTCCCGGCGCGCGAGCGCGCGGCGCCCTGTACCATTCACCGCACGCCGCCCGGCAATGGCCACGCGGCGCGCGCGCAAACGAGGACCGGTCGATGCAGCGAATAACACGAACAACTCGCGGGTGGGGGACGTTGGCGCTCGCCCTGGTTCTGGGCTTGAGCATGGCGTGGGCGTGGCGCGCCTATGCCGCGCGCGCGGTGAGCGTGTCGCCGCAGGGGACCGTGGCGCAGGTGCGCCAGGTGGTGGTGAAGTTCGACGAGGCGATGGTGGCGTTCGGCGCGCCCGATGCGAAGGACCCCGCGCGCCTGCAATGCAGCAACGCGGCTGCCGGCGCGGGCCAGGGTCGCTGGATCGACGGGAAAACGTGGGCGTATGATTTCGCCGCCGATCTGCCGCCCGACGTGCAATGCAGCGTCACGCTCGTCGACGCTCTCAAATCGCAGGCGGGCAACGCCGTGACCGGCGTACGCCGCTTCACGTTCTCCACCGGCGGCCCGTTCCCGCTGAGCGTGCGTCCCTACGGTGGCGAAATAGAGGAAAACCAGGCATTCGTGCTGAAACTCAATGGCCCCGCCACGCCGGCTTCCGTGCGCGAACACGTGTGGTGCGAGTCGAGTGGACTCGGCAACCGCATTCCGGTGCAGCCTGTCGATGCGTCCACGCGCGCGGCGCTGCTCAAACATTTCCGGCTCGAAAAGGACAGCGCGAGCGTGCTGACGCTCACCTGCCAGCAAACGCTGCCTTCCAGCGCGAAGATGCAGCTCGTGTACGGCAAGGGCGTGCTTGGACCGAACGGCACGCCCAACGACGTGGAGCGCCGCTTCGATTTCACGGTGCGCGAGCCGTTCACCGCGAGCATGAGTTGCGAGCGCGAGAATGCGAAGGCGCCATGCACGCCGCTGCGGCCCGTGCGCATCGATCTGAGCGCGCCGATTGCGCGCGCCGACGCGCAGAAGTTCCGTCTGCAAGGGCCGAAGGGGGAAGTCGCGCCGACTTTTCGCCCAGATGACAAGAGCGACGAAGTCAGCTCGATCTCATTCTCGGCGCCCTTGCCCGAGCGCGCGACGCTCACGATCACCGCACCCGCCGGCCTCAAGGACGTAAGCGGGCGAGCGCTCGCGAACGCCGATCTGTTCCCGCTACATACGGCGACCGCACTGATGCCGCCGCTCGCGAAATTCCCGTCCTCGACCTTCGGCATCATCGAGCGCTATGCGGAGCCGGGCACGCCGCCGCTCGTGCCGGTCACGCTGCGCAACGTCGAAGCCGACCTGCACGTGCAGGGGCTCAACGCGGGCGAGGCGAAGTTCGCGAAGGTCGCTGTGCAGTCCGACACCGACATGCGCCGCTGGATGCGCCTCGTCGACCAGTTCGACAATTTCGGCATGAGCGAAACGTCGATCGACAAGCTGATGCCGGGGCTGCTCGCGCGCGCGAAGTCGCCCGTGGTGATTCCGCGCACGACGGGCGAGGGGGACGACGACGCGAAGGCGCGCATCATCGACGTGCGCTCGCTCTCGCTGCTCGAGGGCCGGCCCGGCGTAGAGACGCTCACGCTGCCCAAGGCCGACCCAAAGGCGTTGCGGCCGTTCGAAGTGGTGGGCATTCCCGTGCCGAAGCCGGGCTTCTACGTGATCGAACTCGCTTCACCTTCACTCGGGGCCTCCCTGCTCGGCAAGCCGGCGCCCATGTACGTGCGCACGGCCGTGCTCGTCACCAATCTGGGGGTGCACTTCAAGCAGGGACGCGAGAATAGCGTGGTGTGGGTCACGTCGCTCGACAAGGGCGAGCCGGTGGCAGGTGCCGACGTGCACGTATCGGATTGCAATGGCGAGACGCTCGCCACGGGAAAGACGGATTCCCATGGACTCCTGATGATAGACGGACCGCTGTCGAATCGTCGCGACTGTGGCGAAAACAGCTATAGCGGGCTGTTCGTTTCCGCGCGCATCGACGACCCGAAAACGGGCCCCGACATGGCCTTCGTGCAATCGGACTGGAATCGCGGCATCGAGTCGTGGCGCTTCAATGTGCCGACCGACACGAGCGTGCAGCCCACGGTGCGCGCGCATACCGTGTTCGACCGCACGCTGCTGCGCGCGGGCGAGACGGTGTCGATGAAACACTTCATCCGCGCCCAGACGATGCATGGCTTCGCACTCCCGCAGCAGTACCCCACGCGCGTGACGATACGCCATGCCGGCAGCGGGCAGACGTGGCATCTGCCGCTCAAGTGGGCAGCCGACCATACGGCGGACTCGACCTTCGTGCTGCCGCCCGAAGCGAAGCTCGGCGAATACGACGTCTCGCTCGACGACGGCGCCGCGAACGCGAGCACGGCAAGCGACGGCAACGACGAAGCCGACAACAGCGCGGACGCCATTCATATGAGCTACGACAGCGGCGGCTTCCGCGTGGAAGCCTTCCGCTTGCCGGTGCTCAAGGGCACGATCGCCGTGCAGAACGAGAAGACTTCGCCGCTCATCGCCGCCACGCAGGCGAGCGTGGCGGTGCAGATCGATTACGTGTCGGGCGGCGCGGCGTCGAATCTGCCCGTGCAGGTTTCGGCGCTCGTGAAGGACACGACGCCGTCGTTCGCCAGCACGTACGGCGATTTCAGTTTCGCGCCGTATGTGAGCGCGAGCCAGGCCGACAACACGTCCGAAGACGAGGATAGCGGCCCACGGGAGGACCACGAGGTCGCGAAGCTCGTGGCCGACAAGGAGCCGCTCACGCTCGACCGCAACGGTGCGGGCACGCTCGTGATGAAGAACCTGCCGGCCGTAGACGCGCCGAAGCGCCTCGCGCTCGAAGCGACCTTCGCTGACCCGAACGGCGAAGTGCAGACCATCAGCGGCGCGGCCACGCTTTGGCCCGCTGCCGTGGTGGCGGGCATCAAGTCGGGGCATTGGGTCTCTGTCGGCAGGACGGTGCCGGTCACCGCGCTCGCGCTCGACCTGCAGGGCAAGCCGCACGCGGGCGTGAAGCTCGAAGTGCGCGGCGTGGCGAAGATCACGACGACTTCGCGCAAACGCATGGTGGGCGGTTTCTACGCCTACGACAACCACACGGAAACGCGCGATCTCGGCACGCTGTGCAGCGGCACGAGCGACGATCACGGCTTGCTCACATGCGACGCGAAGCTCAAGGAAGCGGGCAACATCCAGCTCGTGGCCACGGCGCGCGACGGCGATGGTCATGCCTCCACGGCCACGACCTCGGTATGGGTCACGCGCGAAGACGAACTCTGGTTCGGCAGCGAGAACACGGACCGCATCGACGTGCTGCCCGAAAAGACGAGCTACGAACCCGGCGAGACCGCGCGCTTCCAGGTGCGTATGCCGTTCCGCTTCGCGACGGCGCTCGTCGCCGTGGAGCGCGAGGGCATCATCGAAACGCACGTGGTGCAACTCGACGGGCGCGACCCGACCATCGAGTTGAAAGTGAGCGACACGTGGGGGCCCAACGTCTACGTTTCGGTGCTCGCGCTGCGTGGACGCATTCACGAAGTGCCGTGGTATTCGTTCTTCACCTGGGGGTGGAAAGCGCCGCTCGAATGGGCGCGCGCGTTCTGGTACGAGGGCCGCCAGTACGAGGCGCCCACGCCGCTCGTCGATCTGTCGAAGCCGGCTTTCCGTTACGGGCTCGCGCAAATCCGCGTGGGCGACGCGGCGCACCGCCTCGCGGTGAGCGTGACGCCCGACGCGAAACGCTACGCGGTCCGCGCGACGTCGCACGTCCAGTTGCGCGTGCAGCTTCCTGGCGGCCAGCCGGTGCCCGCGGGTACGCAGATCGCCGTGGCGGCCGTGGATGAAGCACTGCTCGAACTCATGCCCAACCGCAGTTGGGATCTGCTCGACGCCATGCTGCAGCAACGCGCCTATGGCGTCGAGACGGCGACGGCGCAAATGGAGATCGTCGGGCGGCGGCACTTCGGGCGCAAGGCGGTGCCGGCGGGCGGCGGCGGCGGGCATGGCGCGACGCGCGAACTCTTCGACACGCTGCTCTACTGGAACCCGCGCGTCACGCTCGATGCGAAGGGCGAGGCGCAAGTGAGTGTGCCGCTGAACGACTCGATCACGCGTTTTCGCATTGTCGCGATTGCGGCGAGCGGGGTGGCGCGCTTCGGCACGGGCAGCGCGACCATCGAGAGCACGCAGGACCTGCAGCTGATCTCCGGCTTGCCGCCGCAGGTGCGCGAGGGCGACACCTTCCGCGCGCAGTTCACGCTGCGCAATACGACCCCGCGCGCGATGAAAGTGCTGGTCACGCCAAACGTGCCGCCGCTCGCGCTTGCGGCGCAGACCGTGGACCTCGCGCCCAATTCGTCGCGTGAGATTGCGTGGACGGTCGCGGTTCCCGACGATCTCGCCGAAGCGGAACGGCCCGCGCTCGCGTGGAACGTGAGCGCGGCGGAGCAGGGCGGCGCGCATGCGGCCGACGCGGTGAAGCTCGCGCAGCAGGTGAGCGCGGCGATCCCTGTGACGGTGCAGCAGGCCACGCTCGCGCAGGTGGACGGCACGCTCTCGATTCCCGTTGCGCCGCCGGCCAACGCGAGCATGACGCGTGCAGGCGTGGTGCGCGGCGGCATTGCGGTGTCGCTGCAGCCGAAGCTCGCGGACGGCCTGCCCGGCGTGCGCCGCTGGTTCACGCGCTACCCGTACTCCTGCCTCGAGCAGCAGACGTCGATAGCGATCGGCCTGCGGGACGCGGCGCGCTGGCAGACGGAGCTAGCGCGCCTGCCGGTCTATCTGGACCGCGACGGCCTCGCGAACTACTTCCCGCCTGCCGACGACAGCGCGAGCCGCGGCAGCACCGCGCTCACCGCGTATCTGCTCACGGTGAGCGACGAGGCGTCGAAGCTCGACCCGCGCTTCGCGCTTCCCGACGCCCTGCGCAGCAAGATGGTGGAGGGCCTCACGCGCTTCGTGGAAGGCCGCATCGAGCGCAATGCGTGGGCGCCGCGCCGCGATCTCGATCTGCGCAAGCTCGCCGCCATCGATGCGCTGTCGCGCTACGGCGCGGCGAACGCACGCCAGTTCGGCTCGATCGAGATCGCGCCGAACCAGTGGCCTACGTCGGCGGTGATCGACTATGCGGAGAGTCTCGCGCGCATGCGCGATGTGCCGGATCGCGCGGAAAGACTGGCGCAGCTCGAGCAGATCCTGCGCTCGCGTCTCACGTGGCAGGGCACGCAGCTGACGTTCTCCACGGCCGCCGAAGACGACTTGTGGTGGCTCATGACGGGCGCGGAGGTCAACGCGGCGCGCCTCGCGCTGGCCTTTGTCGATAACCCCGCGTGGAAGGAAGAAATGCCGCGGCTCGTGGCGGGCCTGCTCGCGCTGCAACGCAACGGCGCGTGGAGCACGACGACGGCGAACGCATACGGCTCGCTCGCGGTCGAGCGCTTCTCGCGCGTGTTCGAGCACGATCCGGTGACGGGCGCGACGAAGCTCCAGCTCGGCGATACGTCTCGCATCGTTGGCTGGAACGCGGCGGCGCAAGCGGCGGCTCAAGCGCCATCGGGCGCCAGCGGAGCCACGGCGGCGACGCGCAACGCGCCCGCGCGCAGCACGCTGCTCGCATGGCCAAAGCAGAACGCGGCGGCGACGCTCACGCTGACGCAGGAAGGAAGCGGCAAGCCGTGGGCCACGGTGGAAAGCCTCGCGGCGGTCGCGTTGCGCGCGCCGTTCGCGGCGGGCTATCGCATCACGAAGACCATCACGCCGGTGGACGCCGCGGTGAAGGGCGTGTACACGCGCGGCGACGTCGTACGCGTGCGCCTCGACATCGACGCCCAAACCGACATGACGTGGGTCGTCGTCAACGATCCGATTCCCGCGGGCGCGACGATCCTGGGCTCCGGGCTCGGGCGCGATTCGGCCGTGGCGACGCAGGGCGAGAAGCAGCACGAGAACGGTCCGTGGCCCGCGTTCATCGAGCGCGGCTTCGACGGGTATCGTGCCTACTACGAGTTTCTGCCGAAGGGCAAGATCTCGGTGGAGTACACGGCGCGGCTCAACAACGTCGGCACCTTCGGGTTGCCGCCCACGCGCGTGGAGGCGCTCTACGCGCCGGCCACGTTCGGCGTCGCGCCGAACGCACCGGTGGTCGTGAAGGCGGCGCCATGAGCGGCCCGTTGGCGCTACGGCATCGCGCTGCGGGGGCGCTCGGCGTTGCCGCGCTGTGCCTCGTGCTGCTGCCGCGGCCCGCGTTCGCACTGCCGACGTTCGATGACGTGCGCGGCCAGTGGAAAAGCTCCGACTGGGTTCTGCTGGCGCGCGACGGCACGCCGTTGCAGCGCACGCGGGTGGAACACACCGCGAGGCGCGGCGACTGGGTCGCGCTCGCCGACGTGTCGCCGGCGCTGCGCGAGGCCATCATCGTTTCGGAGGACAAACGATTCTACGAGCACAGCGGCGTGGACTGGCGCGGCGCGACGGCCGCCGCCTGGGCGAACCTGTGGAGTACACGCACGCGCGGGGCATCCACGGTCACGATGCAGCTCACGGGCCTGTTCGACGACGACCCGAAGCACTCGGGCCAGCGCTCGCTCGCGCAAAAGGCCGTGCAAGCCGTGGACGCGTTGCGGCTCGAACGCACCTGGCGCAAGGACCAGATCCTCGAGGCGTATTTGAACCTCGTGCCGTTCCGAGGCGAGACGGTGGGTCTTGCCGCGCTTTCGCAAACGCTGTTCGGCAAGGCGCCGTCGGGGCTCGACGAACGCGAATCGGCTGTCGCCGCCGCGCTGATCCGCGCGCCCAACGCGCCTTATACGAAGGTCGCCACGCGCGCGTGCCGCATTCTGCGCGACATGCGCGCAGCGAACGTCGACGGCGGCTGCCCGAATCTCGATGCCTTCGTGCAGATGGCCTTCGCGCGCCCGGCTATCGCCGCCGACGATCTCTCGTTTGACGGGCGAAGCGAAAACTCGCCGCAGCTGGCCCCCCACTTTGCGCGCCAGATCGCGAACGCCGTGCATCCCGCGCCCGGCATGCGCGTGCGCTCGACGCTCGATGCGAACCTGCAACGCTACGCGCGCGACACGCTCACACGCACGCTCATCGAACTCAATGCGCGCGCGCATCCGCGCAACGTGCAGGACGGCGCGGTCGTCGTGCTGGACAACGCAACGGGCGAAGTGCTCGCGTGGGTCGGGTCGTCAGGCGGCCTGTCGAAGGCGCGCGAGGTCGACGCGGCGCTCGCGCTGCGCCAGGCGGGCTCGACGCTCAAGCCCTTTCTTTACGCCGAGGCCATCGACGAGCGCCGCGTGACGACCGCGTCGCTGCTCGACGACGCCCCGCTCGATCTCGCGGCGGGCGGCGGCCTCTACATGCCGCAGAACTACGACAAGGGCTTCAAGGGCTGGGTGAGCGTGCGCACCGCGCTCGGCTCGTCGCTTAACGTGCCGGCCGTGCGCACGCTCGTGATGGTGACGCCGCATCGATTCGCGAAGACGCTCTCGGCGCTCGGCCTGCCGCTCACGCAGGCAGGCGACTACTACGGCTTCAGTCTCGCGCTGGGCAGCGCGGATGTGAGCCTCGTCACGCTCACGAACGCGTATCGCGCGCTGGCCAATGGCGGCGTCGTGAGCCCGATCGCCGAATTGCCTGCGTCTGGGCAGGCCGCATCAAGTAGCAAGTCAAAGCGGGTATTCAGCCGCGAGTCCGCGTTCATCGTCACCGACGTCCTCGCCGACAACAATGCGCGCACGCGTACCTTCGATTTCGACAGTCCGCTGGATACCCGCATGTTTTCCGCGGTCAAGACGGGCACGAGCAAGGACATGCGCGACAACTGGACCGTGGGCTTCACGTCGCGCTATACGGTGGGCGTGTGGGTCGGCAACGCCGATGGTTCGCCCATGTGGGACGTCTCGGGCGTGACCGGCGCGGCGCCGGTGTGGGCCGCCATCGTCGGCTATCTGCATCGGCGCGTGCCAAGTGTCGCGCCTGCCGCGCCGCCTGGCGTCGAGCGCGTGCGCGTGCAGTTCGCCAATACCGTGGAGCCTTCCCGCAACGAGTGGTTCATCGCGGGCACGTCCACGCCGCTAGTGGGCCTGGCATCGAATGCAGCCGATCTCGCGCGTGGGCCCGCGCAAATCGGCAGCCCCGTGGACGGCACCATTTTCGCGCTCGATCCCGACATTCCCGCGCAGCGTCAGCGCGTCTGGTTCGAGCGTGCCACGGGCTCGAACGCGCGCGTGAGCTGGCGCCTGGACGGCAAGGCGTTGGGTGGCGCCGTGCGCGTCGCGTGGCTGCCCTGGCCGGGCAAGCACACGCTGGAACTCGTCGATGCGAAAGGGCGTGTGACCGATACCGTGCGCTTCGAGGTGCGCGGCGCGCTTGCGAAGCCGCAGAAGTCGATGCGCGCCGACGCCGCGCAAGGCGGCGTGGCGCGCTGAAGGAGAGGCTGGCGCCTTTAATTCGCGGGCGTGGGCGCAGTCGCGGCGGTGGCCGCCGGTGCCGCCGGTGCCGGCTGGGTGCCTTGCGCCCCCTGCGGCTGCAGCGTTTGCTGATTGCCTTCCCAGCCGCCGCCAAGCGCGAGGAACAACCGCACCTGGTCGAGCGCGACCTGGCCTTCGGCTGCGGCGACCTGCGCGTGCACAGTGGTGAGCGTGCGCGTGGCGTCGAGGTCGGAGAGGAACGCTTCGCGGCCTGCCGCATAGAGACGATGCGTTTCGTCCGCCGACTGCTGCGCGGACGTGTAGGCCGTGCGCAGCGCGTCGGCGCGCTGGTCGTCGGCGGCATAGGTCGCGAGGCTCGACTGCGTTTCGCGCAGCGCGTTGAGCACCACGCCGTCGAAGTGCGCGAGCGCGCCGCCCGTCGCGGCCTCTGCGGCGCGCACGCGGTCGCGCTGGCCGTTGACCGGGAAGGTCCAGCTGATCAGGGGTCCGAACGACCAGGCATTGGTCGCAGGGGTGAACAGGTCGCTGGTCAGGCCCACCGTGCCCACGCCCGCGCCGAACGTGACATCGGGGTACATCTCGGCGATCGCCACGCCAATGCGCGCCGTCGACGCCGCGAGCTGGCGTTCGGCCTCGCGCACGTCGGGGCGGCGCTTGAGGAGCCCGGCGCCGTCGCCGACGGGAATCGGCTGCTTGAGCCTGGGCAGTCGGCTGCACGCGAGCGCGGCGGGCGGCAGGTCCTTGGGCGCGCGCGCGAGCAGCATGGCGAGCTGATACTGGGCCACGCGGCGGCGTCCCTCGAAGCGCGGGATATCGGCGGCGATCGTATTGGCCTGGGTCTGGCCGCGCGTCACGTCGGGCTGGTTGCCGCGGCCCGCGTCGCGCAGGCGCTTCGTGAGCGCGACGCGCTCATTTTGCAGCTTGAGCGATTCCTGCGCGATCTCCAGTTCCTCGGCGGCCGAGCACGATTCCACGTAAGCCTGCGCCACGTTGGCGACCACGGTGATGCGCGCGAGATCGGCCGCGGCTTCCACGGCCGCGTCGTCGGCGCGCGCGGCTTCCACGCCGCGCCGGAGCTTGCCGAACAGGTCGAATTCGTACGAGATGTTGACGCCGAGGTCGCCCAGCGTCGCGACAGGCACCTTCTCGAACAGGAGGTACTGCTCGCCCGACACCTGCGCGCGCTCGGCGGCGGCATGCGCGTTGCCCGAGAAGCCGCCCTGTGCGTTGGCCACGTCGACCGCGGCCCGCGAGCGCGCGAGGTTCGCAGCCGCCACGCGCAGGTCCGTGTTCGACTTCAGCGCTTCCTGCACGAGTTCGTTGAGCGTGGGGTCGTCGTAGAGCTGCCACCAGTTGGCGGGCACGCCCAGTTGCGAGACGGGCGCATGGTCCGCGCCGTCGATCGGGCCCTGTGCGAGCGGCGCGTTGACCACGGCTTCCTGCGGCACGTGGTAGTTGGGACCGAGCGTGATGCACGCGCCCAGCGCGAGCGTGAGCGGCGCGAGCGCGAGGTTGGGCCAAAAGCGGTGGCGGCGCCAGAGACTGCGGCGTGTCATTGCGAAGCTCCGGCAGCCTGGGAAGCGGCGGGGGCGCTCGCGCCCATAGCGGGCTGCGAAGCGACGGCGCCGCTTGCGTGGTTCGCGTGGGCGGCCTGACGGTCGTTGTTCGCTTCGGTGCGCACGGCCACGGTTGCCGTGCGGCCCGCGATCATGCGGAAATCGTCGGGCACTTCGTCGAGCGCCACGCGCACCGGAATGCGCTGCGCGAGACGCACCCAGCTGAACGCCGGATTCACGTTGGGCAGCAGGTTCGGCGCCGCCTGGCGGTCACGGTCCTCGATCGCGGCGACGATGCTCTGCACATGACCACGCAGCGGTCGCGTCTCGCCCATCACCGTGATCTCCACGGGTTGGCCGATCTGAATGCCGTGCAGGCGCGTTTCCTCGAAGTAGCCGTCCACGCGGAACGAATGCATGTCCACGACGGCGACCACCGCGCGGCCTGCCGTGACGTACTCGCCGACACGCGGCGCGCGGTCGTTCAAATAGCCGTCCACGGGGCTCACGATCGTCGTGCGCTGAAGATTGAGCTTGGCGGTGTCGACCTGGACCTGGGCGTCGGCCGCCGCGGCTTCGCCCTGATCGACGCGCGTGCGGCTTTCCTCCAGCGTTTCCGCCGCCACGAGATTGCCGAGCGCGATATTGCGCGCGTATTCGCGCTTTGCCTGGGCGAGCGTGGCCTTGCGCTGCTCGAGCGTGGCCTCGGCGAGGCGCAGCGCGAGCGAGTAGCGCGCCTGGTCGATCACGAACAGCACCTGGCCTTGCTTGACCTGCTGGTTGTCGGCGACGTCGACACGGGTGATGAGGCCGCCCACGTCGGGCGCGACCTGGATCACGTCGGCGCGCACGCGGCCGTCGCGCGTCCAAGGCGAGAACATGTAGTAGTTGACGATGCGCCACAGCACGAGGGCGGCGACCACGACGACGATGAGCGTCAGCAGGATCTGTCCTGCGGAGAACCAGGTTTTTTTCACGTTCACGTTAATTCACGAAGCGATGCGACACGATGATGACGGCAGCCAGCACGAAGACATAGATGCCGAGATCGAAAATGGAACGATGCCACACGAGCCGGTAAAAGCCGACGCGCGTGAGCACCTTGCCGATTACGACATTGATGAGGTACGCGATCAGCATCAGCACGAGCACGGCGGGCACGAACACGCCAAAGATATCGATTTCGCCGATCATGATGCGGGTTTCGAAAAAGGAAAAGAGGAATGCGCGCTCATGCCGTGGCCTCCGGGTTCGATGGCGATTGCGCCGCAAGCGCCGGATAGAGCGCGATGCGCAGGCCCACCAGCGCGTGCAGCGTGTCGCGCAGCCAGCGCTGCGAGACGAGCGCGCGCGGCGCGGGCTGGGCATCGGCGTCGGCAAGGGTGGCGGGCGGCAATTGCGCGCGCGCGCGGGCCGCGACACGGCGCATGGCGTCGTCGATGCTGGAGAGCAGCGCGGACGGGGCGTCCTGGCGCTCGCTCGCACGCGCGCAGCGCGCATAGTGGTCGCTGACGCCCGCGAGCACACGGTCGATCGCGTCGGGCACGTCGCCGTCGAGCTTGTGGCGCGAGCGCCGCAAATCGAGCGAATTGAGCGCGATACGCAGGTCGCGGAAGCTCTCGATCGACGGATGGCGATGCTCGTCGGAAGCCGCGAGACGCGGAATGAGCTGCATGAGGCGATCGACCATGCGCGAGGTGAGATTGCGCTGGTCCGCGATAGGCGTGGGCGATGCCGAGAGCGCGACGTCGCTCCAGCTCGAGCGCAGGAGGCGCCGCGCCGCGAGTTCGGCGCCGAACGGGCGCGTGACGCGGGTCCACAGATAGGCGAACAGGAGGCCCGCCACGCCGGCGATATTGCTGTTCAGGAAGACGAAGAAGTCTGACTCGTAGGCACTCTGCACGCTGATGAAGGTGGCCGTGTTCACGGCCACGAGCATCGTCACCATGTTGAAGGCCGGACGCGGAATGAGCGTGCCGATCAGGATGAACGGGCCCGCGAACAGCAGCACGAGCATCGCGAAGTCGTGCACCTTGGGCAGCGCGACGAATAGATAAAGGCCCGCGAATACCACGCTCGCCGCGGTGGCGAGGAAGAAGCGGAACACCAGCGGCGCGGGCTCGTCGGACGCCGCAAAAAAGCAGCAGGCCACGGCCGCAAGCGTCACCGCGCCCGCGCCGTCGTGCCAGCCCGAGCTGACCCATAGCCAGCAGGCCACGAGAATCGCGCTCACCGGCACGAGGCACGAGAACAACATGAGGCCGCGATCGTAGAAGCGTTCGGTGCCCCCAAGGCGCCAGTGACGATAGCGCGGCCGCCACGAGCCGATTTTCGCTTCGTGCGCGATGAGCGCGCGCAGTGCGCGGCAGTCCTGCCACACGTCGATCACCTGGCCGAGCCGCCAGAGCGCGTTCGAGAGCAGCGCGCCTTCCCAGCTCGAGAGCGCATCGCGCGCGGGCTGCAGCGTCGCGATGCGCTTGCGCAGAATGTCCGCGGCCGGGTCGCCCGCGTCGTCATGCATGTCGGCGGCGCGCGTGGGCAGCGGTTCGTCGAACCAGCGCGCCGCATCGGCGAGGAGGCTGTCCAGGCCCTCCGGCCACACGTGCAGATCGCGGCGCAGCGCGACGAGCGGGTCGGCGAGCGCGGAGATCATCGGCAGAAACAGCTGCATGCGCCCGCGTAGCGACTCGGCGCGCTCGAGGATCTCGGGGTGCGTGTGGTCGTAGCTCAGCTGGCTCAGCAGGAATTCGAGCTGGTTGACCGTGGCGGCGAGACGTTGACGGCAGGCCGAAAGCGCCTTGCCCGCAATATGGCCCGAGAGCGTTTCGCTGCCGTACCAGGCGGCGTCGCGGAACCATGCGTCGGCGCGCTCGATGAGCGTGGGCGCGAGGCGGCTAGGCAGGAAGTTGCTGCCCACCACACTCGCGCAAATGATGCCGACCGTAATTTCCTGCGTGCGCGCGATCGCCACATCGAACACGGTGGTGGGATCGGTCACGGTGGGCAGCGCGATGAGGGGCATCGTATAGCCCGCGAGCATGAACACATAACTGCGCGCGGTGCGGTCGGAGATCGCCAGATAGAGCAGCGTGCCCGTCCAGGTCGCGACGATTGCGCTGAAGAGCAGCGGCGTTTCGACGAAGGGCGGCACGAGCACGATGGCGGCGGCCGCGCCGAGCGCGGTGCCGAGCGCGCGGTAGAGCGCCTTCGAGCGCGTGGCGCCCACGAACGGGTTCGAGACGATGTACACGCTGGCCATCGCCCAATAGGGTCGCGGCAGCTGAAATTTGAGCGCGATATAGAGCGCTAGCATCGACGCGGCGAAGGTCTTGACCGAAAAGAGCCAGTCGCGGATGGAGGGGTAGGTCATGAGTCCGCTGTCCGCTTTCAGTCGTGTAAGGCCCGGTCAGCCTGGTCTGCGGGAGGGGCTGCATTGAACGCGTTGAGCACGCGCAGCGTCGCTTCGAGGTCGGCGCGGCTCACGCCCTTGAGCACGCGGGCGCGCAGCGAGCGCAGTTCGTCCTCCATGCGCTCGGTCACGGCGCGGCCTTCGCTCGTGAGCGAGATCGTTTTCGCGCGGCGGTCGTCGGGGTCTTCGTCGCGGCGCACGAGGCCTGCGGCGCAGAGTTGGTCGAGCAGACGCACGAGCGAAGGGCCTTCGATGCCCACGTGCTCCGCAAGCGTCACCTGGCGCACGGCTTCGCCAAGCCGACCGGCGGTGAGAAGCGGCGCGGCGCATGCTTCGGAGACGTTGTATGCGGTGAGGGCGCCGTGCGTCGTGCGCCGCCATTTGCGTGCCGCCACGACGAGCGTACTGCTAACCGCAAGACGTAAAGTATGAAGATTTGACATCGGCGGATGATAGCCCAAAGCGATTCGATAGCAAACTATCTTTTTCTTTCGCGGCGCCACGAATCGGATGGTATGCGACTCGTGGGCAGCCTGCTTTCTATCTGGTGCGCGGTGACGCGTACGGCCAACAGTGCGCGAGGCTTTTTCGGCTTGTTTTATACGCGCTTAACGATTTGACCAGCGAGAAAGCAGGGCGGGAAGCTGCATCATGTCGGTGAATACGTGCGCAACGCCCGCCTCGAGCAGCGCCTGCGCGCTGCTGTGGCCGGGCTCGGGCGGACTGTAGCCGAACACGGTGGCGCCCGCCGCGAGGCCCGCGCGCGCGCCCGTGACCGTGTCCTCGATCACGGCGCAGCGGGCAGGCTCCACGCCGAGGCCGGCCGCCGCCGCGAGGTAGACGTCGGGATGCGGCTTGCTGCGCGGCGTTTCGTGGCCGCTGTAGATCTGCCCTGCGAAGCAGTCGAGCAGGTTCACCTTGCGCAGTTGCAACTCGACCTTGCGCCGGTCCGCACCCGAGGCGACGGCGATGCGCCCATTCGTTGCCGCGTGCACCGCGCGCACGGCCGCGGGCGCGCCCGGGATCTCGACGAGATCGCGCTCCAGCGCTTCGTTGCGGCGCGCGCGAAAGCCTTCGAGCCAGGCGTCGGTAATCGCGAAACCCGTATGCGCCTCGATACGCGCGGCCTCGTCTTTCACTGCCTTACCGACGAAGATGCGCATGGCTTCGTCCACCTCGAGCGTCCAGCCGAGTTCGCCCAGCATCTGCGTGAGCACCACGTGCGTAATGCGTTCTGAGTCGACAAGCACGCCGTCACAGTCGAAGAGGATGGCGTCGAAAGGGATGGGGGACATCGTTTGCCTGCGGTTGCGGTTGCATCATGCGGCGCGCATCGGGATCGCGTACGCGAGAGCGCGATGATAACCGGGGTCGCGTTTGCGCGGGCTTTTCGCGGGCAAGTCGCAGAGGCGGGCCGGGGCGGGGCCGCCGTGCAGGTGCGGCGTTGGTCTGCCGCTGCGAAACGATGGACAATAACGTACCCAATTGCCACCCAAACGCTCTGATGTCTACCGACGACAAGAACCCTACCGCAGCGCCCACCGAACTCCCCGGCCGCGCCAGCTACACACAATTCGCCGAACGCTACGCGGAGCAAGCCCCCGTCAAGCCGCACAACGCGCTCTACGAGCGGCCCGCCACGCGTTCGCTGCTAGGGGCGGTCGCCGGGCTCGACGTGCTCGACGCAGGCTGCGGTCCAGGCATCGTGAGCGCGGAACTGGCGGGCGAGGGCGCCCGCGTGCAGGCCTTCGACGTCACGCCCGCGATGGTCGAACTGGCGAAGGCGCGTTGCGCAGGCCTCGCGGTCGACATTGCGCAGGGCGACCTCGCGCGGCCGCTCGACTGGCTCGCGAGCGCCTCGGTCGACCGCATCGTCTGCTCGCTGGCCCTCGACTACGTCGAGCATCTCACGTCGACGTTTCAGGAGTTTCACCGCGTGGCGCGCCCCGGCGCGCTGCTGGTGTTTTCGATGTCCCATCCCATGCGCGACTGGATCGACACGCGCACGCGCGGTTCGCGCAGCTACTTCGAGACGACGCGATTCGGCCTGCATTGGGGCGGCTTCGGCGAGCCGAAGCCGTGGGTGGAAGCGTTCAGGCGCTCGCTTGCCGATATCTTTAACGCGCTCATGGAAGCGGGCTGGGCCATCGACCGCGTGCTCGAGCCCATGCCACAACCGGAAATGAAGGCGGTGTCGCCGGCGCTGCACGCGGAACTGGTGCAGGCGCCGGCTTTCATCTGCGTGCGCGCACGGCGCGTTTGAGGGGTTGAGCGGCCGCCCGGCGCTGCAAGCGCTTAACGCCGCGCTTCGCGCGAGCCGGCCGACAGCGACTCTTCGAGCGCGGCAACCCCGGCGGGCAGATCGACCTTCACGCCGAGATCGCTCATCGTGCGGCCCAGCGCGTGCACGGTGCGAAAGAGGTTGTGCTCGCGGCACTGCTCGCCCATCTGCCCGATACGAACGATCGGGAGACCGAACGATCCGGCGATTTCCACCTGGTATTGCTGCGAGATGTGATTGCACACCTCGCGCGCGGTGACGCCCTCGGGCAGCCCGATGCCGACCACGGAATTCAGGCGGCAGGTTGTCGGCGTATAAAGCGCGAGGCCCAGCGCGCTCACGCCGCTTTGCAGCGCGAGCGAGCAGCGCAGGTGGCGTGCATAGCGTTTTTCGAGCGTTTCCGTGCACACGAGGCGCAGCGCTTCATGGAGCGCCAGCACGCCCGAGACGGGGGCGGTGTAGTGATAGCCGGCGTTGTGCCAGAAGTTTTCGGCGAGCATGGCGTCGAGACACCAGTGCGTGTTCGGCGCAGTGCGCGTGCGCACGCGCTCCCAGGCGGCGTCCGAAAAGGCGATGAGCGAAACACCAGGGATCGAAGAGAGGCCTTTCTGGCCGCCCGTGATGACGACGTCGATGCCCCAACCGTCCATTTCCAGTGGCATGGTGCTCAGCGTGCAGACGGCGTCCACCACCACGAGTGCGCCGGCGGCCTTCGCGAGCTGCACGATTTCCTTGAGCTCGCGGTTCCACACCGTATTGGAGGTTTCGCCGTGCACGATCGTGACGACGGCCGGGCGCGTGCGCTCGATGGCCTGCGCCACGGCTTCGAGCGATGCGATCTCGCGGTCGGCCACCTCGAGCGTGGTGACCTCGGCGCCCACGCGGCCCGCCATTTCGGCCATGCGCTGGCTGAAGAAGCCGTTGACGATGGAGAGCACGCGGGTGCCTGGCCACGCGAGGTTCGAGATTGCCATTTCCATGGCCGCCGAGCCCGGGCCGGCCACGCCGAGCACCCAGTTCGAACGCGTCTGGAACACGTAGCGCGCCATCGTCTTCACCTGGTTGATGACGCGCGCCATGGTGTCGCCTAGGTGATTGATGACGACGGTGTTGGCCTTGGCCACGGCGTCGGGAATCGGCACGGGGCCCGCACCCATCATGAGGAGCGGCTCCTCGGGCAGGATGCGGTCGAGCGTTTCGACGATGGGGCAAGGCACGGGCGCGGCCTCGGCCGCTGCCGCCGCTGCGCGCGAAGTGGCCAGCGGATCGGGGTGGAGCGCGTTGTCGTTCATCTTGAGTACCTGGTTTTACCTGGAAGGGGGGCGTGAGAGGCGCGCGAATGGCGCGCCTTCAGGCAGTGTTGTGCGGCGCGGCAGCCCTGGCCATGTACAGTTGCGCGGAATTTCGCTGAACAGTCGTATGGGCGGCGCTGCGGCCCGCTGCGGCATTGCGGCAGCCACCCTATAATCAGTCGCATCGCCAGATAATGCAAGGAAGACAGCGTATGTCGCAATTCGCCGTGGACAACCCGTTTCTCGAAACGCTCGGTGTGAGCGTCGCGCAGTGGCGCGAGGGCTACGCGGAGCTCGTGATGCCCATCGACGCCTCGAAGCTCAATCGCCAGGGCGTGCTGCAAGGCGGCGCGATTGCCACGCTGCTCGACGCCGCTGCTGGCTACGCGGGGCTCTTCGCACCGGTTGGCGACCCGCCGCGTCATGGCTTCACGCTCTCGCTCACGACCAACTACCTCGACAAGGGGCTTGGCCAGTTCGTGCGGGCGAAGGGGTTTCTGGAGCGCGGCGGCCGCTCGATCTTCTTTGCGCGCGCCGAGGCATGGGTGGACGACCGCCTGCTGATCGCGAGCGCGCAGGGGACGTTCAAGTACTCGTATCCGAAGAAGGCGTGATCGAAGCGTCTCCCGTTTGAATCGGTATCCGAAATAAATTCGCCGATAAGCAGAAGCCCGCCACTTCGACCGAAGGGCGGGCTTTTTTGCGCTACGCGCGCACGCTTATCCCAGCAGCAGCGCGTCGTCGTCGAGCGTCTCGTGGCGGTTCTGCTCGAACATGCGCAGCAGGTCCGGCACGTCGAGGCCGCGGCGCGCATCGTCCGATACGTCGAGCACCACCTGCCCCTGGTGCAGCATCACCGTGCGCTGGCCGTAGTCGAGCGCCTGGCGCATGCTGTGCGTGACCATCATGGTCGTGAGCTTCGCCTCTTCCACGATCCGTGCGGTCAGTTCCAGCACGAACGCAGCCGTTTTCGGATCGAGCGCGGCCGTGTGCTCGTCGAGCAACAGGATGCGCGAAGGCTGCAGCGACGCCATCAGCAGACTCACCGCCTGGCGCTGGCCGCCCGAAAGCAGGCCGATGCGATCGGTCAGGCGATTTTCGAGGCCCAGATTCAACAGACGCAGCTTCGCGCGAAACAGCTCGCGATCCTGCTTTTTCAGCGCGGGGCCGAAGCCGCGGCGCTTGCCGCGCGCCATCGCGAGCGCCATGTTCTCTTCGATGGTGAGCGCCTCGCAGGTGCCGGCCATCGGGTCCTGGAACACGCGTGCGACGAGATGCGCGCGGTCCCACGCGTGCTTCTTCGTGACGTCCTGGCCGTCGATGGTGATCGTGCCGCCATCCACCCTCTGGTCGCCGCTGATTGCGTTGAGGAACGTGGACTTGCCCGCGCCGTTCGAGCCGATCACGGCCACGAACTGGCCGCTCGGAATGTCGAGCGTGAGGCCGCGCAGCGCGCGTGTTTCGATCGGCGCGCCGGGGTTGAAAGTCAGTCTGAGGTCTTTGGCGCTGAGCATCTCATGCCCTCCCGTTCTTGCGGCCAAACAGCTTCTTGCGCGTGGCGGGCAGCACGAGCGCGATCGTCACGAGCACGGCGGTGACGAGATTCAGGTCCTGCGCCTTGAGGCCAATGAAGTCGCTGTTGAGCGCAAGCGCAATGAAGAAGCGATAGAGAATCGCGCCGAGCACGGCGGCGAGCGTGGTGAGCATGAGCCGGCGCGCGGGCAGGATGCTCTCGCCGATGATCACGGCCGCAAGCCCGATCACGATAGTGCCGATGCCCATCGAAATGTCCGAGCCGCCCTGGGTTTGCGCGAAGAGCGCGCCAGCCAACGCGACCAGCGCGTTGGAGAGCGCCATGCCGGCGAGTGTCGCGCGGCCCGTGGCGATGCCCTGTGCGCGCGCCATGCGCGGGTTCGCGCCGGTTGCGCGCAGCGCGAGGCCGTATTGCGAGGAGAAGAAACCGTCCACGCCGAACTTCGCGGCCAGCACGACGACGAAGAGCGCGAGCGGACGCAGCACGTAGTCGGGCAGCCAGGCGGGCTGGATCATCGTGAATACCGTGGACCCGGAAATGAGCGGCACGTTCGGCGCGCCCATCACGCGCAGGTTGATCGAATAGAGCGCGATCATCATCAGGATGCTCGCGAGCAGATCCATGATCTTCAGGCGCACGTTGAGCCAGCCGGTGATGAAGCCGGCGATGGCGCCCGCGACGATCGCACAGGCGGTGGCGAGAAACGGATCGTGACCGGCCGCGATCAGCGTGGCGGCGACGGCGCCGCCCAGCGGGAAGCTGCCGTCGACGGTGAGGTCGGGGAAGTTGAGGATGCGAAACGAGATCAGCACCCCGAGGGCCACGAGACTGAAGATCAAGCCGATCTCGAGCGCGCCCAGAAGCGAGTAGAGGGACATAGGGAAGAATCCTGTTGCGGTCTGCGGCGGCGGTGCGCCGGAGTCGACGCGCGGCGCACCGCCCGGATGGGGCGGCGCGCCGTTGCGCACGTAAGTGGCCGTTATCGGGCCTGGCAATGTGACTGCGTGCGATGCGCCGTGCGGGCGCCTTACTTCACGACCGTGGTCGCGTCCTTGAGCAGGTCGACGGAGAGCGTCACGCCCTGCTTTTGCGCGGCGGCCGGATTCACGAACAGTTGCAGCCGGCTGCTGGTTTCCGAGGCGATCGCGCCCGGCTTCTCGCCCTTGAGAATACGCACGACGACCTTGCCCGTCTGGTGGCCGAGGTCGCTGTAGTCGATGCCGAGCGCCGCGATGGCGCCGCGCTTCACGCTGTCCGTATCCGAGGCGACGAGCGGGATCTTCGCGTCGTTGGCGACCTTCACGAGCGCTTCGTAGGCCGAAACGACGTTGTTGTCGGTGTTCGTGTAGATCACGTCGACCTTGCCGATCAGGCTCTTCGCAGCGGGGCCGATGTCCACGGTGCGCGGTGCGGCGGCTTCCTTGAGCGTCATGCCCTGTTGCGCGAGCAGTTCCTTGAGCGCCTTCACGACGACGACCGAATTCGCTTCGCCGGGGTTGTAGACCATGCCGACGGTCTTCGCGTTGGGCACGACGCGCTTGATGAGCGCGACCTGCTTGTCGAGCGGCAGCTTGTCGGACACGCCGGTCACGTTCGTGCCGCCAGGCGTCCACGTCTTGACGAGCTGCGCGGCCACCGGATCGGTCACGCCCGAGTACACCACGGGCACGGACTTCGTTGCGGCCACAACGGCTTGTGCCGAAGGGGTCGCGATGGCCACGATCGCGCTCGGGTTGTCGCCCACGAACTTGCGTGCGATCTGCGCGGCGGTGCCTGTGTTGCCCTGCGCGCTCTGATATTCCCACTTGAGGTTCTTGCCGGCGTCGTAGCCAGCGGCTTTGAGTTCGTCGCGCACGCCGTCGCGGATCGCGTCGAGCGCGGGGTGCTCGACGATGGACAGCACTTCCACAGTCGCGGTTTCGGCGGCGCGCGCGGCGCCCGAAGTCAGCGCGAGCGCGGCGGCGCCGGCGATCAGGGAAAGGGCGGCGGCAGCGGCTGCCTGCTTGAAGGTCTTCATTCTGTTTGATCTCCCCCGAGTGCTGGGTTCTTGCGGTTTTTTCGGATCTGCAGGGTGCGGCGTCGCCGGCTTCACGCGTGGCGCGAGAGCACGCGGCATGCGCCGTAGTGGTGCATGCGGGCGCGGCGAGGGAGCGAGGATACCACCGTCTCTTGCGGGGCTGGAACGCCGTGGCGGGTCAGTGAGGCGGGCGCGCCACGGTGTCGCGCGGATTAATTCGAAATTGCACGATTCGATTATGGGAAAATCCGCACTTTCGTGCGAGTTTTTCTCCTTTCGGATTGGATGGCAGAAAGTGGATGTGATGCGAAATTTATAGTGCCAGTTCAATTAGCATAAAAACTGAATTTTAAGTCTTTCGTAATATTTGCGCTGTCAAATCAATGATTTGGCGCGTTTTGCATTTAGGGTATTCCCGGCATTTCGGTAATGCGGAGAGGGATTTAATTCTAATAAGAAGTTAATATGGAATTCTCTAATCAGATACGATTTGTCGATCAGATTCCGTTGAAATTAAAATAACGATCGCGAGCACGCAAAAATCAGGAAATCCAGTCATCCCATACACCCGCACCAGCCGGTCATCACAGCCCGATTACCGGTCCGCCACCCACCTGAAAGGTGATTTTCCGAGCCTTTTCAAGCGCTTTCCAGCATTCCCCTCTATTGACTGATGTCAAAACTCAACTCGATATCCGAAAAAACCCTTGGTTGCGATTAAGTGTGATTATTGATAGCATCCGCGGGTCGCTGATTCGGGCCGGTCCACCTTTCCGGTACGAATTGCAGCGAACGGGGCAGGCGGATCGCTTGCGCAACAGAGTCTGTAACTCAGCAGTCTCTCCGAACTCAGCCGCCTACCAGGGCGCTGATACACGCCGGGCCCCGTCACGTCTTTTTCTCTGGTGCTCGTCGTGGTTGTTCCCCATTGAAGGTCATTGGGGCGCTGTTCGTTTGCGCAGGTCATTCCGTCTGACCGGTTGACCCGAAAACAATCGAGGAGCTCCTGATGATGTTGTCCCGTCTTACCGCTGTTTCCGTGGCCGCCGCGCTGCTCGCATTTGGTGCAAGCGCGAACGCCGACACCGTGAAGATCGCCATTGCCGGCCCGTTCAGCGGCCCGGTCGCCCAATACGGCGACATGGTCAAGGCGGGCGCGCTGACTGCGATCGAGCAGATCAACGCTGCCGGCGGTGTGAACGGCAACAAGCTCGAAGCCGTCCTGATGGATGACTCGTGCGAGCCGAAGCAGGCTGTCGCCGTCGCCAACAAGATCGTTTCGCAGCACATCCAGTACGTAGTCGGCCACGTCTGCTCGGGCTCGACGATTCCCGCTTCGGACATCTACGAGAACGAAGGCGTCGTGATGGTCACGCCGTCGGCCACCGCGCCGCAGCTGACCGAAGGCAAGAAGCGCCAGTTCATCTTCCGCACCATCGGCCGCGACGACCAGCAAGGTCCGGCAGCCGCCGCCTACATCATCAACAAGGTCAAGCCGAAGAAGGTCGCGATCCTGCACGACAAGCAGTCGTACGGCCAGGGCATCGCCACCTCGGTCAAGGCCGCGCTCGACAAGGCGCACATTCCGGTCGTCGTGTTCGAAGGTATCAACGCCGGTGATTCGGATTACTCGGCAGTCGTCACGAAGCTCAAGTCGCAGGGCGTGGACTTCGTCTACTTCGGCGGCTATCACCCGGAAATGGGCCTGCTCATGCGCCAGTCGCGTGAACAGGGCGTGAAGGCCACGTTCATGGGTCCGGAAGGCGTGGGCAACAAGGACGTGACGGCCATCGCCGGCCCGGCTTCGGAAGGCATGCTCGTCACGCTGCCGGCTGACTTCGCTTCGGACCCCGCCAACGCGAAGCTCGTGAAGGCCTTCGCCGACGCCAAGCGCGACGCGAACGGCCCGTTCCAGATGCCGGCCTACGCGGCAGTCGAAGTGATCGCCGACGGCATCGCCGGCGCGAAGAGCACGGACCCGACCAAGGTCGCGGCCTACCTGCACAAGAACGCGTTCAACACGCCGATCGGCAAGGTCGAATACGACGCACAGGGCGACCTGAAGTCGTTCCGCTTCGTCGTCTACACGTGGCACAAGGACGCCACCAAGACCGCCGCGAACTGATCCCGGCGCTGCACGCTGCAAACGCCCCGCCTTGTGTTGTGGCGGGGTGTTTTATAGCGGTTGTGCGCGCAACTAAAAAAGGATTGGTACGGTTCCAAAGGTCTCTCATCGGCTTCACGGCCGCGGGGCTTACGCATGAATGATTTTCTTCCTCAGTTCACCCAGCAGCTCGTCAACGGGCTCACGCTGGGTGCGATCTATGCGCTGATCGCCATTGGCTACACGATGGTCTACGGCATCATCGGCATGATCAACTTCGCTCACGGCGAGATCTACATGATCGGCGCCTATGTGGGCCTCGTCACGCTCACGGCCATCGGCACCTCGGCGGGTTATCCGCTGCCGCTCGTGCTGGGCGCGGCGCTCATCGTCTCGGTGGTGGTCACCGGGCTCTACGGTTTCGCGGTCGAGCGCGTGGCGTACCGGCCGCTGCGCGGCGGGCCGCGCCTCGTGCCGCTCATCTCCGCCATCGGCATGTCCATCTTCCTGCAGAACTACGTGCAGATCGGGCAGGGCGCGCGCGACGTGTCCGTGCCGATGCTCATTGCCGGCGCGCTCGACTTCAACATGGGCGGCAACTTCGAAGTGACGATTCCGTACTCGCGCATGCTGATCGTCGGCGTGACGCTCGTGTTGATGATCGCGCTCACGCTCTTCATCTCGCGCTCGCGCATGGGCCGCGCGTGCCGCGCCTGCGCGGAAGACATGAAGATGGCGAACCTGCTCGGCATCGACACGAACCGCGTGATCTCGTTCACCTTCGTGCTCGGCGCGATGCTCGCGGCGGTGGGCGGCGTGCTGATCGGTCTCACGATCGGCAAGCTCAATCCGTATATCGGCTTCATCGCGGGCATCAAGGCGTTTACGGCCGCGGTGCTAGGCGGCATCGGCAGCATTCCGGGTGCGATGCTCGGCGGCGTGCTGCTCGGCCTCGCCGAGACCTTCGCTTCGGGCTACATGCCTGCGGAGTACAAGGACGTCGTGGCCTTCGGCCTGCTCGTTCTCGTGCTGCTCTTCCGTCCCACCGGCCTGCTCGGCAAGCCGGACGTCGAAAAGGTGTGAGGTCGAAATGAGTCAGACTGTTTCGGTTCGCGTGGCAGCTTTTGGTCCGTCCTCGTCGCAAACGGTGAAGGGCGCGCTTGCCGCCGCCGTGGCGACCATCATCCTCACGGCGCCCATTCTCGGCCTGCAGCTCACGCTGGATGGCTATCAGGTCGTGCTGCAGCAGCATTGGCGCCCGGTGTGGATCGCGGCCGCTGTGGTGTTCGTGTTCCAGCTCGTCAAGCCGATGTTCGCGCGCGCAACGAGTCACGTGCGCTTGCCCAGGGCCCCCGCGCTCGGCGCGCGCCAGCAGCGCGTGGCGATCTGGGTGCTGCTCGCGTTCGGCGCGGTGTTCCCGTTCCTCGGTTCGCGCGGCGCGATTGACGTGGCGACGCTCGCACTCATCTACGTGATTCTCGGCCTCGGCCTCAATATCGTGGTGGGCTTCGCGGGTCTGCTCGATCTCGGCTACGTGGGCTTCTACGCCGTGGGCGGCTATACGTATGCGCTGCTCAACCAGTACTTCGGCTTCACGTTCTGGGAATGCCTGCCGCTCGCCGCGCTCGCCGCGGCCACGTTCGGTTTCGTGCTCGGCTTCCCGGTGCTGCGCCTGCGCGGCGACTATCTCGCCATTGTCACGCTCGGCTTCGGCGAGATCATCCGCCTGCTGCTCAACAACCTCACGAGCATCACGGGCGGCCCGGACGGCATCTCCAGCATTCCCAAGCCCACCGTGTTCGGCTTCGAGATGGCCCGCCACGCGAGCGTGGATGGCGGGAAGACGTTCAACGAGCTGATCGGCATCGAGTACAGCGGCGAGCACATGGTGATCTTCCTGTACCTGCTCGCGCTCGTGCTGGTGGCGTTCACGCTGTTCGTCACGAGCCGCTTGCTGCGCATGCCGATGGGACGCGCCTGGGAAGCGCTGCGCGAAGACGAGATCGCGTGCCGCTCGCTGGGTCTGAACCCCACCCGCATCAAGCTCTCGGCGTTCACGCTCGGCGCGTCGTTCGCGGGGCTCGCCGGTGCGTTCTTCGCGGCGCGCCAGGGGCTCGTCACGCCCGAGTCGTTCACCTTCATCGAGTCGGCGCTCATTCTCGCCGTGGTGGTGCTGGGCGGCATGGGCTCGCAGCTGGGCGTGGTGCTCGCCGCGATCCTGCTCACGGCGCTGCCCGAAGTGGCGCGCGGCTTTGCCGAGTACCGCATGCTGATCTTCGGTCTGGTGATGGTGCTGATGATGATGTGGCGTCCGCAGGGCCTGTTGCCCGCGAGCCGTCCGCACGTGGAGTTGCCGCAATGAGCGCACAAGCGTTGTTGAAAGTAGCAGGCCTGCAGATGCGCTTCGGCGGTCTGCTGGCCGTGGACGGCATTGACTTCGACGTGCGTCCGGACGAGGTGTTCGCGATCATCGGGCCGAACGGCGCGGGCAAGACCACGGTGTTCAACTGCGTGGGTGGTTTCTACAAGCCCACCGCGGGCGACATCGTGCTCGAAGGCCATGCCATCACCGGCCAGCCGAGCCACCAGGTCGCGCGCCGCGGCCTCGTGCGCACGTTCCAGAACATCCGCCTCTTCAAGCAGCTGACGGTGCTGGAAAACCTCATGGTCGCCCAGCACCTGAAGGTGAACCGCAACATGCTGAGCGGCCTGTTCGCGACGCCCGCCTATCGCCGCGCCGAACGCGCCGCGCTCGAGCGCGCCGCGTACTGGCTCGAGCGCGTGGGCCTGAAGCCGGTCGCGAACCGCGAGGCGGGCACGCTGTCGTACGGCCATCAGCGCCGGCTTGAAATCGCGCGCTGCATGATCACCGATCCGCGTCTTCTGATGCTCGACGAACCCGCGGCAGGCTTGAACCCGCAGGAGAAGGTCGAGCTGCAGCAGATGATGGACGGCTTGCGCAACGAGTTCGGAATCTCCGTACTCCTGATCGAGCACGACATGAGCCTCGTGATGGGTGTGTCGGACCGCATCCTGGTGATGGAGCACGGCAAGCCGATCATGATCGGCAAACCCGACGAAGTGCGCAACGACCCGCGCGTGATCAAGGCCTATCTCGGAGAGGACTGATGCTGAAGCTGGAAAAGGTCCATACCCACTACGGCGCGGTGGAAGCGCTGGCGGGCGTGTCGATCGAAGTGAACAAGGGCGAGATCGTCACGCTGATCGGCAGCAACGGCGCCGGCAAGACCACGCTCATGATGACCGTGTGCGGCACGCCGCGCGCTTCTGCGGGGAAAGTGACGTTCGAAGGCGAGGACATCACGCGCATGCCTACGCATGAAATCATGCGCCTGGGCATGGCGATTTCGCCGGAAGGCCGCCGCGTGTTCCCGAGCCTCACGGTGCTCGAAAATCTGCAGATGGGCGGCTTCTTCGCCTCGCAGCACGAGATCGATGCGGGCATCGAGCATGTGTTCAAGCTGTTTCCGCGCCTGAATCAGCGCGCGAAACAGCGTGCGGGCACGATGTCGGGCGGCGAGCAGCAGATGCTCGCCATCGGCCGCGCGCTCATGAGCAAGCCGCGTTTGCTACTGCTCGACGAACCCACGCTCGGCCTCGCGCCGCTCGTGATCGCGCAGATCTTCGACATCATCCGCACGATTCGCGAGGAGGGCGTGACGGTGTTCCTCGTCGAGCAGAACGCGAACAAGGCGCTGCATGTCGCCGATCGCGGCTATGTGCTGGAAACCGGGCGCGTAGTGCTTGCCGACAGCGCCGACAATCTGCTCGCGAACGACAACATCAAGCGCGCCTATCTGGGCGGTTGATCGTCGCGGACAAGACCGCGCTGCGGCCCGCGCCATCGGCGTTCATGGAACGCGGGATGCGCGGGCCGCTTCTTTTTGCGTCGACGAATGTCGAATTAATCGCCGCGCGCAATCGCAAGCTGCGCGATCAAACGCATCAGCTCGGCCTGGCGGCGCGTGGTGGTTTTCGCGAACACGTGATGCAGATGCGTGCGCACGGTCGAGGGCAGCACCTGCAGCGCTTCGGCTACGTCTTTCGGATTGAGGCCCTTGCCGACCTCGCAGGCCACGCGCGCTTCCGCGGGCGTGAGGCCGAACAGCGCGGTGAGCCGCGTTTCCACGCCGCGCCGCGACGACTGCGGATCGATCACGATGAGCATGGCCGTGCCGGCGCGCGCGGCGTGGGCGAAGTCGCCGGCGTGACGGTGCTCGCCTAGCGGCGAAACCAGCGCCTGCAGCGGCTCGTCGGGCGGCTGGCGGGCGATCAGCATCGCGCCGCCGCTGCGGCCGCGCAGGTCGCGCCCGGCCGCGCGCGCGATCAGCGAGCGCAACTGCTGGGTGGCGGCAGCCGTGGCGGCGCTGAGCGCGGCGTGTTCGGTGCGCAGCCCGTTTGCGCGTGCGAGCTGTGCCGTGGCGGCGCGATTCGCGAACACAATGTGCGCATCGGCGTCGACGATCAGCACGCCATGCGCGAGCGCGTCGAGTGCGTCCGCGGGGGCATGGACGCTTGCGTCGCGCGAGGCGAGGGTGCGCGCCGTGTGCCGCTGCACGCGCAAGGCATTGCGCAGATGCGGCAGCAGCGTGCGCAGCGCGTCCAGTTCGTCCTCGCTATAGAAGCGCGTTTCGTGGCGCAGCGCGCCGAGCACAGCGGCCATGTCGCCTTCGCGCAGCACATTTGCGAAGGCCACCGTGTAGAAGCGCTGCGGGCGCACCCACTCCTGCACGAAGGCGCTGCGTTGCAGACTCCCCTGCGGGTGGATCATCGTGTCGGTGACGAGCGTGCCGGCGGCCCAGCGGCGTACCTGCGGCACGAGCGGATCGAAGCCGCCGTAGTGCTGCGCGTACGATTGGGCAAATGAAGCGTCGATGCCGTCCCATTCGGCGAGCGAGAACGTGCTTTCGGGCGGCAGCATGGTGAGATTGACGTGTTGCGCGCCGATGCGTTGCGCGATGCGCGCGCACACATCGGGCCAGCGTTGCGCGTCGAAGCCGGCATCGTAGATCGCGTCGATCAGGCCGCCGGTTTCATCCGGCTCGCCGTGCCGCACGCGCGCGTTGTATGCAACGGTATCGATGGCCGCAGCGTGCGCGGTCGTTGTGGGCCCCATGGTGGTCTCCAGGCTGGAATTTGTTAACGGCAGAAGGCCTAAGGGCATGCCGCGCGAGGTTGCATAGAGGGCCATGTGGCACTGCAACGACGCGAAGGGCGCTCCAGGCGCAAATCCACGTTTGCAAACGGCGGGCGGGAGGGGACGCACTGCAACATCCCGGGGTACCTATTCTGAATGAATAGACGATAAAACCTACGATTCGCTTTCGTCAGGAGAGATTTGGGGTTTCGTTACATCCGATGCATTTCGGGTACTGGACAAGCGCGCCGCGCTCACGATAATTGAGCGTCCCCACACAGGCGCGCCGTACGGGGAAAAGGCGCTGCGCGCCAGTGAAAGTCAGAGAAAGCGGAGAGTCTTTGGATGTCTGAAGAGTACGAAGTGCATGGGCCGCACGACCACGCGGTCGAACACGCCGCGGCGGGCCATGGCGGGCACGGCGAAAGCGATCCGTTCCCCGGCCGCATGGCGGTGATGACGGCCATCCTCGCTTCGATTGGAGCGATCTTTGCCTACCAGAGCGGCAACAGCGAGAACCAGGCGCTCTATTACAAGAACGAAGCGGCGATCCGCAAGACCGAAGCCGCGAATCAATGGGCCTACTATCAGGCGAAGGGCGAGAAACAGAATCTGGCGGAACTGGGCGCGCAACTCTCCGCGCTCGCGCCAAATGCGGAGGCCGCGCAGAAGCGTTTTGCCGCCGACGCCGACCGCTATCGCCAGCAGAAAGAGCCGATCCGCGCCAAGGCGGAGGCGCTCGAAAAAATCGTCGAGCAGGACGATGCGCTAAGCGAGCACGTGCTGCACGGCCATCATCGCTGGGCTCAGGCCACGACGCTCATCCAGATCTCGATCGCGCTCACGGCGATTACGCTGCTCACGCGGCGGCGCTGGCTGCTCAATACGTCGGTGGGCGTCGCCATCGTCGGGGTGGGGCTGGGCGCGCTGGCGTTCTTCGGCGGCTGAGCGTTCACCCGCCGCACACGATCGCCGTGAGCAGCAGCGGCACGACCGATTGCACGGTGGCGTCGCTGTTGGCTTCGCGCACGCGCGAGCGCACCTTCTCCGCGGGCGCAGACACGACCACGCCGTAGAGCGGCGAGGTGATCTCCTTGCCGGCGCCGCGCTTGAAGAGCGTGTCGTCGCGGTCGTAGCCGAGCACCACGTAAATGGGGAAGCCGAACGCGCTCAGGCGGGTGCCGCGCACCGGGCTGAACGCGTTGACCGAATTCGCTTCGACGCGGCTCGGCTCGGGCTCGATGGATTTTTCGTCGATGAGCGACGTAATGAACGTGTGGGGATCGGACTTGCAGTCGAACTGCTGGTCGCGCCCGGTGGATTGCGCATGCGCGGCCACCGGGACCAGCAGGGCGGCAAAAGCGGCAAGGCCGCTCAGCGCGTTCCGCAGTGTGGTGGCCGGGAACGCGAATATCACGGGAATGTGGCGCTTGGTCATGGCTACGAGCAGCAATGCCGAGGGAAGACCGGGTGATTCCGTTCGACAGCCGGGCTTCGTTCGTGTTCAAAGCTTACGGCACATAAATTGCGCGGGTCGTGCGCCCGCGCACATCCGCATGCTGGATCGGGGAGGCTACAGCATCGACTTCGCCTGGCTCAGGATCTTGTCGCAGACCTGCTTCGTGGCCTCCTCCTTGAGGCCGCCGCCCGTGAGGTCGAGCTTCTGTCCGTTGCCGGCCGTGAGGATGCCGCTCGTGCCCTGCGTATAGCCGCTATCCGTCGTGTTCGCGCCGCCGGGCAGCTTGCCGAGCAGCGAGTCTTTTACGTTGCTCGCGGCGTCGGCGTTCAGGTAGTTGTTCTTGATGCAGTACTGCAGCACGCCGGTGACATTGCCGAGACTGTTCGAGGTGAGCGAGGGCGCCGAAAGCGAGTTGCCGAGGCCGCCCAGATTGCCGAGCGCGCCCTGTGCCGAACCGCTGTTGCTGCCGCCCTGGTTGAGCAGGTTGCCGAGCTGCGCCTGTGCGGCGCCCCAGGGGGCGAGCAGCGCCAGGGTCAGGGTGGCCATCAACGCCGTGGCGATGCGCGGCGTGGCGACGCGCGGCGTGGCGACGCCCGGAACAGAGGTTTGCATACACGAATCTCCGTGGTGGTTCAGTGCGCCCTTACTATAGACGGATTCGTTTTCGCGGCTTCGCTACGTGACGCCGCACGAGCGTTCGGTCAGCGGCGGTGCAACCGGCGCGAAGTGCGACTGCCGGGTCTCGCGTGAACGTTTCATGATGCATCTGATGATTTCATCGGCATGTCATTTGTTGCGGGCACAACGATAACGCTGCAGAAGCAAATCTGACGTTCGCCGGGGCGGATGTGTCTTAAGTGGTATGCATGGGTTGGGAATTGCGTAGCGCACACAGCGTGTGCCGGCTACGTAACGAATGAACCTGTTACAAGTGTATCTACGCTGTAAAACACTGCGTTTTCAGGCCTTTTTCGGCGATCTCCACCGCGATTCAAGGTGGAGATTGTTTCTAACCGTAACACTTATTACGGCCCTCCTCATCGGCTGGTTTCAGGTGGTATGCTTCCTGCACATATTCTCCCTTGCACGAGTGAGACCACGTGTATTGCGTCAATACAGTGAAAGAACGCACTGCCAGAGTGCGCGTCGCGACGCAAATGAACACGTCATCCAAGCATATGGTGCAACCGAGCTAGCCAGCGCGGGCAACAAGATCCGCAAGCCAATGCTCCGTCACTGCAGCCCCGGTCCGGCTGCGTGGAGAACAGCATGAATTTCGAAGAACTGAGCGACGACGAGTGGGTGCAGGTGTCCGGGCTCGTGTCAGATGAACCTCCTATTAGACTCAACCGGCGCGGCCGCCCTCGCGCCGAGCCGCGCGTCGTGGCTAATGCCGTCCTCTGGATTCTCACCACGGGTGAGTCGTGGTCGCGCCTGCCCGCGCGCTATCCGTCCGGGCCCACCTGCCGTCGTCGTTTCGAGGAATGGCACGGCAGCGGCACGCTGATCGAACTGGTCGAGTTGCTCTCGCAGCGCGGCCGCAAGTTCGTTTATGTGCCGCAGCCGGCGCAGGCCGATGCGCAACCCGTTGCAGTCGCAGTCGAGGAAGTCGCCGAGGACGATGGCCAGCCGGCCGTGTTCTGGAAGAGCCCCGAAGCCTGGCAGGCGCCCGCCGCGCTCGCCGACGCGCCGCTTGCCGATCCCATGGAAAGCATGATGCGTCAGCTCGCGGGCGGCGAACCGGCATTGCCGGATTCGATCGGCGCGCCTGTCGTGGCTGCTGCAACGAGTGCAACGACCGTTGCGAGTGCGACGCGTTCGCAAAACAATGCACCGTTCGCACCGTTCTCGCCTTCGCGCGTGAGCAAGCCGGTTGCGACTCGCGCGATGCCGCGCGACGCGTCGCATCGCAGTGCGCACCCGGCGGGCGGCGTGGTGCAGGTCGCGGAATGGCGCGGCTATACGATGAGCCTCACCGTGCAGCCCGTGCGCAACCGCATGTTCCGCGGGGCCGTGGAGATTCTCAAGGATGGCAAGCGCATCGAGCGCTCGGGCCTGATCGGGCCGCCGTTCCAGGATCGCGAATCCGCGCGGAACTTCGCCTTCGACTGGGCGCGTGAGTGGCTCGATCGCGAAGGCTCGGCCGAGTCCGCGTCCGGCGTTTCGTGGCCGGGTTCGCATCCCGCCAGGCAAGCCGCATCGAAGGGCGCTGCACAGAGCGCTTCGCAAACGGCGTTGCCCGGCGCCGCACCGCACGCTCCAAGCGTGACGCGCGGCGATCCGTCCAATGCCGCCGCCGAGCGCGCGTTGCCTGCGGCCGTGCCGGGCAGTGTGCGGCTCGCGCCGCTGCAAGCGCCGGTACAGCGTTACACCGCCACGGGCGCACTGCTCACGGGCAGCGAAGCTCGCGAAGCCAATACGGCGTCGTCTGGCACCGCCGAGCGGCGCACTGGCGGCACCACCGGAACGCGCTACCGCACGCTCTCGCGCTGATCCTGCCAGGCCGCGCGCGCGGTGCGCGCGGCCTTCCTGCACGACCTCTCCTGCTTTCTTCACTGCCTGCCGTACTGATCGTCGAGACGCACGATATCGTCTTCACCGAGATACGAGCCCGACTGCACCTCGATGATCTCGAGCGGCATCTTGCCGGGATTTTCCAGTCGATGCGACACGCCAAGCGGGATGTACGCTGACTCGTTTTCCGAAACGATGAAGCGTTCTTCCCCACGCGTGACGAGCGCCGTGCCGCGTACGACGACCCAATGCTCGGCGCGATGGTGATGCATCTGCAGCGAGAGGCGGGCACCCGGTTCGACCACGATCCGCTTGACCTGGAAGCGCTCGCCGCTGTCCACGCTGTCGTAATGACCCCACGGGCGATGCACGAGGCGGTGCGCCACGGCTTCGGTGCGGCGTTCCTGCTTCAGGCGCTGCACGATCTTCTTGACGTCCTGGGCGCGCGAGCGGTCGGCGACGAGCAGGGCGTCCGGGGTCTCCACGACCACGAGGTCCTTCGTGCCGAGGCAGGCCACGAGCCGGCCGTCCGAATGCGCGAAGGTGTCGCTGGCGCCTTCGAACATCACGCGGCCGTGCGCGACGTTGCCTTCGTCGTCCTTGGGCGAAACCTGCCAGACGGTGTCCCATGAACCGAGGTCGGTCCAGCCGGCCGTGAGCGGCACGACCACACCGCTTGCGACCGTCGGGTCGCCGGAGAGCGGTTCCATCACGGCATAGTCGATCGAGTTGGAAGGCGAACGTGCGAACGCTTCGCTATCCACGCGGAAGAAGTCGCCGTCAGCCTTGCCGTGCTCGATCGATTCCGCGCATGCGGAGTAGATGGCCGGATGGAAATGGCGAATCGCCTTGAGCCAGGTCGATGCGCGCACGATGAAAATGCCGCTGTTCCACCAGTAGCGCTGTGAAGCGACGTACTGCTGCGCCAGCTCGAAGTAGGGCTTTTCTACGAAACCGTTCAGACGCCGCGCACCGTTGGGTTCGGCGTTCGCGAGCGGCTCGCCCACGTGAATGTAGCCATAGCCCACTTCGGGATGCGTGGGCACGATGCCCATCGTCACGATCTGGCCGTTCGCCGCATGACGCACGCCTTCGGCCACTGTGTTCTGGAATGCTTCGAGGTCGGCGAGCGCATGGTCGGCCGGCATCACCACGAGAATGCCGTCTTCCTGATTTGCCACCACCGACATCGCGGCGATCGTGAGCGCGGGTGCCGTGTCGCGGCCCACGGGCTCGAGAATCAGGCGCGCATGCTTGCCCGCCGCGCGAACCTGCTCGGCGGTGGTGAATCGATGTTCTTCATTGCAGACGATCAGCAACTCCTCTGCGAGCGTCACGCGCTCGGCGAGCGCATCGAGGCGGCCCGCGGTGTTGGCAAGCAGCGACTGCTCGCCAACGAGGTTGATCATCTGCTTCGGATATTGCTCGCGCGACAGTGGCCACAGCCGCGAGCCCGCGCCGCCCGCCAGCACCACAGGGCATACCTGCAATGCACTGCGCGATTCGGCACGCGTCTGGGACGCTTTTGCCGATGCCGTAGCGGAACCCGTATCCATCATCTCGCTCTCCTGTAAAAGGTATCGGTGATGCAATTTGTAGCATGCTTAAAATCGTCATAAATAGAGTCGTAAAGAAGAAAACGGAAAATATTCAAATTAAATTTAAATCCTCCTTCCGTCACACCGTAATTCGGATAAAAAATTCAATAAAAATTGCGTCGCCGGCCTCTGAAATTTCTTGTCAGAACCCAAAATCAGGCGTTCGAGCAGGAAAAATATGCCGGAATCATCGGGGTTGAGAGCCAATACAGGAGCGCATTCCGGCAATCTTTGCCGACAAAATTCGCAAAAAATTGAGTCGAAAGGGACGAAACAATTGGAGATACTTTTGAGGCTTGCAGCCGGAATTTTTATCGCGCCTTATTAGGGTTTATTCGGATCAGAATTCGCGACGCCAGGCGTTTTTTCGCGGCGACGCAGTCCCCGAAACTTTTGAAGCGACCGGCCATGATTTGCAGCGCGTGGCCACGATTCATTTTTTTAACCCGAGGTGCCGGACATGCTCAGCGTTCTAGCCAGAATTTTCGACGTTGCCGCCATTGCCGCTGGAGCGCTGCTCGCGGCCGCCTTGCACCGTGGCCAGTTTGTGCCGCTCACCGACGCGGAGAGCGTGGCGCTCGCGTTCAACTGCGTGCTTGCGATCTGGATGTTCCCGGCGTTCGGGATCTACAAGTCGTGGCGCGGCAAGTCGCTCTACGCGCTCTTTGCCCGCGTGTGCGCTGCCTGGCTCGCCGTGGAGGGCACGGGCATCCTGCTGAGCTTTAGCCTGCACCGCGCCGATTCGCTCTCGCGGCTGTGGCTCGCGTACTGGGTCGTCGCCTCGGTGGCGCTGCTGATCGTCTCGAAGGCGCTCGTGCACATGGTGCTGCGTGGCATTCGCCGCGAGGGCTACAACCAGAAGGCCGTGGCGGTGGTGGGCGGCCCGCGCTACGGGCGCTTCCTGATCGAGCACATGCGCTTTCACCCGGAAGCGGGCTTTCACCCGGCGCTCGTGTTCGACGAGGACAGCGATGCCGATGGCGCCGCCGCAATCGACGGCGTGCCCGTGGAGCGCAACCTCCAGGCCATGCTCGAGTTCGTGCGCGAGAACGAGGTGCGCGAGCTGTGGCTCGCCTTGCCGATCACCAAGGAACGCACGATCCATCGCATCGTCACGGCCTTGCGCAACGACTTCGTGAACATCCGCTTCATTCCCGACGTGCGCAGCCTGTCGTTCTTCAGCCAGCCCGTGGTCGATCTGCTCGGCGTGCCGGCCATCAACCTCGCGGCCTCGCCGGTCACGGATCTGCGCGTGCTGCCCAAGCGCGTGTTCGACATCGTGTTCGCGGGTGGCGTGCTGGTCGCGCTGGCGCCGCTGCTGGCGGTCATTTCGCTCGCCGTGAAGCTCACGTCGAAGGGCCCGGTGTTCTTCAAGCAGCGCCGCAAGGGGCTGGATGGCAACGAGTTCGAAATCTACAAGTTCCGCTCGATGAAGGTCCATGCGGAAGTCGCGGGGCAGATCACCCAGGCGCGCCGCAACGATCCGCGCGTGACGCGCGTCGGCGCGTTCCTGCGCCGCACGAGCCTCGATGAGCTGCCGCAATTCATCAACGTGCTCAAGGGCGAGATGTCGGTGGTGGGTCCGCGCCCGCACGCGCTTGCGCACGATGACATCTACAAGGACCTCGTGCGCGGCTACATGGCGCGCTATCGCATCAAGCCGGGCATTACAGGCTGGGCGCAGGTCAACGGCTTTCGCGGCGAAACCGATCGCGTGGAAAAGATGCGCGATCGCGTGCGCTTCGATCTGCACTACATGCAGCACTGGAGCTTCGCGCTCGACCTGCGCATCGTGGCGATGACGATGTGGAAGGGCTTCGCAGGCCAGAACGCATATTGAGGCGAGGCGAGTGCGCGCGATGCTGGTGTGCGCAACGTTTCGCGTGACATGAAGAACCAATCACTTTTGAGGTGGGCATGAATCTGACGATCATTGGCAGCGGCTATGTGGGTCTCGTGACGGGCGCCTGTCTTGCCGACATTGGCAACGACGTGTTTTGCCTCGACGTCGACGAACGCAAGATCGACCTGCTCAATCAGGGCATCGTGCCGATTCACGAGCCGGGCCTGAAGGAGATCATCGAGCGCAACGTGCGCGCGCGCCGGCTGAAGTTCTCGACCGACGCGGAAGCGGCGGTCGCGCACGGCGACGTGCAGTTCATCGCCGTGGGCACGCCGCCCGACGAAGACGGCTCCGCCGACCTGCAATACGTGCTGTCGGCCGCGCGCAACATCGGCCGCCACATGACCGGTTTCAAGGTGGTGGTGGACAAGTCCACGGTGCCGGTCGGCACGGCCGCGCTCGTGCACGACGCGATCGCCTCCGAACTGCGCAAGCGTGGCGAGAGCCACATGTTCTCGGTGGTCTCGAACCCCGAGTTCCTCAAGGAAGGCGCGGCAGTCGATGACTTCGCGCGGCCCGACCGCATCGTGCTCGGCTGCAACGACGACGTGCCCGGCGAGCGTGCGAAAGAGGTCATGAAGCGGCTCTATGCGCCGTTCAACCGCAATCACGAGCGCACGCTCTACATGGACGTGCATTCGGCCGAATTCACCAAGTACGCGGCCAACGCCATGCTCGCCACGCGCATTTCGTTCATGAACGAACTCGCGAATCTCGCCGATCGCGTGGGCGCCGATATCGAGGCCGTGCGCCGCGGCGTGGGCTCGGACCCGCGCATTGGCTACGACTTTCTCTATGCGGGCTGCGGCTACGGCGGCTCGTGCTTCCCGAAAGATGTGAAGGCGCTCATGCGCACAGCCGAGGATTTCGGCGAGCCGCTGCAGATCCTGCGCGCCGTGGAGTCCGTCAATGAAGCGCAGAAGCAGGTGCTCGCACAGAAGATCGTTACGCGCTTCGGCTCCGACCTCACGGGCCGCACGTTCGGCGTCTGGGGGCTCGCGTTCAAGCCGAACACCGACGACATGCGCGAGGCGCCGAGCCGCACGCTCATCGCCGAACTGCTCGCGCGCGGCGCCGCTGTCAAGGCTTACGACCCGGTCGCGACCGCCGAGGCGAAGCGTGTACTCGCGCTCGATCTCGCGCACGCGCCGGAACATCAGGCGCGGTTGTCGTTCGTGAACGACGCGATGGAAGCCGCGAGCGAAGCGGATGCCGTGGTCATCGCCACCGAATGGAAGGTTTTCAAGGCACCCGATTTTGAAACGCTCAAGTCGCAGCTGAAGATGCCGATCGTGTTCGACGGCCGCAATCTGTACGAGCCGTCCGCGCTGCAGGAACTCGGCATCGAGTACCACGCCGTGGGCCGCGCCAGCGCGACGCAGGCGAGCCGCGCGCGTGCCGAAACCGCCGCGACGCAGGCGCTGGCCTGAGCGTTGCCGGGCTTCGTGCGCAGCGTCATGTAAAGGAAGGGAGTCACGCGACCATGATCAAGAACGTGCTCATCGTTTGCCACGCCAACGTCTGCCGCTCGCCGGCGGCGGAGCAGCTCTTTCGCGAGCGTTTGAGCGAACAGCAAGGCTCACGGGTGGAATCGTTTCAATCGGCGGGCCTGCGTGCGCGCGATGGCGACGACATGGACCCCGTGATGCAGTGGCTGCTCGCCGAGCGCGGCGTGAAGGTGGGCGGGCACCAGTCGCGCCGCCTCACGAGCCGCCTCGTGCGCTCGGCGGACCTCGTGCTTGTGACCGAGCGCCGCCAGGTCGCCGCGGTCGAGCGCATTGAACCCACCGCGCGCGGCAAGGTGTACGCGCTCGGTAACTGGGAGAACTCTGATGTCAGCGATCCGCACGGGCTCCACGAGTCCGCGTATCGCCAGAGTCTTGAATTGATGGATCGCATGGTAAAGGGATGGTTGAGCCGGATATGCCAATGACAAAACTGAAACTGACGGCGGTAGTCGCGTTGAGCGTCTTCGTTTCCGCGTGCGCGACGGCGCCCGGCAACTATCTCGACACGTCGAGCCTGAAAGAACAGCCGAACAACCAGCCGCAGCAGCAATTCAACGTGCAGCTCATCACGCAGCAAGTCGTGCTGCAGCAGGCGCAGACGGCCGCGGCGCAGCCGAAGGCGCCCCTGCCGCCCTCGAAGTTCGCGAACACAGCCGACTACGTCTATCACATCGCGCCGCAGGACATTCTCGGGGTGACCGTGTTCGATCACCCCGAACTTTCGACGCCGCAGGGCTCGACGTTCTCCACGGGCGGCAACACCACGCAGACGGTGGGCCAGGCGCTCACGCAGCCCTATACCAACGCGCTGCCCGGCCAGGCCGACCCGTACGGACAGACCGTGGCCAAGGACGGCACGATCTTCTTCCCGTTCGTGGGCCGCATCATGGCCGCGGGCAAGACGCCCGGCCAGATCCGCGACCAGCTCGCGGCCGGCCTCGGCCCCTACGTGAAGAATCCGCAGGTGGACGTGCGCGTGCTCGCATACCGCAGCCAGAAGGTGCAGATCACGGGCGACGTGAAGACGCCGGGACCGCTCTCCATGAGCGACGTGCCCCTCACGCTGGTGGACGCCATCACGCGTTCGGGCGGCACGACCGACAGCGCCGACATCAACCGCGTGCGCCTCACGCGCAACGGCAAGCTGTACATCCTCGACGCGAACCGCTTGCTCGACGGCGGCGATTCGACCCAGGACGTGCTGCTGCAGAGCGGCGACGTCATCAATATTCCAGATCGTTCGGATAGCAGAATATTCGTGATGGGCGAAGTGAAGACGCCCCTGCAGACAAACCTGATTCGCGGCAACCTCACGATCGCCGACGCGCTCACCCAGGCGGGCGGCATTCTCGATACCGACGCGAACCCGCGCCAGATCTTCGTGATGCGCGGCATGAAGGACAACCCAACGCAGCCCGAGATCTACCGTCTCGACATGACCAAGCCCGACGCGATCATGCTTTCGTCGCAATTCCAGCTCAAGCCGCTGGATGTGGTGTACGTGGGCACGGCCGCTTCGACGACCTTCAACCGTGTGTTGCAGCAGGTGCTGCCGACCATCCAGACCGTCTTCTATCTGAAGCAGATCGCGAAGTAACAGCGTGATCGAAAAGCTTCGAAAGAGGACGCAGGAGCAACACCTAAACAACGGGATTGAATCGTGACCATACAAGCCAATAGCCAGGCGGCCCCGGCGGCCCGCACCGAGGAAGAGGACGTCGTCCTCGGCCAGTTGCTGCGCGTCATCATCGACGACATCGGCTGGCTCATCGCGATCGCGGCGGCGGTGATCGCCATGGCCGTGTTCTACTGCTTTATCGCCAAGCCGGTTTATACGGCCGACACCCAGGTTCGCGTGGAGCCTTCCGACTACACGTCGCAGGCCCTCACGCAAACGCAAACCGGCGCGAACATCAGCTCTGGATCGTCGACGGGCAGTCTGCCCACCGACGCCGAAATCCAGATGATCAAGAGCCGCAGCGTGGTCGAGCCGGTGGTGAAGCAGTTCAAGCTGAACACCACCGTCACGCCGGTCATGCTGCCGTTGATCGGCAGCCTGTCCGCGCGTCTCGCGACGCCAGGCACGCCCGCGCGTCCGTGGTTCGGGTTGAGCAACTGGCTCGGCAACTTCGCGTGGGGCGGCGAAGTCATCAACCTCGACTCGATCGAGGTCACGCCCGAGCTCGAAGGCAAGAAGCTCTCGCTGACCGCGCTCGACAACGATCGCTACGTGATTTCGACGCCGGACGGCGCGCGCCTGCTCGAAGGCACGGTGGGCCAGGTCGAGCAGGGCGGCGGCGTGAAGCTGCTCGTCAACAAGCTCGTTGCGCGTCCGGGCACCCGCTTCAATGTCGTGCGCCTGAACGACCTCGATGCGATCAGCGGCTTCCAGAACGCGATTCAGGTCCAGGAGCAGGGCAAGCAAACGGGCGTGATCGACATCTCGCTCGAAGACAACGACCCCGAGCACGCGGCGGCGATCGCGAACGCGGTGGCGCAGTCGTACCTGCGCGAGCACGTGGCGACCAAGCAGGCCGACGCGAGCAAGATGCTCGACTTCCTGCGCAGCGAACAGCCGCGCCTGAAGTCGGACCTCGAGAATGCCGAAGCGGCGCTCACGGCTTACCAGAGCAAGTCGGGTTCGATCAACGCGAGCGATGAAGCGAAGATCTATCTCGACGGCAGCGTGCAGTACGAGCAGCAGATCTCGGCGCTGCAACTGCAGATCGCCTCGCTCCAGCAGCGCTTCGGCGACCAGCACCCGGTGCTGATCGCGGCGCGCCAGCAGCTCGCGCAACTGCAGGGCGAGCGCGCGAAGTACGACACGAAGTTCCGCGACCTGCCGGCCACGGAAGTGAAGGCCGTGCAGCTGCAGCGTGACGCGAAGGTGGCCGAGGACATCTACGTGCTGCTGCTCAACCGCATCCAGGAGCTTTCGGTGCAGCGCGTGGGCACGGGCGGCAACGTGCATATCGTCGATCCGGCCCTGCGCCCCGGCAAGCCGTCGAAGCCCAAGAAGCTGCTGATCGTCTCGGCTGCGTCGCTGCTCGGCGTCATTCTCGGCACGGGCTTCGTGCTCATGCGCCGCAACATGTTCAAGGGTATCGTCGATCCGGATCAGATCGAGCGCTCGTTCCAGCTGCCGGTGTACGGTCTCGTGCCGCTTTCGCCGGAACAAATGGCGCTCGAAAAGCGCGCCCCGGTGCGCGGCGGCACGCGTCTGCGCGAAGTGCTCGCAAACTCGCGCCCGAAGGACCTCACGGTCGAAAGCCTGCGTAGCCTGCGCACGTCGCTGCAGTTCAGCGTGATGGACGCGCGCAATCGCGTAGTCATGCTGACGGGTTCGGTGCCGGGCGTGGGCAAGAGCTTCCTCACCGCGAACCTCGCCGTGCTGCTCGCACATTCGGGCAAGCGCGTGCTGATGATCGACGGCGACATGCGCCGTGGCGCGCTCGAACGCCATCTGGGCGGCCCGCAGGAAAACGGCTTCTCCGAGCTGCTCTCGGGGCAGATTTCGCTGGACGAGGCGATTCGCGCGACCGAAGTGGACAACCTGCACTTCATGTCGTGCGGCCGTCGTCCGCCCAATCCTTCCGAGCTGCTGATGTCGCCTCGTCTTGGCCAGTACCTCGAAGGCCTGTCGAACCGCTACGACGTGCTGCTCATCGACACGCCGCCGGTGCTCGCCGTGACCGACGCCGCCATCATCGGCAGCCATGCGGGCTCGACGTTCCTCGTGCTGCGTTCGGGCATGCACACGGAGGGCGAAATCGCCGACGCGCTCAAGCGACTGCGCAACGCCGGCGTGCGTGTGCAGGGCGGGGTGTTCAACGGCGTGCCGGCGCGTACGCGCGGCAACTACGGCTACGGCTACGCGAACGTGCGCGAGTACCTGAGCGCATGACGCCTTCGCCCCCATCAAGTACAGCCAGGGAGGAACCCGCGATGAAAGTGACCGTGCTCGTGCCGACCTATCGGCGTCCTGATGATCTGTCGCGCTGTCTTTCGGCGCTGCTGCGCCAGCAGCGCGCGCCCGACGAGATCGTGGTGGTGGCGCGCGCCGACGACGAGGCGACGCACGCATGCCTCGCCGAACACGTCACGCCCCGCGTGCTCAACGTGGCGGTGGCCATCGTCGAGGAGCCGGGGCAGGTGGCGGCGCTCAATCGCGGCATCGAGGCCGCGACGGGCGACGTGATCGCCATTACCGATGACGACGCCGCGCCGCGCGCCGATTGGGTCGCGCGCATCGCGGCGGCCTTCGAGTCCGACCCGAAGCTCGGCGCGCTGGGCGGCCGCGACTGGGTGCACGAAGGCGGCCGCATGATCGACGGCGAGCGCACGCTCGTGGGCAAGCTGCAGCGCTCGGGCCGCATCGTCGGCAACCATCATCTCGGCGCGGGCGGCGCGCGCGAAGTCGATCTGCTCAAGGGCGCGAACATGAGCTATCGGCGCGCGGCGATCGGCGACCTGCGCTTCGACCGACGCCTTCGCGGCACCGGCGCGCAAACACATAACGACATGGCCTTCAGCATGAGCGTGAAGCGCTCGGGCTGGAAGCTCGTCTACGACCCGCTCGTGGCCGTCGACCATTACCCCGCGCCGCGTCCGGGCGAAGACCCGCGCAACGCGCAGACGCTCGCCTCGATCCGCAACGCCGCCTACAACCTGCACATCATCCTGCTCGGCCATCTCACGCCGCTGCGGCGCGAAACCGCCTGGTGGTGGTACGCGCTCGTCGGCACGCGTGTGTACCCGGGCCTCGTGCACACCGGCCTGAGCGCCGTACGCGGCGATTCCGCGGGCGCGGCGTTCGCACGCTGGCGCGCAGTGCGCGGCGGCGCACGAGAGGCGCGCCGCGCGCTCGTTTGAGCGACGCGGCCAACGACTAAACGGAGGACCCCGAATGAGCGGTACGCAAGTCCACGTCCACCTTTTCTATGGCGCCGATCCGCGCCGCTATCGCAAAGGCGAGAACATCGGCAGCCTGTACGGCTACCATCACGCGGAATCTGCGGAATTCGCCCTCAATTACGCGCAGGACGCGAGCGAGAGCACGTCCATGCGCTTCATGCGGCGCGCACTGAAGGCCGCGTTCGGCTTCGACTTCATTCATGCGTGGCGCAATCGCCGCGCCATTCTGCAATCCGACGTCATCTGGACGCACACTGAGCAGGAGCATCTGGCCGTGGCGCTGGTGCTGCTGATGAACGCGAAGAAGGGCGGCGCGCGCCCGCTACTGCTGGCACAAAGCGTGTGGCTGCTCGACCGTTGGCCGGGCTATGGCGCGCTGCGCCGTGCGATTTACAAGCGGCTTCTCAAGCGTGCCGATCTGCTCACCACGCTCGCGAGCGAGAATGCCGCGCTGTGCGGCGAGTATTTCGGGCGCGAGGCGCGTCACGTGCTCTATGGGCTCAATACCAGCGATTTTCCGCTGCGTCCGCCTTCGGAGTGGACGCCGCATACGCCGGTGCGCGTGGCCGCGATCGGCAACGACCGCGACCGCGACTGGGCCACGCTCGTCAGCGCGCTCGGCAACGATTCGCGCTACCAGGTGCGGATCGCCACGCGCCGGCGCATGCCGGCATCGGCGCGCGCGGACAACGTCGAAATCGTGCGCGTTTCCGGCATCAAGCAACAGCACGCGCTGTATGACTGGGCGGACATCATCGTCGTGCCGCTGCGGCCCAACACGCACGCTTCGGGCATCACGGTGATGCTGGAAGCCGCGGCGCTCGGCAAGCCGATGATCGCGACGAAGGTCGGCGCGCTCGAGGACTACTTCGACGACAAGGCCGCCTCGTATGTCGAGCCGTTCAACGCACAGCAGCTGCGCGACGCGGCGAATGCGCTCGTGGCCGACCCGGCGCGGGCGCTCGCCCAGGCGCGTGAAGCCTGCGAGCAGCTGCGCACGCGCGATCTCACGACTGAGCACTTCGCACGGCAGCACGCGCAGCTCACGCGCGAGATGCTGCACGAGCGCGACGCGCTCAATGGCGAGTCGATTGCGAGCGAACCCCGTGGCCGGGGCGTCGCTGCGCGCGGGATGTGATCATGGACGTCACGACCGCTATCCCGGCACCCGCGCCGGCGCCTCAGCCGGGCCGCCGCCGCGGCGGCCTGCGCAGCCTGTTCGGCCGCGATACGCTGCCGCCGCTCGCCTTGTGGGTATTGACAGCGCTCCTGATCGGCGCGCACCAGGGCACCGTTCTTACGCTGGCGTTTCCCGTGCTCGCGATCGCGGTGGGATTCTGGCTCTACTTCGTGAACCCGGTGCGCTATATCGGCTTCATGTGGTGGCTATGGTTCCTGAGCCCCGAAGTGCGGCGCCTCGCCGACTACGGCAAGGGCGGCTTCACGCCGACCAGCCTCATTCAGGTCGCGCCGCTCGCCGTCACGATGATCAGCGGCATTTCGCTGCTGCGCTACTACCCGATCCTCGGGCAGCGGCGCGGTCTGCCGCTCCTGCTCGCGCTGCTCGGCATCGGCTATGGGTTCGTGGTGGGCGTGGTGGGGAGCGGCCCGGCCGCGGCAGTCTATGACCTTGCCAACTGGATCTATCCGTTTCTGATCGGCTTTCACATCATGGCGCTCACGCGCCAGTATCCCGAGTGCAGCAAGACCATCATCAACACCTTCATCTACGGCATGCTCGTGATGGGCGCGTATGGTCTCGTGCAGTTCTTCATCATGCCGCCGTGGGATGCGATGTGGATGATCGGCTCGGACATGAACTCGCAGGGCGACCCCGTGCCGCTCGGCGTGCGTGTGTTCAGCACGATGAACTCGTCGGGCCCGTTCGCGTTCGCGATGATGGGTGCGATGGTGTTCGTGATGGCCGCGAAGCATCGCGTGCGCTGGGTCGCAGCGGCGTTCGGGTTCTTCTCGTTCGCGCTCTCGCTCGTGCGCTCCACCTGGGGCGGCTGGGCGATCGCGATGGTGATCCAGCTGATGAAGTCGAGCAACAAGGTGCGTATTCGCATCATCATCAGCGCACTCGTGCTCGCGGGCGTGTGCGTGCCGCTGCTCACGTTCGGTCCCGTGGCGGACCGCATGCAGCAGCGTCTGAATACGCTCGTGAACCTGAAGGACGACCAGAGCTACGAGGCGCGTAACCAGTTCTACGCCGACTTCGCGAAGAAGGCCTTCACCGACGTGACGGGCGAGGGCCTCGGCGCCACCGGCGCATCGACCAAGCTCTCCAGCAATAACGGCCAGCTCGGCCAGTACGGCAGCTTCGACAGCGGTGTGATGAACATTCCGTTCGTGCTGGGCTGGCCCGGCACGCTGCTCTACATGTCGGGCGTGCTGTGGCTGCTCGTGCGCGCGGTGCGCGTGTCGTTTCGTTTTCCCGAGGACCGCTACGTGTGCGCGTGCCTGAGTCTCGCGATATCGATCTTCGCCATGCTCGTGTTTACCAACTCGCTCGTGGGCACCGGCGGCCTGCTGCTCTTTTCGAGCGTGTTTTCCATTCTCAGCGCGGGGCATTGGGCGAAGCTTCAACGCCAGGCCCCGACCACGGAGGTCTCCGATTGAGAGTCGCAATTGTCACGCATGTCGTGCGCCACAATGACGGCCAGGGCCGCGTCAATCATGAAATCGCGCGCGCCGCGCTCGACGAGGGGTTCGAGGTGACGCTGGTCGCCTCGCATGTCGCGCCCGAGCTGCTTGCCCACCCGAAGGTGAAATGGGTGAGCGTGCAGCCGTCTCGCGCATGGCCTACCAACCTGCTGCGCCAGCAGGTATTCGCGTTGAAGAGCGCGCTGTGGCTGCGTCGCAACCGGCGCGAATACGACGTGCTCCATGTGAACGGCTTCATCACCTGGGCACACGCCGACGTCAACACCGCGCACTTCGTGCACGGCGGCTGGGCGCGCAGCAAGTATTACCCGTTCGGTCTCACGCGCGGCCTGTGGTCCGCTTACCAGTTCGTCTACACGCGCGCCAATGCGGTGCTCGAGCGCTGGGCGTACCGGCGCTCGCGCGTGATCGCGGCCGTTTCGCGCAAGGTCGCCGACGAAATTCGCGCCTCGGGCGGCAACCCCGTGGAGCGGCTCGACGTGATCTACAACGGCGTGGACACGCGCGGCTTCTCGGCCGCGAGCGCGGATCGCGCAAAGTTCTCGCTGCCCGCCGACGCCTTCCTGCTGCTTTTCGTGGGCGATCTGCGCACGCCGCGCAAGAACCTCGGCACGGTGCTGCATGCCATGAAGCAGATGCCCGAGAACGTGCATCTGGCCGTGGCGGGCTACCTGCCTGGCAGCCCGTATCCCGAGCTCGCACGCGAGCTGGGCATCGAGTCGCGGGTCCATTTTCTCGGCCTCGTGCGCGAGATGCCCACGCTCATGCGCTCCGTCGATACCTACGTATTTCCTTCGCGCTACGAAGCAATGAGCCTTTCGCTGCTCGAAGCGATGGCGGCGGGCTTGCCCGTCGTCACCGCGCGCACGGCCGGAGGCGCGGAAATCATCACGCCCGATTGCGGCATCGTGCTCGAAGACCCCGACGACGTGCCGGCGCTCGCCAACGCCGTGAAGACGCTCGCCACCGACACGCCGCGCCGCCTCGCGATGGGCGAGGCCGCGGCGGAGCTTGCCACGCAGTTCGGTTGGGCGCGCATGGCCGCGCAGTACATCGCGCTCTACCGGCAACTGGCCGGCGACGCGAGCGAGGCCGCGCGCCGCGAAGAACCCGTATTCGCCGCTGCGACGCTGACGGGCGGGCAATCGCTCCAGCGCGCAGACACCCCCCTGATAACCGCATACGTGCAGAATAAGGACACGCGATGACCACACAATCCATTCAATCGCTGCAGATCGGCATGCACTGGTTTCCCGAGCGCGCAGGCGGTCTCGACCGCATGTACTACTCGCTCGTCGGCGCGCTGCCCGGTGCGGGCGTGCGCGTGCGCGGCGTGGTGGCCGGTTCGCCCAAGGTGGCCCAGGACAGCGGCGGCGCGATTCACGGCTTCGGCTCCGCTTCGCGCTCGCTGCCGTTTCGCCTCATGGATGCGCGCCGCGCGCTGCGCAGCGAAATTCGCCGCCACCGTCCCGACGTGATTTCCTCGCACTTCGCGCTTTACACCTTCCCCGGCCTCGACGTCACGCGCGGCATTCCGCAGGTTTCGCACTTCCAGGGCCCGTGGGCCGACGAAAGCTTCGTGGAAGGCGCGGCGACGCTGAGCCAGCGCATCAAGCACTCGCTGGAGCAGTCGGTGTATGAGCGCTCCTCGCGGCTCATCGTGCTGTCGAAGGCGTTTGGCGACATTCTCACGCGCCGCTACGGCATTTCGCCCGAGCGTGTGCGCATCGTGCCGGGTTGCGTGGATACGGCGCATTTCGACCCGGCCTGCACGACGGCGGAAGCGCGCCTGAAGCTCCAGTTGCCGCAAGGCCGCCCGATCATCCTCGCCGTGCGCCGCCTCGTGCGCCGTATGGGCCTGGAAGATCTGATCGACGCGATCAAGATGGTGAAGCAACGCCACCCGGACGTGCTCCTGCTGATCGCGGGGCGAGGCCGTCTGGAGTCCGAACTGCAGCAGCGTATCGACGAAGCGGGGCTGGCGGACAACGTGAAGCTGCTCGGCTTCGTGCCGGACGCGCACCTGCCTTCGCTCTATCGCGCGGCCACGCTGAGCGTGGTGCCGACGGTCGCGCTGGAAGGCTTCGGCCTGATTACGGTGGAGTCGCTCTCCGCGGGTACGCCGGTTCTGGTGACGCCGGTGGGCGGTCTGCCGGAGGCGGTGGCCGGTCTGTCACAGGATCTCGTGCTGCCGAGCACGGGCGCGGACGCGATCGCCGATGGCATCGATGGCGCGCTCTCGGGCCGCATCAAGCTGCCGGATGACGAGGCATGCAAGGCGTATGCGCGCGAGCACTTCGATAACGCCGTGATCGCGAAGCGCGTGGCCGGTGTTTACGCGGAAGGCATCGCCGCTCACTGAAGCAGGTCGATCGACCGAAAGAAAACCGCCGCTCGGGAGAGCGGCGGTTTATTTGTAGAACAAGAGTCAGCAAGCAGCGCGCTATTGCGTTTCGAGCACGCGTTCGCGGGCCTCTTCGTACATCCAGCGCACCGTTTCTTCGAGGTGCTTGCGCGAGCTGTCGCCGACGATGGAACGCAGCTTCGCGTTCGACCCGATCAGCTGACGCACTTCGTTGGCGCGGACGAAACGCGGATCGATGTGCACCTCGATCTCGTAGCCGGCGATGCGCGCGAGCATGTCGAGCAGCGCGCCAAGCGTCTGGCCGCTACCCGAGCAGACGTTGACGGTGGTGCCGCGCGGCGCGACTTCGACGAGCCGCGCATAGGCGTTCACCACGTCGCGCACGTCGGAGAAGTCGCGGGCCACGTGGAGGTTGCCAAGCGAAATCTGTTTTTCGCCGCGTGCGTAGTGGTCGACGATCTTCGGGATCAGGAAGTCCGGCGACTGGCCCACGCCCGTGTAGTTGAACGGGCGCGCGACGACGATCGGCAATTGCGCCTGAAAGCGCCTCGCGACGTATTCCATCGCGAGCTTGCTGACTGCGTAGTCGTTGGCGGGCTGGGGCTCGACATGCTCGTCGATCACGCCGTTGGTGGCGTTGCCGTAGACGTTCGCGCTGCTGGCCAGCAAGACGGCGCGCGGCACGTGCTTCTGCTGCGCGAGCGCCTCGAGCAGATTGCGCGTGCCGACGACGTTCACGACGTAGGTGCGCGCCACGTCGCTGTCGGCCACGTGGGCCACTGCGGCGAGATGCACGACCACGTCGGGCTGCACGGATTCGAGCGCATGGGCGATCGCGGCACGGTCGAGCAAGTCGGCTTCGATTGCGGTGGCGCCGAATGGGAAGGCTTCCGCGCCCAGCGACTCGCCCGCACGGTGCCCCACACACGGTAGCCGTCCGCCGCGAGGCGGGCGGCCATATAGCGGCCCGTAAAGCCGCCAATGCCCGTGATGAGCGCGCGCGGACGGCTAGCGGGATCAGAATGTGTCATGGCGTTCGTTGCGCGCAAGGTCGGCCGTGACCATCATCTGGCAGAGCTGCTCGAGCGAAGTCTGCGGCTTCCAGCCGAGTTTTTCCTGCGCCTTGGTCGCGTCGCCAATGAGCAGATCGACTTCGGCGGGGCGGTAGTAGCGCGGGCTCACGCGCACGAGCGTGCGGCCGGTGGCGACGCAGATGCCGGCTTCGCGCTCGCCCTTGCCCGACCATTCGAGCTGGAAGCCGGCTGCGGCGAAGGCCATTTTCACGAAGTCGCGCACGGTTTCGGTGCGGCCGGTGGCGAGCACGTAGGTGTCGGGCTCGTCGGCCTGCAGCATGCGCCACATGCCTTCGACGTATTCGGAGGCGTAGCCCCAGTCGCGCTTGGCGTCGAGGTTGCCGAGTTCGAGCATGTTCAGCTTGCCGAGCTTGATCTTGGCGACGCTGTCGGTGATCTTGCGCGTGACGAACTCGCGCCCGCGCAGCGGCGACTCGTGGTTGAAGAGAATGCCGCTCGTCGCGAAGATGTCGTAGGACTCGCGGTAGTTGATGGTGGACCAGTGCGCGAACAGCTTGGCCACGCCATAGGGGCTGCGCGGATAGAACGGCGTGTCCTCGCATTGCGGAATCGCCTGGACCTTGCCGAACATTTCGGAGGTCGAGGCCTGATAGAAGCGCGTTTTCGGATTCACGACGCGAATCGCTTCGAGCATGTTCAGCACACCGATGCCGGTGACTTCGGCGGTCGTGGCGGGCTGGTCGAACGACACGCCCACGAAGCTCTGGGCGGCGAGGTTGTAGACCTCCTGCGCCTGGGCGCGTTCGACGAGGCGCAGGGTCGAGCCCGCGTCCGTGAGGTCGTGTTCGACGAGTTCGAGCGACGGATGGTCGAGGATCCCCAGCTCGTTCATGCGCCAGAAGTTGACGGAGCTGGTGCGGCGATAAGTGCCGGTGACGTTGTAGCCCTTGTCGAGCAGAAGGCGCGTGAGGTAGGCGCCGTCCTGGCCGGAAACACCGGTGATGATCGCTTTGCGACGTTCGTTCATGTGATGTGCCTTTGAAGTGTCGAACGGGATTCAGGAATTACGATTGCGGGCTCGACTGGCTCACACGCGCAGCAAGGTCGACCGGCTCAGCCGCAGAGCGGCGGCGCGGTCCGCGCGTGAGGCGGCGCTCGAAGAGAAACCAGCTCGCGCTTGCATAAGCGAGCGTGAGGACGAGCGCAATCGCGGCGCTCTGGATGCGGCCGTAGTGGAGCGGCCACACGGCATAGAGAATCGTGAGGTGAATGAGGTAGATCGTGTAGCTGATCGTGCCGATATACACGAGCACCGGGTTGGAAAGCAGGCGCCGCACGATGCCTTTCGACTGCAGTGCAAACACGACGATGGAGGTGCAGAGCACGAGCGAAACGCTATAGAGCACGGCGTTGGAGAGCGGCGTGTTCATGCCTCGAAAGCGCGGGTAGTGCAGGTGCAGCCAGGCCAGCACGCCGAGCGCCGCGAAAAAAAGCACGGCGGCGGGCCACTTGAAGGGCTCGAGCGCATTGCGGTCGCGGCGCACGAGCACGGCGAGCAGCGCGCCGGCAGCCAGCAGGTCCATGCGGAACGGCGTGAGGTAGTAAATCGGCCAGTACGAGTCGAACCACGGCGTCGCGACGGCGCGCAGCACGGGCACGAGAAAGATGAGCGCGGCGGCCACCACGGCCATGACTCGTTGCGGCAGGAGCAGCACGACGAAGGGCCAGACGATGTAGAACTGCTCTTCGACGGCAAGCGACCAGAGGATGTTGAGGCTGTCGTGCCCGCTCTGCCCGAGTGCGTCGCCGATATTGGTGGCGAAGAATGCATACCACGGCCAGTAGTGCGCCCAGCCAAAGCCGAACAGCAGCGACGAAACGATGAGCAGCAGCACGTAGGGCGGCAGGATACGGCGCACCCGGCGCGCATAGAAGTAGCTGAAATACGATTGCCCGCGCGCCTTGCGCTCGAGCAGGATGCCGGTGATGAGAAAGCCGCTCAGCACGAAGAACAGGTCGACGCCCATCCACAGCGGCGCGCGCAGCGCGTGCTGCGCGAACACGGCGAGCACGGCGAAGGCACGCAGACCGTCCAGCTGGACGATGCGGTGGGAATGGTTGGCGGGGCCTTGTTGATTGACTAGGCGGCTAACGGTCATCGGTTCTCCGGTGGGTTCATGCATGCGCGATTCATTCTAGAAAGAATTAAATGTTCAAAAAGCCGAAATATATTGATTCTGGATTTTTGAATTTAAATGCCGGAATTCGCGCGATATGACATGCGCATTACCGTATGGAAATCGGGATTGGCCTAGCTGAACACCGCACCGCACGGCCTTTTCGGCGTGATATCGGCGTTTGAGAATTTATTTCCGAATGGCTCAGAAATGGGTCATAAATACTGAATTTTTTTGAATTATTTTCCCTTTTTTGGAGGCGATTTTTCACCGGGTTTGTACGGCATGATCCTGGCAGATTGCCGTCATCAGACCGGAGGAATTTGCCTTGCCGTTATCGAATCCCGATCGACGCTTGCGCAGGACGTTGGCACTGGCCGCGATGTGCACGTTTATCTGCACGTCGTCGGTTCAGACCATCGCCGCGCCGCAACTCAACGTGACGACCTCGTGGATCGGCAATAGCTTTGGCAACGGCCAGGGCACGTGGATGCAAATCAACGTCACGGCCATCGCCGTCACGCCCGAAGGCAAGGTGTTCACCAACGCGCCGTGGGACGAGAGCGGCGCCGAGATCAGCGCGTACCAGGACGGCAAGCCGCTCGGCTTTGCCGGCGGCACGCACGGCTGGGGCGGCGCCGGCGGCAACGCCGTGGCCGTGAACCATCGCTATCTGTATGCGGCGGTTGGCGTGGGCAACGAGAAGGGGCATCTGGTCGGCAGCGGTATCTGGCCCGCGAAGGGCAGCCAGTGGTACGGCATCACGCGCCGGCCGCTCGACGAGCCCAAGCGCGCCGCCGCGTTTCAGGCCTCGCCCGATCCGCTCAATCCGCATGCGCAGCTTTCCGCGTCGTTCCTGAAGATCAACGAGGTGGCCGCCGGCACGCATGCCGACATTGGCGGACTCGCCGCGACGGATTCGACGCTCTATGTGAGCAACACGCCGATGAACCGCATCGAGGTGTACGACGCGAACTCGATGCAGCGCAAGGGGCAATGGGACGTGCAGGCGCCGGGCCGCATCGCGCTCGCGGCCGACGGGTCGGTGTGGGTGCTGACGGGCGCCGAAGCGGGCAAGGGCGCCGCGCACCCGCGCGTCGAACATTACTCGGCAGACGGCAAGCGCCTCGACGACACGCTCGCGCTGCCCGACGATTCGGTGCCGGTGGATCTCGCGTTCGATCCGCAGCAACGCCTGCTGATCGCCGATAACGGGCCGCGCCAGCAGATCCTCATCTTCACGCGCAACGGCAAGACGTGGACGCAGAGCGCCACGCTCGGCGAGCGCGGCGGCATCCTCTCGGGCGTCGCCGGGCGACCGGGTCCGGGCCGCTTCAATGGCCTCACGGGCGTTGGCACCGACGCGCGCGGGAACATCTACGTCTCGACCAACGGTGTCGGGCCGCAGCACGAAGACAACATCGGGGCGGGTCTTGGCGCAACGCTGGAGGCCTATACGCCTGCCGGCAAGCGCTTGTGGAACCTGGAAGGGCTGCTGTTCGTGGACGGCGCGTGGGTGGACCCACAGCGCCCCAACAGCGTCTATACGGGCAACAAGCGCTTCGAACTCGACTTGTCGAAGCCGCCGGGGCAGGACTGGAAATATGTCGGATTCCTGTCCAATCGTTTCCGCTATCCCGACGATCCGGTCTTTCACACCGACCAGTGGCCGGGCCTGCCTACCGCGCGCGTGTTGAACGGGCACACGTTCCTGTTCCTCACCGACATGTACGCGGACCACCTGAAGATCTACCGCTTCGACGCGCAGCGCGACGGCGAGACCGCGATTCCCTCGGGCTTCATCGCGGGCCGCGGCCGCGGGGTGCAGAACGTGCCGAACGCGCCGCCGCCCGGCGGCGACTGGATCTGGCGCGACGCGAACGGCAACGGCGCGCTCGACGCCGACGAATTCACGCGCAATCCGGGCCGCGACCATCTGGCCGGCGGCTGGGGCTGGTGGATCGACACGCGCGGCGACATCTGGCGCGCGCGCGACGACAAGGGCATCTGGCGCTTCCGCTTTGGCGGGCTCGACGCGAAGGGCAACCCGATCTACTCGTACGACAAGCTCGACAAGTACGCGGTCCCCGCGCCGTTCACCGAAGTGCATCGCGCGATCTACGAGCCGCAAACCGACACGCTCTACGTGACGGGCTATACGGCCGATGCGCCGCACGATCCCGGCTTCTGGAAGGAAGCGGGGCGCGTGCTGGTGCGCTACGACAAGTGGTCGAGCGGCCACCCCGAGCAGCACTACATGCTGCGCCTGCCGTGGGACCCGAAAGCGAAACCGCCCGTCACGCCCGCGGGGCTCACGGTGGAAGGCCAGTACGTGTTCGTGGTCGAGCCCGCGGGCAACGTCCACGTGTACGACAAGGACAGTGCGAAGGAGATCGGCACCTTCGGCCCGGGCGCGGAAGTGGGCAACACCTCGGGCTGGGTCGACGTGCCGTTCGGCATCACCGCGCATCGCGAAGCGAACGGCGAATACCTCGTGTTCGTCGAGGAAGACGCGCGCGGCAAGGTGCTCATGTACCGCTGGAAACCGGCCTGACCCGTTACGGGCCACGCAACTGGATACCTAATGGACAAAGGAATACTGCGCAACGTCGCAATCAATCTGTTCGGTCTCGTGCTGCCGACCTTCGTGTCGCTCGTCACGGTGCCTTCGTATATCCGCCTGCTCGGCGTGGAGCGCTATGGCGTGATCGCGCTTGTCTGGACCCTGATCGGCTACTTCAGCGTGCTCGACCTCGGCATGAGCATGGCCGCGCAGAACCAGATCTCGAAGGCGTATGCGTCGAAAGACGCCGACGCCTGCGAGCGCGTGTTCTGGAGCGCGTTCTGGCTGAACTTCACGACCGGCGCGATTGGCGGCCTGCTGATCTATTCGGGCGGCGCGCTCTATACCGCGTATTTCACGCACGTCACGCCCGAATTGCGGCACGAAGTCTATCTCGCGCTGCCCTGGCTCGCCGTGGCGATTCCGGTGGCGAACGTCTCGTGGGTGTTCGCGGGCGCGATCAACGGCGCGGAGCGCTTCGGCATCTACAACACGAACCAGACGCTCGGCACGTTCCTGTTCCAGCTGCTGCCGCTCGCCGCCGCCTGGGCGTACGAACCGAATCTGCAGACCGTGCTGGCCGCCGCTGTGTTTGCGCGTCTCGCGGCCGCCATCCTGCTCGGCCGCTCGGCGCTGCGCGTGCTCGGCATTCGCAAGGTGCGCGGGCCGCGCCTCGATACCTCGAAGGCGCTCTTCAATTTCGGCGGCTGGATGCTGGTCGCGAGCATCACGACGATGATCGCGGATTCGCTCGACCGCATGATGCTGGGCGCGGGCCTCGGTGCGCGCTTCGTCACGTACTACACCGTGCCGCAGAACCTCGTCACGCGCCTGAATATGGTGCCCAATGCGCTCGTGCGCACGCTGTTTCCGCGCCTCTCCGCGCTGGGCCGCGAGCATGCGGATGAGATCGCCGCGCAGTCGCTGCAGTTTCTCAATGCCGTGTTCACGCCCATCGCCATCGGCGCGATCGTGGTGCTGCAGCCCTTCCTGCATGCGTGGGTCGGGCCCGTGATCGCCGGGCATGGTGCGCCGGTTGGACGCGTGCTGATCATCGCCGTTTGGCTCGTCGGGCAGGCAGGCGTCACGCGCATTCTCATCCAGTCGCAAAACAATCCGGCTGTCGCGGCGCGCGTCGGGCTCGTGGAGCTGCCGCTCTTTGCCGGTCTGCTGTGGCTCGGCATATCGCGCTACGGCTTGCCGGGCGCGGCCGCCGCCGTGCTGTTTCGCGCGCTGTTCGACTACGTCGTGCTGCTGTGGCTTTCGCGCATTCATAGCCGCACGATCATCGTCGATATGTTTGCACACCTGAGTTTTCTCGCCGCCGCGCTCGCACTTGCGTGGTGGCTGCCGGACGCGCTGTACGCAATCGGCGCCGGTGTCGTGCTCGCGCTCGCCAACGTGGTGTGGTCCGTTGCGACCACGCCGATGCTGCGCGGCTACGCCCGTTCCCTTCTCTTTCGACTGAATTCACGGAAAAGCGCATGAGTCACGAACTGATCGACGAAGCGGCGCCGTCCGAAAGCGCCGCCGCGCCCATTCAACGGCGCGACGCTACCAAACCGCGACGGCCCGAAACGGGCGCCGTCATGCCGCTGCGGCCGCTGCGGCCAGCGCTCGCCGCAGGCCGTGCGCCGCGCGTGGCCATCGTGCACGACTGGCTCGTGACCTACGCGGGCGCGGAGCGCGTGCTCGAGCAGATCCTTGCCTGCTTTCCGGATGCGGACCTGTTCTCGGTCGTCGACTTCGTCGATGCGAAAGACCGCACGTTCCTGCGCGGCAAGCGCGCCACGACCTCGTTCATCCAGAAGCTGCCCGGCGCGCGCAAGCGTTATCGCGCGTACCTGCCGTTCATGCCGCTCGCCATCGAACAGCTCGACGTGTCGGGCTACGACGTGGTGATTTCGAGCAGCCACGCGGTGGCCAAGGGCGTGCTCACCGGACCGGACCAGTTCCATATCAGCTACGTGCATTCGCCGATCCGCTATGCGTGGGACCTCCAGCATCAGTACCTGCAGGAGTCGAGCCTCACGCGCGGGCCGAAGTCGATGCTCGCGCGCCTGATCCTGCACTACATCCGCAACTGGGACGTGCGCACGGCGAATTCGGTGGACCAGTTCGTCGCCAACTCGGAGTTCATCGCGCGGCGCATTCAGAAGGTGTATCAGCGCCAGGCCGAGGTGGTCTATCCGCCCGTGGATGTCGACGCGTTCGAACTGGAAACCACCAAAGAAGACTTCTATTTGACCGCCTCGCGGCTCGTGCCGTACAAGAAGATCGACCTGATCGTCGAGGCGTTCGCGCGCATGCCCGAGCGCCGTCTCGTGGTGATCGGCGACGGCCCCGACATGCACAAGGTTCGCGCGAAGGCGGCGCCCAACGTCGAAGTGCTGGGCTATCAGCCGTTCGCCGTACTGCACGACCGCATGCGGCGCGCCAAGGCCTTCGTGTTCGCAGCGGAAGAAGACTTCGGCATTTCCGTGGTCGAGGCGCAGGCTTGCGGCACGCCCGTGATTGCATTCGGCAAGGGCGGCGCGCTCGAAACGGTGCGCGACACCGGTTCGCGCCCAACGGGCTTGTTCTTCGAAGAACAAAACGCAGACGCGATCATCGATGCCGTCGAATCGTTCGAAAGCGATCCAGGCCGATTCCGCGCCGAGGATTGCCGCGCGAACGCCGAGCGCTTTTCTTCGCGACATTTCCGCGAGCAATTCTTCGCGCGTGTGGCGAAGGCGGTGCCGACGATTGCGCAGGCTGGCTCGGCACACGGCGCGGCACCGTTTGAGATCGAAGCGGACGCACCGGAAGCGCCGCGCGTGCTCGCCATCGACCAGAGCGGCGTGCTGGGCGGTGCCGAGCTATCGCTGCTGGAAGTGGTGAAGGGCTTGCGCTCGCGTATCGACGTGCTGCTCTTCAATGACGGACCCTTCAGGGAGGCGCTCGACAAAGCCGGTGCGCGTGTGGAGGTGCTCGATTCGGGCGCGTTGAGCAACGTGCGCCGCGATGGCGGCTCGGCGCCGCGACTGGGCGTGCTTGCGGGCATCGCCGCGCTCGTGCGCGAGACGCGCCGCCGCGCGCGCGGAGCCGACGTGCTTTACGCCAACACGCAGCGTGCGATGGTGATCGGCGTGCTCGCGGGCAAGCTCGCACGCAAGCCGGTGGTCTGGCATTTGCGTGACATCGTGAGTGACGAGCATTTCGGCCGTGTGCAGCGCGCCGTGATCAAGGGCTGCGCGAAGCTGGGACTCGCGCATGTGATCGCGAACTCGCATGCGTCGGCGAAGGTGTTTGCGCAGCTCACGCGCTTCGACGCGAAGCGCATCGACGTGGTGCACAACGGCGTGGATGAATCGCCGTTCCGTGCGCTCGCGCGCGTGCCGCAGGCTCAGTTGCGCGCGCAGATCGGCTTGCCCGAGGATGCGTTCCTCGTGGGTGCGTTCAGCCGTCTTGCGCGCTGGAAGGGCCAACACGTGCTGCTCGAAGCGTTGCTCGACGAGCCGCGTGCGCATGCCGTGTTTGTGGGGGCGCCGCTGTTCGGTGAGGATGCGTATGCCGCTGAGCTGCATGCGTTTGTCGAAGCGAATGGGCTGCAGGAGCGTGTGCATTTTCTCGGCTTCCGGCATGACATTGCTGCGTGCATGCGTGCCGTCGATGTGATCGCGCATACGTCTATTACGCCTGAGCCGTTTGGGCGTGTGGTGGTGGAGGGGATGCTGGCGCAGCGGCCGGTGATCGCCTCGCGTGATGGCGGTGTGACTGAGATTGTCGAGCATGGTGAGAGCGGGTTGCTCTGTACGCCAGGTGACGCGAAGGAGCTGGCTGCCACTATCGCCAGACTGCACGATGACGCGGCGTTGCGCGATGGGCTTGCTGCGCAAGGGCTTGCTACTGCTCGGGAACGGTTTGGGAAGCAGCAGTATGTTGATGCTGTCGAGCGCGTGTTGGATGGGGTTGTTGCTCGTGGCAAGTAGTTGGTTTTTTTAGGCCTTGGTCGCGGCGCTTTGCCGTTTTGGCCTTTCCTTGCTTTCGCATCGGTATGCGAGTGTTGCCCCTGTGCGGGGCGGCACCTACTTTTCTTTGCAGCGGCAAAGAAAAGTAGGCAAAAGAAAGCCGTTCAAACCGCTAGCGCCTGCCACGGTTCACATCTCGCCGTTAATGGTGAATGGCTCCGGAGCGTCTGTCACCACTCGCCCCCAACCGGAGTGACAAGGCGCTCATCTTTCCGGCGGCGCTCCGCGCGCCGAAGGGCATAACCAAACCCCAGTGGGGCACATGAGTTCTCGCGAATTCTCACGCGTGCCACCTGGTTTCCCATGCAGACCCAACCGCAGCGCGCGTAGCGAGCAGCGGGATGAATGAGCGCCTTGCCACTAGCTTTAGTGGTGCGAGGTGACAGACGCTCCGGAGCCACTCACCATTAACGGCGAGATGTGAACCGTGGCAGGCCTAGCGGTTTGAGCGGCTTTCTTTTGCCTACTTTTCTTTGCCGCTGGCAAAGAGAAGTAGGTGCCGCCCCGCACAGGGGCAACACCTGCATACCGACGCGAAAACAAGGAAAGGCCAAAAAAGCAGCCAAAAGCGAAGCTCAAACGACAACCCGCTTCCTAAGCCGACCAGCAGCATTAAGCGCAGGCTTCTCGAATAGCCGATAGAACACCCAGGCAACGGGAATGACGCCGAGCGTGAACCCAAACGAAGGCCAGATCGAAGTCTGCAGTTCGGAGCGGAACAGTAGCGACCCGAGCAGCACGAAGAGCGGCAAATGAATGAGATAGAGCGAGTAACTGAAATCGCCGATCCTGGAGAACAGCGCCTGCATCAAGCCGGGAGAAGCAGGCGCAGGCCGCGCAAGGGCCTTGACGAGATAGCAGGCAAACGCACAGGCCCAGAGCTGGAACGCCCCAAACTGCCCGAAGTGAAACGCCACACAACCGGCCACGGCGAAAAGCCCCGCAGCAGGGTAAGCAAACCGAAACCCCGACGACCCGCGCAAACGCACTTCGGCGATCCATGCGCCGAGCATCCACGAGAACCAGTACGACGTAAAGACAATGATGTCATGCCGCTCCAGCGTCAACGCGGAAACGACATTGATGAGGGCCACGGCGGCAAGCACGACATTCAGGCCGAAACGGCGCCGCGCTGCGAAGAGCAGCGGGTACAGCAGATAGAACTGCACTTCGAGCGAAAGGGTCCAGAGCGCGCCGTTCGAGCCATACGTCTTACCGGCCACGCCCTGCAGCGAGAACAGGTTCACGAAGAAATCGCGCGCCCCGATCTCGTTGATCTTGTGGCTCACCGGAAGCAGCGAAAGGCTGACCGAATCCACAGCCAGCGTGAGCAGCAACGCGGCGAGCAGCACCGGATAGATGCGCACGAAGCGGCGCAGCCAGAACTGCCGCGCGTCGAGCCGGAAATCGGGGTTCGAAAAGAGCCGCGCGGCGCCGCTGCGGTGAATGCAATAGCCGCTGATGACGAAAAAAATCGGCACGCCCGCCGATCCCCACGCAATGGGGAACGTCAGCCACGCGGCAAGGGTGCCGGGGCTCGCGAGGCTGGCATGCAACTGGTGAAACGCGCCCATGCCGATCCAGGTGACCTGGCGGCAATGGAAATAGGCCACCAGCAAGGCTGCAAAGCCGCGCAGGGCTTCGATCAGATGCTCGCCGGCAAGCTCGCGGGCCGCGGCCACGGGCCGCGCTGCAGTGGCAGCGGCGGCAGGCAGGGCGGATGCAGGCGGCATGGCGGTTTGGAGTACGGGATCGCTCATCGGTGTCAGCCGGTCCTTGGGGAGAGTACCCGGCGATCTTAGGGGCGCGCGCGCGAGGGAAGTAAGCAAAATATTTTCAAAATGTATTCGCGCGGAAATGAGAAATGGAGAAATAAATGGCTTGAAAAACAAAGCGGTTTATTTATCGAATTTGGAATGCTAGTTTGAGTGTGATCGACTATGGTCGCTGGAGAATCCGATGAACCTGCACTTGCTGGCCGGCGTGGCCGTGCTGTTGATACTCGTGGGGGTGTCCGCGTATCGCGAGGCGTTGCGCAATGAGCCTATCCGGCGCGCACGCACGCGCTCCGCAGCCTTGCCGCCCGCCGACGAAGCGGAGTAGACTGCGCCCGAACAAGGCGCGTCATGACACAAGATGGAGCAGGAAATTCATGCCGATCTGTCTGGAATTATTCGGTGTGAATGGCAATAATTTCCGGTGTTATGCTGGAAGCGCGCAATCCGAATTTATTGGCCTTTTTTTATTCCATAAAAGGCGCTAAACAATTTTATTCAATACAAGAATCTGCCACGGCAGAACCTCGGGGAAGTCGGCTTGCCTCGCTGCGAGACCGAGACTCAAACGAACGATCTGGGAATGGACATCATGCTGAAAGTAACCAAAGCGGTATTTCCTGTTGCAGGCCTTGGGACGCGCTTCTTGCCCGCCACCAAGGCGAGCCCGAAGGAAATGCTGCCGATCGTCGACAAGCCGCTCATTCAGTACGCGGTGGAAGAGGCGATCGCTGCGGGGATTACCGAAATGATCTTCGTGACCGGCCGCAGCAAGCGCGCGATCGAAGACCATTTCGACAAGTCGTACGAGATCGAATGCGAACTCGAAGCCCGCAACAAGCAAAAGCTGCTCGACGTCGTTCGCAGCATCAAGCCAGCCAATGTGGACTGCTTCTACGTGCGTCAGGCCGAGGCGCTCGGTCTGGGCCACGCCGTGCTGTGCGCGGAAAAGCTCGTCGGCGGCGCGCCGTTCGCCGTGATTCTCGCGGACGACCTGCTCTACAGCCCCACGCCGGTCATGAAGCAGCTCGTGAACACGTTCAATCACTATCACAGCTCGGTGGTTGGCGTCGAATCGATCGCGCGTGAAGACAGCGCGTCGTACGGCATCGTCGATGGCCGCGAGTGGGAAGAGGATGTGTTCAAGCTGTCGGGCATCGTCGAAAAGCCGGCGCCGGAAGTCGCGCCGTCGAATCTCGGCGTGGTGGGCCGCTACGTGCTGATGCCCACGATCTTCGAACATCTGCGCGCGCTGAAGCCGGGCGCCGGCGGCGAACTTCAGCTCACCGATGCCCTGCAGTCGCTGCTCACCGACGAACAGGTGCTCGCGTACCGCTACATGGGCACGCGTTTCGACTGCGGCAGCAAGCTCGGTTACCTCAAGGCGACGGTGGAGTTCGCGCTGCGCCATCCGGAGGTCAAGGACGAGTTCGAAGCGTATCTGCAAGCGCATCTGCCGGCGGCGCTGGCCGCTGCGGCATAAAAACTCCATAGCGGCACAACCACGCTACGGGGTACTTCAAGCGCGCGGGCTCAGCGCCCGCGCGCGTTTCGCCCATCTCGCATCACCTCCCCAACATTCTCCGCGACCTGGCCTTCCCGCGTCGCCGTGACAACTTTGCAATCGTCTCCGGTGTATAACGGTTCTGACGGGCATGCCGAATGCGCACAGCGCGTCGTTTGCGTTCGTGCTGCGTGGCGGGCCGCTCGTGCGGCGTGCATGCTGCGTGAATATCCCAACGATTTTGTACGGCATTCCGGGCCGGTTTGGCGCGCGGAACTCCCGTAATTCAACGCGTGTCCGAAGGCCAGAATCCAGGCACGCGCTTCATGAAGGAGAAACCGGCCATGACCAGGCAGCTTCCCTTGGCAGGCAGTGAACATCCCGCACCCGCCGGCGCGCAGTGCGTCGGCGCTTGCGACCCGGCGGAGCGCTTCCGGATCGTGCTGATCCTGCGGCGTCAGGCGTCGGCGGAATTTCACGAGCTGGTGGACCGGCTCGCCGCGAATGATCCCGCCGCGCAGCCGGTGTCCCGCGAGGAATATGAGCGGCGCTTCGGCGCGAGCGCCGCCGACATCGAGCGTGTCGAGCAGTTCGCGAGCGCGCATGGGCTCGCCGTCGAACAGGCCGATGCCTCGGCGCGCCGCGTCGTGCTCTCGGGCACGGTGCAGCAGTACAACGCCGCCTTCGGCATCGACCTGCAGCGCTTCGAGCATCAGGTCGGCAAAACCACGCATCACTTTCACCAGCCGAGCGGCCCCCTGCATTTGCCGGAAGACATGCACGAGGTCGTCACCGCCGTGGTGGGGCTCGACAATCGCGCGAAGGCGCAGCCGCACTTTCGCATCGTGCCGACGAATCTAACCAATGCGCCGGCAGCGGCGGATGCACCCGGCATCCCCATCCGTCCGCCAATCCGCGCCGCGCGCGCGGTGACCAGATCGTTCACGCCTCTACAGCTCGCGGAGCTTTACAGCTTTCCCGCGGGCGACGGCAGCGGCCAGTGCATTGCCCTCATCGAAATGGGCGGCGGCTACGACACGGCGGACCTCAGCGCGTATTTCAACGAGTTGGGCGTGAGCGCGCCGCGCGTGGAGGACGTCTCCGTCGATCAGGCGACGAACGCGCCGACCGGCGATCCCAACGGCCCCGACGCCGAGGTCACGCTCGACGTGGAGATCGCCGGCGCGCTGGTGCCCGGGGCGCTCATCGCCGTGTATTTCGCGCCGAACAGCGAGGCGGGTTTCGTCGATGCGGTGAGCGCCGCGCTGCACGACAGCCAGCGTAAGCCTTCAGTCATCTCGATCAGCTGGGGCGCGCCGGAGTCGGCGTGGTCGCAGCAAACGCTCGGCGCGCTGAACGACGCGCTGCAAACGGCCGTCGCGCTCGGCGTGACCGTGTGCGCGGCTTCGGGCGACAGCGGCTCGTCGGACGGCGTGAGCGACGGCGCCGATCATGTCGACTTTCCCGCCTCGAGCCCTTACGCGCTCGGCTGCGGCGGCACGCACATCGCGGCGTCGAACGGACGCATCTCGCAGGAAACCGTCTGGAGCGAAGGCGATAACGGCGCGACCGGCGGTGGCGTGAGCGCGACGTTCGCGCTGCCGGACTGGCAAAAAGGCCTGCGCGTGGTGCGTGGCAGCGGCGGGGCGGGCGCGCTGGTGCGGCGCGGCGTGCCCGACGTCGCCGCCGACGCGGATCCCGCCACGGGCTACGAAGTGCGCGTGGCGGGCGCGGATACGGTGGTGGGCGGCACGAGCGCCGTCGCGCCGCTGTGGGCGGCGCTGATCACGCGCATCAACGCGGCGCGCGGCACGCCCGTGGGCTTCGCGAACGCGAAGCTCTACGCGCAGCCCGGCGCCTTCAACGACGTGACGAGCGGCAGCAATGGCGACTTCTCGGCGGCGCCGGGCTGGGACGCCTGCACGGGCCTCGGCACGCCGGTGGGCAGCAAGGTGGCAACCGCGCTCGGCTCGGCGTAGGATGAGCGCGGCGCACTAACGCGACGCGAGCTGAGCGCGAGAGTTAAGCGGCGGGCGCGATGCGGGTTGCATCCGAGGTTGCATTCGAAGTTGCATTCACTGTCTCAAACGCAAACACAGAAAGTGGAGACGATATGAACGACGAAGCGCAGTCCACCAAGGGCAACGGCGGCGCTCAAGGGGCCAGCCCCGCGAGCGGCAACGGCAAGCATCGCTCCCAGGCCGACCAGCCGTGCTTCGATCCCACCGCTTACGGCAACGGTCCCGACGACTTCGTCACCGACATGACCGAGAACGCCGCGATCACGCATCACGCCATCCAGATCGGCAAGGAGGTCATTGCCTATACGGCAACGGCGGGTCACCTCGTGACGGTCGATCCGAGCAGCTCGCAGCCCAACGCCAAGATCTTCTACGTGGCGTTCACGAAGGACGGCGTGCAGGCGCAGGATCGTCCCGTCACGTTCTTCTACAACGGCGGCCCGGGCTCGTCTTCCGTGTTCGTGCTGCTCGGCTCGTATGCGCCCAGGCGCATCAAGACCTCGATGCCGGGCTTCACGCCGCCCGCGCCCTATACGCTCGAAGACAATCCGGACAGCCTGCTCGACAAGAGCGACCTCATCTTCATCAATCCGGTGGGCACGGGCTATTCGGCCGCGATCGCGCCGCATCACAATCGCGACTTCTGGGGTGTGGATCAGGACGCGGATTCGCTCAAGCAGTTCATCAAGCGCTACCTGACGGCGAACGATCGCTGGAATTCGCCGAAGTTTCTCTATGGCGAGTCGTACGGCACGGCGCGCAGTTGCGTGCTGGCCTACCGGCTGCACGAGGATGGCGTGGATCTGAACGGCATCACGCTGCAGTCGTCGATTCTCGATTACACGCAAAGCGGCAATCCGGTGGGCGCGCTGCCCACGGCGGCCGCCGACGCGTGGTATCACAAGCGTCTTGGCGTGACGCCCGCGCCGAAGGACTTGCAGGCGTTCGCCGCGCAGGTCGCGCAATTCGCGCGCACCGATTATCTGCAGGCGCTCTCGAAGTTTCCCGATGCGAACGACAAGAGCATTCCGGCCACGCTCAAGACCTTGTCGCAATACACGGGCATCGACACGCAAACGCTGGAGTCGTGGAATCTCGACATCGCCTCGTACGATAGCCGCGGCAATTCGCTTTTTCTCACGTCGCTCCTGAAGGACAAGGGCGTGGCGCTCGGCTCGTACGACGGCCGCGTGACCGCCATCGACACGGGCATTGCCGGCAATATCGACCCCAACTCGGGCGGCAACGATCCCACCATGACGGCGGTGAGCGGCGTCTATACGGCGATGTGGAACAGCTACCTGAACGAGCAGCTCAAGTTCCGCACGAACTCGTCGTTCACGGACCTGAACGACCAGGCGTTCAGGAACTGGAACTTCGGCCATATCGATCCGACGGGCGCGCAAAAGGGCGTGGACGCGCAGGGCAACATCGTGCTCTACACGGCCGGCGATCTCGCGGCGGTGATGGCACTGAATCCGGATTTGCGCGTGCTCTCGGCGAACGGCTACTACGACTTCGTCACGCCGTTCTACCAGACCGTGATCGACCTGCAGAAGATGCCGCTGCTCGACCAGAAGGTGCGCGACAACCTGAGCGCACGCTTCTATCCCTCGGGTCACATGGTGTATCTCGACGCTGGCTCACGCACGGCGCTCAAGGCCGATCTCGCGAAGCTCTATCAGGTCGCCGTGACGGACCGCCCCGCGGTGGCGCGCATTCGCGCACTCCAGCGCATGAGCACGATGAGCACCATGCATCACTGATGCTTTCGCAGGCGTCGGCGCAGGCGCTTGCACGCGGTTATGGCGTGCGCCCCTGCGCCATGGCTTCGAGACACGCGCGCGCGTCGCCCTGCACGAGACGCGCCGCGCACGCGATCATCAGGTTCTTCGCCAGGCCGAAATCTTCCACCAGGTAGCCGCGTTCGCACACGCGTCCCTGCGCGTCGGGCACGGAAGGCACGCGGTCGACGAGCGTGCCTTCGTCGGATGAGTAGGCCCAGATTTCCTTGCCGAGTGCAGCCGCATAGCCGATCTCGAAGGCGGTGCCGGAGTCGGGCTCGCCGGGGCCGCGAAAGTCGTTGACGTTTGCCATCACGATATCGGCGGCGCGGATCGATTCGACGTTCGCGCGATAGATCCACGCGGCCTGGCGCGGGCCGTCGAGGTCGGCGGGCGCTTGCGCGTCGAGCGGATAGACGCCCTCGAAGCCGAATTCCGCACACGCGGCGACGAGGCGTGCGCCGTGCTCGAGCGCGTCGCGCCGGAAGACGTCGAAGCCGGCGAGATACACGCGCGGGCGACGGGGCAGCGGGGTCGAATTCATGGCGCGCGGTCCTCCATTGCAAGGGGGTCGTCGAGACCCGGTTCGACGATTCTAGCGCCTGGCCACAGGCCAGCGCGGTTTCGCGCATCTTCCCGTTGCTTACAAACGATTGACAACATTTGTTGCTTGTCGCTACGATCATGCACTTTGCATCGTGCCGTGCGCCGTTGCGCGGCACTCGCTTTGCACCATGTTGGAGACCATGAATACGATCGCCGGTGGCCAGTCGAAGGCCGCATTACAAAATCTCGAGACGCGCGCCTATTCCAAGGCGACATTGCGTCTGTTGCCGTTCCTTTTCCTCTGCTATGTGGCTGCGTATCTCGACCGCGTGAACGTCGGGTTCGCCAAGCTCCAGATGCTCAGCGACCTGCAATTCAGCGAAACCGTCTACGGTCTCGGCGCGGGCATTTTCTTTATCGGCTACTTTTTCTTCGAAGTCCCAAGCAATATCCTCATGCACCGCGTAGGCGCGCGCGTGTGGATCGCGCGCATCATGATTACGTGGGCCGTGCTTTCGGCGGCCACGCTGCTCGTGAAGACGCCCTCGCAGTTCTATTTCGTGCGCTTCCTGCTGGGCGTGGCCGAGGCGGGCTTCTTCCCCGGTATCGTGCTCTATCTCACCTACTGGTTCCCGGCCGCGCGCCGCAGCCGCATGAATGCGCTCTTCATGATCGGCATTCCGATCGCGGGCGTGCTGGGCGGCCCGTTTTCCGGCTGGATTCTCTCGGCCTTCACCGGCACGAACGGCTGGACGGGCTGGCAGTGGCTCTTCCTGATCGAAGCGCTGCCTTCGCTCGTGCTGGGCGTGATTACGCTCTTCTATCTGCCCAACGGCATTCGCGCGGCGAACTGGCTCTCGGACGACGAGAAGGCCGTGCTCGAACGCAATATCGCGCAGGACCAGGCCGGCAAGGGCCACGCATCGATCGGCTCGGTGTTCGCCAATGGCCGCGTGTGGCTCATGGCCGTGATTTACTTCTGCTGCATGATGGGCCTGTACGGCATCAGCTTCTATCTGCCCACGCTCATCAAGGCGAGCGGCGTGAAGAGTGCGCTCGACGTGGGCCTGCTCACCGCCATTCCGTACGCGTGCGCCGTGTTCAGCATGCTGTTCGTCGCGAAGAGCGCCGACCGCACGGGCGAGCGCCGCTGGCACTTCGCCATCGCTTCGCTGGCATCGGCAATCGGGCTGTATTTCAGCACCGTGTTTGGCCACAACGTGCCGCTCGCCATGCTCGCGCTTTCGGTGGGCGCGGCCGGCATGCTCGCCACGATGCCCGTGTTCTGGACCTGGCCGAGCGCGATTCTCGCGGGCGGGTCGGCTGCCGCCGCCATCGGCATGATCAACTCGATCGGGAACCTCGCGGGCTTCGTGAGCCCGTCGATCATCGGCTGGATGAAGGACGTGACGCACAGCACGAACGCGGGCATGTACTGCGTTTCGGCGGCCATGGTGCTGGGCGCGGTGCTGGCGCTGCTGCAGCCGAGGAAGCTCGTCAACGGCTGATCGCGTGCGCCGCGACGATTGCGCAGCATCAGCGATGAAAGCAGCGGCCATGTCCGCTGATTTTTTTCATGATCGGTTTAACATCTCGGGACACCCTGGTATTTCCCGCATGTTGCGCGACGATCGATTGTGGCGACAAATGTATGCTTCGACCGCGAGAAATAACGGCGAGAGACGAAGCGTGACGACGAGGACCGATCCATGAACCGACTGAAGCTGCTGTCGCTGGCTTGCTGGGCCATCGCGCCGTGGCTCTCGCTGCTGCAGCCGGCGGCCGCCCAGGTCGCGCAGCCTACGCTCGAGAAGATCCGCTCGGCGAACATCATCGCCGTTGGTTATCGCGAGACTTCGGTGCCGTTCTCCTACGTGATAGGCGACAACCAGGTGATCGGCTTTTCGCAGGACATCTGCGACAAGGTGATCGACGCAGTCAAGCTCAGGACGAAGCGCCCGAACCTGCAGGTGCGTTTCATTCCCGTCACTTCGCAAAACCGTATTCCACTCGTGCAGAACGGCACCGTGGACCTGGAGTGCGGTGTCACGACGAACCTGAAGGCGCGCCAGGCCCAGGTGAGCTTCTCCAATACGTTCTTCGTCGCGACCACGCGCCTGCTCACGCGCAAGGACTCGGGCATTCACGACTTCGCCGATCTCGCGGGCAAGACGGTGCTCACGAACCAGGGCACGACGTCCGAGCGCATCTTGCGGCGCATGAACATCGACAAGCAGATGAACATGCGCATCATCAGCGCGCGCGATTATGGCGAGGGACGTGCCACGCTTGAATCGGGCCGCGCAGTGGCCTACATGATGGACGACGTGCTGCTCGCCGGCACGCGCTCGCTCACGGCGAAGCCCTCCGAATGGGTGATCGTGGGCACTCCGCAGTCGTCGGAGGCGTATGCCTTCATGATGCGAAACGGCGACCCGGAGTTCCGGCAACTCGTGAACGACACGATGGCGGCGCTCATGAAGAGTGGCGAAATCAATGCGATGTACGCGAAGTGGTTCGAGAAGCCGGTGCCGCCCAAGGGCGTGAATTTCGAGTTTCCGATGAGCGAACAACTGCGCGCGCTCTATGCTGCGCCGAACGACCGCGCCTTCGATTAGCGCGGCGTGCACGTGCGAACCGTGAGATGATCTCGATCCTGGCGCGGCGGATGGCGCGGGCGGATCATTGGCGCGAGCGTTAAGGCGCGCGTATAAGTCGTGGCCGCCGATGCGCGCGATGAATCAATTAACGTGTAGCAAGCGGGAAAGGCGGGAGCGGACATGCAAGAAGACGGCAGCACGGTGGTGATCGTTGGGGCAGGGCACGCGGGCGGCAACGCCGCGGCGCTGCTGCGGCAATATGGGTTTGGCGGCCGCGTCGTGCTTGTCGGTGAAGAACCGGTGCCCCCTTATCACCGGCCGCCGCTTAGCAAGGCCTATTTGAAGGGCGAGGCCGACGTCGAGCGCCTGTGGCTCAAACCGCGCGCTTTCTACGACGAGCAGCGCATCGAGCTGAAGCTCGGCGCGAGCGCACAGTCGCTCGACCGCGCGAGCCGCACGCTCAGGCTCGCCGACGGCAGCCAGCTTCAATACGACAAGCTGATTTTCGCCACGGGCTCGACGCCGCGTGCGTTGACGGTGCCGGGCCACGATCTCGCGGGCGTGATCGCGCTGCGCTCGCTCGCCGACGCCGACGTGCTGCGCGAGCGCGTGAAGCCGGGCGAAAAGCTCGTGGTGATCGGCGCCGGTTATATCGGCCTCGAAGCGGCAGCGGCGGCGCGCCAGTTCGGCCACGAGGTCACGGTGCTCGAAGCCGCGCCGCGCGTGCTGGGCCGCGTGACGGGCGAGAGCGTTTCCACCTTCTACGCGAACGAGCATCGCGCGCAGGGCGTGGCACTGCGCCTGAACGCGAAGATCGAGGCGCTCGTGGGCGAGGGCGGCAAGCTCAGCGGCGTGAAGCTCGCGGACGGCGAGATCGTACCCGCCACGCTCGCGCTGGTCGGTATCGGCATTCTGCCGAACGAGGCGCTCGCGCAAGCGGCGGGCATCACGTGCGCCAACGGCATTCAGGTGGACGACGACGCGCGCACGAGCGACCCGGACGTCTTTGCGATCGGCGATTGCGCGCACCGGCCGCTTGCGCACTATGGCCGCGCGGGGCGGCTGGAAAGCGTGCACAACGCGGTGGAGCAGGCGAAGCTCGCGGCCGCCGCGATCGTCGGCAAGCCGCGCCCCGCGTGCGACGCGCCGTGGTTCTGGTCCGATCAGTACGACCTCAAGCTGCAGACGGTGGGCCTGCTCGAAGGCTATAACGAGGCCATCGTGCGCGGCGACCCAGGCGCGCGGCGCTTCGCGGTGTACTACCTGAAGGAGCGCGTGCTGCTCGCGGTCGACGCCGTCAATTCGATGCCCGATTTCCTGTGCGGCAAGAAGCTCGTGGGCAAGGGCGTGAAGCTCGACCTCGACGCGCTGCGCGATCCGGCCACCGACATGGGCAAATTCGCCGCCGCGGCGCTCGCCTGAGCGGCCAGTCAAACGATGAAGTCAGGGGGCGGTGACGTCCCCGCTATTATCGCGATCGGGATACGCTGCGCGCCGGATCAACACGCCCCGCAGCCCGATCGCCCGATGCCTCCCTCCGTCAACCCCGCCCCGGGCGCCCCAGCGCGACCTCCAGTCCCGCGCTTTGGTCCGCGCTTTGATCCGCATCGTCACGCGTCTCGGCTAGAATGCGAACGCGGCGCCGCCCATGAGGCGGCTCAATTCGATCAACAAGCCGCGTCAACCGGTGTTCGCGCCCGTCCGAACGCCGCCACTCGAGGAGAGTGACGCAATGGAACAACGCTCCCGTTTTGGGGCGAGCCTGCTGCCGTACCTGCTCGTCGGCCCGCAGCTTGCGGTGACCGTGATCTTTTTCCTGTGGCCGGCCGGGGTGGCGCTCCTGCAGTCCACCCAGGCCCAGGACGCCTTTGGCACGTCGTCGGTCTTCGTCGGCTTCGCCAACTTCACGCGGCTCCTGCGCGATCCGCTCTATCTGGCTTCGGTCCAGACGACGCTCGTGTTTACGGCGCTCGTCACGTTCGGCGGCCTCGCCATCTCGCTGCTGCTGGCAGCCATGGCGCACCATGTGACGCGCGGCAAGCGCTTTTATCAAACGTTTCTCATCTGGCCGTATGCGGTCGCGCCCGTCATTGCCGCCGTGTTGTGGGGCTTTCTGTTCAACCCGAGCATCGGCCTCGTGACCTTTGCGCTCGCACGCTTCGGCGTGACGTGGAATCACGCGCTCAACCCCGGCCAGGCCATGACGCTCGTTGTGATCGCATCGGTCTGGCAGCAGATCAGCTACAACTTCCTGTTCTTCTACGCGGGCCTGCAGTCGATTCCGCAATCGCTTTTCGAGGCGGCCGCCATCGACGGCGCGGGCCCCATGCGGCGCTTCTTCGGCATTGCGTTCCCGCTGCTTTCGCCCACGAGCTTCTTTCTGCTCGTGGTGAACGTGGTCTACGCGCTCTTCGACACCTTCCCCGTAATCGATGCGGCAACGGGAGGCGGCCCTGGCCAGGCCACGCGCACGCTCGTCTACAAGATCTTCGACGAGGGCTTTCGGGGCCTCGACATCGGCAGCTCGGGCGCGCAGTCAGTCGTGCTGATGCTGATCGTGACCGCGCTCACGATCTTCCAGTTCCGCTTCATCGAACGACGGGTTCAGTACTGATGGTCGAGAACCGCAAGTACTTCAACCTGTTCTGCCACGTCATGCTGCTGCTCGGTGTGGCGGTGGTGGCCTTTCCTGTGTACGTGGCGTTTTGCGCCGCCACGATGAACGAGAAAGAAGTCTTCTCGGTGCCGCTCTCGCTCGTGCCGGGCACCCATCTGTTCGCGAACATGGCCACCGTGTGGAACGTGGGCACGGGCAGCGCAGCGAGCCCATTCGGCGCGATGCTCATGAACAGCGTCATCACGGCGCTCGTGATTTCGGTGGGCAAGATCGCCATTTCGATCATCTCGGCCTATGCGATCGTGTTTTTCCGCTTCCCGTTCCGGCGTCTCGCGTTCTGGCTGATCTTCGTGACGCTCATGCTGCCCGTGGAAGTGCGCATTTTCCCCACGGTGCAGGTCGCGGCCACGCTGCATCTCACGAACACCTACGCGGGCCTCACGCTGCCGCTCATCGCCTCGGCCACGGCCACGTTTCTGTTCCGCCAGTTCTTCCTCACGCTGCCCAACGAGCTGATCGAGGCCGCGCGTATCGACGGCGCGGGGCCGTTGCGTTTTTTCTGGGACGTGGTGCTGCCGCTTTCCAAGACGAACATCGCGTCGCTTTTCGTCATCACGTTCATCTACGGCTGGAACCAGTATCTGTGGCCGATTCTCATGTCGAGCACGGCTTCGATGACGACCGCCGTGGTGGGCATCAAGAGCATGATTTCGAGCGGCGACGCGGCGACGCAATGGCATCTCGTGATGTGCGCGACGATGATCGCCATGCTGCCGCCGCTCGTGGTGGTGCTGGCCATGCAGCGCTGGTTCGTGCGCGGCCTCGTGGACGTGGAGAAATAAGTATGGATGCAATTCGGGGGTCGGCATGGCGGCATTGAGCATACGGGGCGTCACGAAGTCGTACGACGGCGCGCAACAGGTGTTGCACGGCATCGACGTGCAGGTGGCGGACGGCGAATTCATGGTGCTCGTCGGCCCGTCGGGCTGCGGCAAGTCCACGCTGCTGCGCATGGTCGCGGGGCTGGAGACCATCACGTCGGGCGAGATCGCCATCGGCGAGAAAGTGGTCAATCGCGTGGAGCCGAAGGATCGCGACATCGCCATGGTGTTCCAGAACTACGCGCTTTATCCGCACATGACGGTCGCGCGCAACATGGGTTATAGCCTCAAGCTGCAGGGGCTCGACCGCACGACGATCGACTCGCGCGTGGCGGCGGCCGCCGAGATCCTGGAACTGGGCAAGCTGCTGGAGCGCAAGCCGCGCGAGCTGTCGGGCGGCCAGCGCCAGCGCGTGGCGATGGGCCGCGCGATCGTGCGCGAGCCTTCGGTGTTCCTGTTCGACGAGCCGCTCTCGAACCTCGATGCGAAGCTGCGCGTGCAGATGCGCCTTGAAATCCAGCGTCTGCATGCGCGCCTGCGTACGACGAGCCTGTACGTCACGCACGACCAGATCGAGGCGATGACGCTCGCGCAGCGCGTGATGGTGCTCAACGGCGGGCGCGCGGAGCAGATCGGCACGCCCAGCGAGGTGTACGACCGGCCCGCTTCGATGTTCGTGGCGAGCTTCATCGGCTCGCCGGCCATGAACCTGCTGCGCGGGCGCGTGAGCGACGACGGCCGGCGCTTCGAAATCGCGGGCAACGGGCCTCATCTGCCGCTTGGCGATGCGCCGGCCTGGCTGCCGAAGGGCGCCGATTGCGTGCTGGGCGTGCGGCCCGAGCATATGCACGCGCGCGGCGCCAACGAGCCGGTCACGCTCGAAGTCGAGACTTGTGAGCTGCTCGGCGCGGACAATCTCGCGCACGGCCGCTGGGGCAGCGCGGATGTGGTGGTGCGTCTGCCGCACGAAACGCGGCCCACGCCCGGCGAGCGGCTGGCGGCGCACCTGCCGCCGGCGCGCCTGCATTTCTTCGATCCGGCGACGGGCAAGCGTTTGGGCTAGACCGTGCCTGCCGGTGCCAACACCGCGGCCTGCGCGCGAATGCGGCGCTCGCCGCGCTCCCGATTGTCGTAAACTGTCGCATTGCGCAGGCGCAATGCCGCCTGCGCCATTCGTATCGGCAAATATCGGCAAATATCGGCAAGTACCGGCGCGTACCGGCACCCAACACGAACAGGCGACATGGCCGCAATCCTTTTTCTCCGCATCCCCGCCCCATCTGCCCAACCCGCGCGTAACGTGTGTCAGGCGCGCCGGAGCCTCGCTTGAGCGCGCGCGACCTGCCCACCGGGCTGATGCTCGTTCACGGCAATCAGCCCGAGCGCATGCGCGACCTGATCGTGAGCTGGATCGGCCAGAACCCGATCGCGCCGCTCGAAAAGGAAATGTTCCTCGTGCAGAGCAACGGCATCGCGCAGTGGCTCAAGCTCGCGTTTGCCGCCGATCCCGAGGAGGGCGGCTGCGGGATCGCGGCGGCGTTCGAAATGTCGCTACCGTCGCGTTTCCTGTGGCAGGTGTATCGCGCCGTGCTCGGCAACGACGCGGTGCCCGCGGTCTCGCCGTTCGACAAGTCGCGCCTCGTCTGGCGTCTCATGCGCATGCTGCCGGCACTGCTCGACGAGCCGGGCTATCAGCCGCTCAAGCGCTTCATGGCCAACGACGAGGACCAGCGCAAGTGCTTCCAGCTCGCTCAGCGCGTGGCGGATCTGCTCGACCAGTACCAGGTCTATCGCGCGGACTGGCTCTCCGCGTGGGCCGCGAACGAGGACGTGCTGATCGATGCGCGCAACGCGCGCGTGCCGTTGCCCGAGGAGGCGCGCTGGCAGGCGGCGCTCTGGCGCGCGCTGCTCGCGGACGTGAGCGCACAGGCGCAAGACGGCATCGGCTTGCGCGACACGGGGCGCGCCGCCGTGCACGAAGCGTTCATGGCGCGCGCGCAGTCATGGCAGGAGGGCGACGCCCGGCCGAAAGGCCTGCCGCGCCGGCTCGTGGTGTTCGGCATTTCGAGCCTCGCGCGCCAGTCGGTGGAAGTCCTCGCGGCGCTCGCGCGCTGGAGCCAGGTGCTGATGTGCGTGCATAACCCGTGCATGCACTACTGGGCCGACATCGTCGCCGACCAGGACCTGCTGCGCGCACGCCACGCGCGCCAGCGCCGCCGCGCGGGGGCGCCCGACCAGCTCGACGAGGCGCAGCTGCATCTGCATTCGCAGCCGTTACTCGCGGCCTGGGGCAAGCAGGGGCGCGACTTCATCGGCCTGCTCGACGAATACGATAGCGACGAAGCGCGCGAGACCTACACGCCGCATTTCACGCGCATCGGCCAGCGTATCGATCTGTTCGACGGCGAAGACGCGCTCACGCTGCTCTCGCAGTTGCAGGACGACATTCGCGATCTGCGGCCGCTCGGCGAGACGCGCGAGCACTGGGAACCGGTCAATGCGCAGGAAGACGAATCGATTCGCTTTCACGTTGCACATAGCGCACAGCGCGAAGTGGAGATCCTGCACGACCGCCTGCTCGCCGCGTTTGCGGCGGACCCCACATTGCGTGCGCGCGACGTGATCGTGATGGTGCCCGACATCGAGGTCTACGCGCCGCATATCCAGGCCGTGTTCGGCCTGCTCGACGGCAACGATCCGCGCAGCATTCCGTTCAGCGTGGCCGACCGCGCGCAGCGCGCGTTCGACCCGCTCATCGGCGCGCTGGAAATGCTGCTTGCGCTGCCGTACTCGCGCGTGACGGTGAGCGACGTGCTCGACCTGCTCGAAGTGCCGGCCGTGCGTGCGCGCTTTGGCATCGACGCCGAAGACGTGCCCACGCTGCGCAACTGGATCGACGGCGCGAATATTCGCTGGGGCCTGCATGCGGGCCAGCGCGCGAGCCTCGGGCTCCCCCAGGCCGACGAACTGAGCGCACCCAACAGCTGGGCGTTCGGTTTGCGGCGCATGCTGCTGGGCTACGCCGCGGGCGAGCGTGCGGGCGCATGGCGCGGCATCGAGCCGTACAGCGAGATCGGCGGCCTCGACGCCGCGTTGCTGGGCCCGCTCACGCGCCTCGTGGATGCGCTCGACCACGCGTGGCGCACGCTGCGCGAACCGGCCACGGTGGAAGCGTGGTGCGAGCGTCTGCGCGCGTTGAAGGCGGCGTTTTTCGCGGCGCAGGACGAAGACGCCTACACGCTCGACCGCCTCGACGGCGCGCTCGAAACGTGGCGCGAGGCCTGCGATGAAGCCGCGCTCACGCAGACCTTGCCGCTCGCCATCGTCGCGGAAAACTGGCTCGCGGCGCTCGAAGGCGGTGGCCTCTCGCAGCGCTTCTTCGCGGGCGCCGTGACCTTCGCCACGCTCATGCCGATGCGGGCGATTCCGTTCCGGCGCGTGTGCCTGCTCGGCATGAACGACGGCGACTATCCGCGCAGCCGCACGCCGCTCGACTTCGACCTCATGCGCCGCGACTATCGTCCCGGCGACCGTTCGCGCCGCGAAGACGACCGCTATCTGTTCCTCGAAGCGCTGCTCTCGGCGCGCGACCATCTGCATGTATCGTGGATTGGGCGCAGCGTGACCGACAACACGCCGCGTCCGCCTTCGGTGCTGGTCGGACAGTTGCGCGATCATCTGAAGGCCGGCTGGCGGCTCGAAGGCGACGAACACGACGATGGCGGAGCGCTGCTCGACGCGTTGACCATCGAGCATCGCCTGCAGCCGTTCAGCCCGGACTATTTCCCTCCGCGGCCAGAAGAGGCGACGCTTTACACGTATGCGCACGAGTGGGGCAAGCCCGCACAGGTGCGGCCTGCGGCTGAGGCGAACGCCGAAGTCCTCGCGCCGACTGAACGCGATGAGCCGCTGTCGATTCGCGAGCTCGGCGAATTCCTGCGCGAGCCGGTTCGCAGCTTCTTCCGGCAGCGTCTGCGCGTGGCCTTCGAGAGTGAAGACGCGGCGAGCGAAAATCACGAGCCCTTCGAGGTGGACGCGTTGCAGGCATGGCAACTCCAGGGCGAACTGATCCGCGCGCAGGTCCTGGCGATGGAGCGCGGCGAAGACGATCTCGAACCGGCCGCGCTTGCCCGCCTCGAGCGCATGCATCGCAGCGGCGACCTCGCGACCGGCGGCTTTGGCGAGGTGATCGGCGAAGAACTGCTCGCGCCCATGCCCGAGCTGTTCGTCGAATATCGCAAGGCGCTCGCGCGCTGGCCTGAGCCGCTCGAGCGTCAATACGAAATTCGTCTCGACGCGACGCTGCAAGGCCGCATCGTTGCGCTCGACGACTGGCTCGACGATTTGCGTGCGGGTCCGGACGGCGCACTCGGCCGCGTGATTCTGGAGCCGGGCACGCTCGTGAAGGACAGCCGCTATCGGAGTGACCGTCTCGTGCCGTATTGGGTCGCGCACGTAGCCGCGCAGATCGCGGCAGGGCCGGTGACCACGGTGATCGTGAGCAAGGTGGGCGTGGCGGAGTTCGCGCCGCTCGACGCGCAGGTTGCGCGCGACTATCTGCTCGCGCTGCTTGCCGCATGGGACGACGGTGCGCGCCGGCCCTTGCCGCTCGCGGTGAGGACCGCGTTCGCATGGCTGCGCAAGTTGCCTGATCCATTCGACGGCACGCGCGCGATGGTGCCTGCTGAAGCGTGGGAAGCCGCACGCGCGGTCTACGAGGGCAATGGCCGCTCGCCCGGCGAGCGCGAGACGAATGCGTATTTGCGCCGCGCTTTCCCCGCTTTCGACGCGCTCGTTGCCCACGACGATTTCATCACGCTCGCCACGACGCTGCTGCTGCCAGTAAGTCGCGCGCCGCTCGCGTCGTCGCGTACGAAGCGGGCCTCGAGCGACGCAGGAGGGACGCCATGAATCCGCTCGGGAATATGGACGCACAAGTCCTGGAGCCGCTGCGCTTTCCGCTTTACGGCAGCCGCCTGATCGAAGCGAGCGCGGGCACGGGCAAGACCTTCACGATTGCCATGCTGTACGTGCGCCTCGTGCTGGGGCACGGCGCGCTCAACGCAGCAAGCGACGAAGCCGATTTCGATGACGAGGCGCGCACGGCGGGACGCGCGCTCACGCCGCCCGAAATTCTCGTCGTGACGTTTACCGATGCGGCCACGAAGGAACTGCGCGAGCGCATTCGCGCGCGCCTCATCGAAGCCGCCGAATGCTTCCGCGTCGAGCCTGAAGACGTGCCCGGACGCGAGCCGGGAGAAGACCTGTTGCACGACCTGCGCGAGGACTACTCGCCGGAGCAGTGGCCCGCGTGCGCACGCCGCCTGCAACTGGCGGCCGAATGGATGGACGAGGCCGCGGTCTCGACGATCCACGGCTGGTGCAACCGCATGCTGAGCGAGCACGCGTTCGACAGCGACAGCCTCTTTTCGCAGACGCTCGAAACCGACCAGACGGAATTGCGCGCGGAAGTCGTGCGCGACTACTGGCGCACCTTCATGGCGCCGCTCGACGCGGCGAGCGCCGCCGAAGTGAGGGCATGGTTCGCGAGTCCCGACGAATTGCACAGTGCGATACGCGGGCTGCTCGCGCACGCCGAGCTTTTGCCCGATGCATGCGACCCCGACGCGGCGCTAGCAGACGCCCGCCAGCGCGCCCGCGACGAACTCGAAACGCTGAAGTCGCCGTGGCGCGTCTGGATCGACGAGGTCGAGGGGTTGCTCAACGCGGCGCGCGCGGCGAAACAGTTCGACGCCAGAAAGCTCAATTCGAAGCACGGCGAAACATGGGTCGGCAAGCTGCGCGACTGGGCCAACGATCCTGAATCGGCGCATCCGGGCTTCGACGACAAGGCGGCCGTGTGGACGCGCCTCACGCCCGCGGGCCTCGCCGAGATCTGGGTGAAGGGCGAGCCGCCGGAGCATGCGGCCTTCGTGGCGATGGAAAGCTTGCGCGAGTCGCTCGCTTCGCCGCCCGAGGCGAAACAGGACCTGCTGTGCCACGCCGCGCGCTGGGTGGCGAAGCGCTTCGAGGAAGAGGAGGCGCGCCGCTCGCAAATGGGCTTCGACGATCTGCTCACGCGGCTGCGCGCGGCGCTGCAGCGGGAGAACGGCCCGCGTCTCGCGGAAATCATCCGCAAGCAGTACCCGGTCGCGCTGATCGACGAGTTTCAGGACACCGATCCGGTTCAGTACCAGATCTTCGATGCGGTCTATCGTATCGCCGAACACGACACCGGGACGGCAATCATCCTGATCGGCGATCCGAAGCAGGCGATCTACGCGTTTCGTGGCGCCGACATCTACACTTACCTGCGCGCGCGCCGTGCCTGCGAAGGTCGGCTCTATACGCTCAAGAAGAATTTCCGCTCGACGCGCGCGATGGTCGAGGCGGTGAACCGTTGCTTCGAGGCGGCGGAGTCGCGGCCCGAGGGCAGCGGTGCGTTTTTGTTTCGTAGCCCTGATGGATGTGAAAACGCGCTGCCGTTCGTGGCTGCCGATGCGCATGGGCGGCCCGAGAAGCTGGTTGCCGCCGGTGCGGCGCTGCCCGCGCTCAACGTCTGGTGGATGCCGCCTCCCGCGGATGGCAAGCCGCTCAGCAAGGGCGCGTATCTCGCGGGCATGGCGGGCAGCTGCGCGACCGAGATGGTGCGCCTGCTCAATCTCGGCCAGGAGCAGGCCGCGGGTTTCTCGGGCGAACGCGGCATGCGGCCGTTGCAGCCCGCCGACATGGCGGTGCTCGTCAACAACCGCAGCGAGGCGCGGGCGATACGCGAAGCGCTGGCCGCACGCGGCGTGCGCAGCGTCTATCTCTCGGATCGCGACTCGGTGTACCAGACGCCGCAGGCCGAGGAACTGCGCTTCTGGCTCGCTGCCTGTGCCGAGCCCGACGACGGCCGCCTCGTGCGCACGGCGCTCGCTACGGCCACGCTCGGGCTCGCATGGGCCGAACTCGACCGGCTCGGGCACGACGAGATCGCGTGGGAGTCGCGCGTGCTGCAGTTCCGCGAGTACCGCGAATGCTGGCGCAGGAAGGGCGTGCTGCCGATGTTGCGCCGCTTGTTCAACGACTTTCACGTGCCGCAGCGCTTGCTTGGCGAGGCGGCTGGTGCCGGGCTCAATGGCGAGCGCGCACTCACGAACCTGCTGCATCTCGCCGAACTGCTGCAACAGGCGAGCACGCAGCTCGACGGCGAGCACGCGCTGATCCGCTATCTCGACGAGCAGCGCGAAGATGAAAGCGCGGGCGGCGGGGGCGACGCGCGCCAGTTGCGTCTGGAAAGCGATGCGGGACTCGTGCAGGTGGTGACGATCCACAAGTCGAAGGGCCTGGAATATCCGCTCGTGTTTTTGCCGTTCGCGTGCGCGCACCGCGCCGTCAAGCCCGACGACGTGCCGTTCAAGTGGCACGACGAGGAGGGCGATTTGCGCGTCACGCTCCAGGCCGACGCGCGCGTGCTGCGCCAGGCCGATCGCGAGCGCCTCGGCGAAGATCTGCGCAAGCTCTACGTCGCACTGACGCGCGCGCGTTACGCGACCTGGGTCGGCTATGGACCGGTGCAGGGCGTCGAGGCGAGCGCGTTCGGTTATTTGCTGGGCGGCGGCGCGGCCATTCCTGCTGAGGAAACCGAAGCATTTCTCGAAACTTTGCGCGGCCCGTGCGCGGACATCGCCGTCGCGCCCGCTCCCGAAGCGCGTCGCGATGTGCTCGCGCTGCGCGACACCGGCGCCGTGCGCGGCGAGGCGCGCAAGCTCGCGCATCGCGAGCGCGAACGCTGGTGGATCGCGAGCTATTCGAGCCTGAAGACGCTCGAAACGTCGATCGGTTCGGGCGTTCCTGTCGAAGCGGACGATGCGCGCGGCGCGCCCGACACGCGCAGCGAGGACGTGTTCCTCGAACTGCTCGAGGCGAGCGTGCCGCCCGAGGACGAAGAAGCATTCGCAAGCGCCGGCCAGGCACTCGTCGCACCCGCGCTTGCGCCGATGCACGGCTTCGAGCGCGGCGCGGATGCGGGCACCTTCCTGCACGAACTGATGGAATGGGCCGCCAACGAAGGCTTCGCCGAAATCGCGCAGGACGAAGCGCGCGTGCGCGACATGGTCGCGCGCCGCTGCAGCGTGCGCGGTTGGTCGCACTGGATCGAGACGCTCACGGCGTGGATGCTGGAACTCGTGCGCACGCCGCTGCGTCTGCCGGACATCGAAGGCGAGCGCGTGGCGCCCGTGGCGTTCGCGGCGTTCGAACCCGGCGCGTATATGGCCGAACTGGAGTTCTGGGTCACGGCGCATGCCGTCGATACGCTCGCAATCGACGCGCTTGTCACCGAATTCACGCTGGACGGCGAGGCGCGCCCCGCGCTCGACGCCGCCACGCTCAACGGTATGCTCAAGGGCTTCATGGATCTCGTGTTCGAACACGAAGGCCGCTATTACGTGGCCGACTACAAGTCGAACTGGCTCGGCCCCGACGATGCGTCCTACACGAGCGCGAAAATGCGCGCGCAGATCCTGCATTCGCGCTACGAGCTGCAATACGTGCTCTATCTGTTCGCGCTGCACCGGCTGCTCAAGTCGCGCCTGCCCGACTACGACTATGACCGTCACGTGGGCGGCGCCGTGTATCTGTTCCTGCGCGGCGGCCGCGCGCCGGGGCAGGGGCTGCATTGCGAGCGGCCGCCGCGCGAGCTGATCGAACGACTCGACGCGCTCTTCTCGCGTCGCGATACGCTGGAGGATGTGGCATGACGAGGCGCCGCACGAAAAGGCAGGACGGCCTCACCGGCGATCTGTTCGAGCATCCGGACATGCCGGACGCCGCGCCGCAACCGAGGCTGGGCGCCGCGCGCGAAACGGCCGCGCAGATGCTCGGCGTGCTCGACAATTGGGTCGAGCGCGGCTGGCTCCGTACGCTCGATGCCGCGTTCGCACGCTTCTTGTGGACGGAAGCGCCGCACAGCCCGCCGTTGCTGTTGCTGGCGGCCGCGCTTGCGAGCCATCAGCTTGGGCGCGGTCATGTGTGTCTCGACCTGAAGGCCACGCTGGAAGATCCGGCGTTCGCGTTGTCCCTGCCGCCCGACGGGCCGCAAATGCTGGCCGCGGTGCCGGCGCAGCCGCCTGCCGAAGTGCTCGCGGGCGTGACACTCGCGCAGTGGCGCGCAGCGCTCGCGGTGCCCGATCTCGTGAGCGAGGAGACGGCGATTGCCGACGTGGCACAAGGCAATGCGCCGCTCGTGCTTGCGGACACAAGGCTCTATTTGCGGCGCTACTGGCAATACGAGCAGGACGTGCGGGAGGGCATCGAGCGCCGGCTCACACGCGCTTCGCAGCTCGAAGCCGCGTTGCCGCTCGACGTCGCGCACGCGGCGCTCGACGCGCTGTTCGCGCCGCGTAACGGCGAGCCAGGAGCTGGTCAAGCTGCGCGCGCCGCCGACTGGCAGAAGCTCGCCTGCGCGCTCGCCGCGCGCAGCGCGTTCAGCATCGTCACGGGCGGGCCGGGCACGGGCAAGACGACGACGGTCGTGAGATTGTTGGCACTCCTGCAGACACTCGCATTCGGCCGTGCGGGGCAGGGAACGCGTGCCGCGCGGCCCTTGCGCATCCGGCTTGCCGCCCCCACCGGCAAGGCCGCGGCGCGCTTGAACGAATCGATCGCGGGCGCGGTGGAGCGGCTGCCCTTCGATGCGCTGCAGGCGCACGTCGATGCCGTGGCGCTGCGCAATGCGATCCCGACCGTCGTGACCACGCTGCATCGCGTGCTCGGTACGCGGCCCGGCAGCCGGCGCTTCAGGCACGACGCCGCGAATCCGCTGCCCGTGGACGTGCTCGTAATCGACGAGGCCTCGATGGTCGACCTCGAAATGATGGCCGCCGTGCTCGACGCGCTGCCGCCCACCGCGCGGCTCATCCTGCTTGGCGACAAGGATCAGCTCGCTTCGGTCGAGGCCGGGGCGGTGCTGGGCGAATTGTGCGACCGTGCGCGCGAAGGGCACTACACGCAGGCGTCGCGGGCGTGGCTCGAAGCGGCCACGGGCGAGCGCATCGACGCGGCCATGCTCGACGCGCACGGCCTGCCGCTCGACCAGGCCATCGCGATGCTGCGCGAGAGCCATCGTTTCGCATCGGAGAGCGGCATCGGCGCACTGGCCGAACTCGTCAACATGGGCGATGCCGTGGGGGTCGCGAAGATCTGGTCGCGCGGTTACGAGGATCTCGCGCGCCTCGTGTGTCCCGCCGACGATGACGGCCCGTTGCGCTCGCTGATCGTCGATGGCCGCGTGGGCGAACACAGCGCCGCGCAATCGCAGCGCCTGGGCTACCGCCACTACCTCGAAACGATGCGCACGACCCGGCCCGAATCCGGCGCGACGCCCGAGGCACTGTCCGGCTGGGCCGCTGGCGTGCTCAAGGCGCATGGCGCGTTTCAGTTGCTGTGCGCGCTGCGGGGCGGTCCGTGGGGCGTCGAAGGCCTGAACCGCCGCGTGGCGCGCCTGCTGCACGAAGAAGGGCTCATCGACCCGCACGGCGACTGGTACGCGGGCCGGCCCGTGCTCGTCATGCACAACGACTACGAGCTTGGGCTCATGAACGGCGATATCGGCATCGCGCTCGACCTGCCCGTTGCAGCGGGCGAGCCGCCCGTGCTGCGCGTGGCCTTCCCGGCCGGCGACGGCTCGGGTGGCGTGAAGTGGGTCTCACCGAGCCGGCTGCAGGGCGTCGAGACGGTGTTCGCGCTCACCGTCCACAAATCGCAGGGCTCGGAGTTCACCCACGCCGCACTCGTGCTGCCCGATACGTACAGCCCCATTCTTACGCGCGAACTCGTCTACACCGGCATTACGCGTGCGCGTTCGTTTCTCACGCTCGCGGTGCCCGAGGGGCGCTCCGTGCTCGATCGCGCGGTGCTCGCCAAGGTGCAGCGGGCAAGCGGCCTCATGGCGGGACTCGCGCGCGACGCTCAGGCTGCGTGAGCGGCCGGCAAATAAACCGAGGGCCGCTTATGGCGGCCCTCGACTCGTGCTGCCTGCGGCTCGCGGCTTAGACGATGGTGAGCGTCACGTCGATGTTGCCGCGCGTGGCGTTCGAATACGGACACACGATATGCGCCTTGTCGACGAGGGCCTGCGCGGCCGCGCGATCCATGCCGGGCAGCGAAATCTTCAGTTCGACTTCAATACCGAAGCCATTCGGAATCTGGCCGATGCCGACATTGCCGGTGATCGAGAGATCGGCGGGCAGGGAAATCTTGTCGCGCGCCGAGACGAACTTCATCGCGCCGATGAAGCATGCGCTGTAGCCCGCGGCGAACAGTTGCTCGGGGTTCGTGCCGTCACCGCCCGCGCCGCCGAGTTCGCGCGGCGTGGTGAGCTTCAGGTCCAGGTTGCTGGCGGGAATGACGGCACGGCCATCGCGGCCGCCGGTGACGTTGGCTTCGGCGCGGTAGAGAACTTTTTCGATCGACATGACAGGCTCCTTTGAGCAAAGACGGTTCGTTGAAGGTACGGCGGAGTACGGCATTCAATTTAATGGTGCAAGGCGACAACCTTGTGCACCAGGGTCCAGCAGAAGAGCAGCGCTTGCGAATTTCCGGTCGTCAATTTCTGGATTCTATCTATCACCAGATAGATTTCCGGCCGTCGAAACACGTTCATGATGCTCCTCTTTCTAGCTATCTATCAGAAGATAGAATTCATGGTCCAATAAAAGAGGCGGCTAGCCGCCCCGTTTTACGGGCAAGAATACGTTACTGAGCCACGCGCCACATGGCTTCGACATCTTCGAGGCGCGACTTCGTGTGAAACAGCCGGCTCGCCAGCACGCTGCCCTGCAAGGCCGCGAACAGCGTACGCGCCGAGCTTTCGGGCTTGCCCCTCACGACTAGCGTGCCTTCTTTCGCGCCTTGAGCCAGCACCTCGGCCAGCCAGTTTTCGTTGGCGCGGAAAAACGCCTGCACGGCGTGGCGCACGGTTTCCGGCAGCGACTCGATGTCGGCGGCCAGCATGCCGCACAGACAGATCTGGTTGCCGTCGCCCAGCGTCTTGCCGAACAGCCGCGTGTACGTAGCGAGCTTTTCGCGCGCCGGCAGCGCCGCGTCGATCGATTGCAATCCCGCCATGACTTCACCGCTGTACTGGCTCACCGCTTCCAGCACCAGGTCGTCTTTCGACGGGAAGTAATAGTGGATGCTCGACGTTTTCACGCCCACCAGCTCGGACAGGTCGCGGTAGCTGAACCCGTTGTAGCCGCGCAGCATCATGAGGGTAATGGCGTGGTCGAGAACCTGCTCCCGCACTGTCAACTTCGTATCCATGGGCTCCAATTTATCTACTGGAAGATAGATTGTCAAGCGCGTCACGCAAAAAAATCCGATGCGCCGGGCGCGACCTCCTGGCCGCGGCCGGCGGGGCGACGTCAGATCCCGCGATGCCCGGCGCTGAAAATGAGGCGCAGGCCCAGCGCTGCGATGGCGCCGGCCGCAATGCGGTCGATCCAGCTCTTGGCGCGCAGATAAAGATCGCGCGGACGCTGGCTCGAAAAGCACAGCGCGACGACCGTGTACCAGCCGGTTTCGATCGCGAAGACGAGCGGCGGCAGCGCGAAGTAGCACCACAGCGGCGGGTTATGCGGCAGCAGCGCGACGAAGATGCCGCCGTAGGCAATGGCCGTTTTCGGGTTGCTCAACTGGGTGGTGAGGCCGCTCCAGTACGACTTGCCGGGGCGCTCGTCCGGTGTGGCCGTCCTGCTCACCGTGACGGGCGAGCCGGCGCCGCGCCAGATGCGCGAAGCGATGTAGAGCAGATAGGCGCCGCCTGCGATCTTGAGCGCGGCATACAGCCAGGCAACGGTGGCGAGCAGGGTGTAGAGCCCGCCGAGTGCGATGCCCGCGAAGCAGATTGCACCCGTGCCCATGCCCAGCGCAGTGGCGACGCCGTCGCGGCGCGAGAGACCGATCGAGTTGCGCGCGACGAGCACGAAGCTCGGGCCGGGACTCATGGCCCCGAGTAGAACAGCGAGGAGAATGCTGGCAACGGCGGCGAGGGGAGACATGCTGGCGGCTCCATGCAGGAGGGAATTTCGAACACTAACATGCGCGCGGATGCGCCGCGAGGGCTCCCCACGGGTGCCGCGTGATCGTGCCAGCCGCCTGAATGGTGCCTGGTTATCTTGAGCGATTGTGCTTGTCGCGCTCGCGATTCCAGTGGTGCAGCAGCACGCGCGTCTGTTCCGCGATGCTCACCTTCAGAAAATCGGCCTTCGCTCTGTCGATGTCGTCCCAGCCGAGCATCGTGAGCGTGGTGCGTCGCGCGATGAAGAAAAGCAGAAACTGCCCATACAGGCTGAACATGCGCACCACGGTGAGCGGATCGTGGGCCGGCATGCCGGTAATGCGTTCGAGCAGTTCCACGTTGATGGTGTTCAGCGGCGAGCGTACGCGCTCGCGCAGGATTTCCGAGCCGATCTCCGGTTCGCCGCCGCCCTGTTCGCGCGCGAAGAATAGACGCTGGTCCGGCCCGTGCTGCTTGACGAAGGAACGGTCGGCCACGGCCGACTGGATGTCGATGAAGGCGTCGATCAGCGCTTCGGTGTCCGCATCGCGCGCGAGCGCAACGCGCGCGCGCTGCACGGCCGGCTCGAATGACTGCCACGATTCGTCGGCGATCGACTCCGCGCAGGCGCGGTAGAGGCCTTCCTTGTTCTCGAAGTAATACTGCAGCGCCGGTGCATTCACGCCCGCGCGCGCGGCGATGTCGCGCGTGGAGGCGCCGTCGAAGCCGTGCTGCCCGAACAGGTTGATGGCCGCCTCGATGATCTTGCGACGTGTCTCGTCGCCACGCGCATAGCCTCCTTCGGGCGAACGTCGCAGTTTCTTACCTTCGCTCATGCATTTCCTTTCGTAACCCTGCGAAATATAACACTTGACACAGTTTTTCCAGGTGGAATAATTTTGCCGACTGGAATAAATTGAGAATCAACAACATGTCTACGACTGCAGGCGCGCCCGGACGCGACGTGCCGGACGCCGCCGCCGCACCTGCGCGCAGCGGCGCGAAACGAACCCTTCTGATCCTGCTGGGACTGGCGGCGCTCGTCGCCGCGGCGGTATGGCTGGGACACTGGTGGGTCGTCGGGCGCTTCATCGAATCCACGGACGACGCCTATCTGCAGGCCGACAGCGTGACGATCGCCCCGAAGGTGAGCGGCTATGTGACAGACGTCTACGTGGCCGACAACCAGGCCGTGAAGGCGGGCGATCCGCTCGTGAAGCTCGACGCGCGGCAATATCAGGTGGCGCTCGACCAGGCGCAGGCCACCGTCGATGCGCGCACGGCGGACATCGAGCATGCGCAGGCGCAGATCGAGCAGCAGCGAGCGAACGTCGCCCAGACCCAGGCGCAGCAGGAAGTCGCCCAGGTGAGCCTGCGCCACGCGAACGACGAAGTGGCGCGCTACGCGCCGCTCGCGGCCACGGGTGCGGAAACGACCGAACGGCTTGCCGAACTCAAGAGCGAACGCGACAAGGCGCAAGCCACGCTCGCCGCCGACGCAGCCGCCGTCACGTCCGCGCGCTCGCAGATTTCGGCGCTGAACGCGCAGCTCTCGCAGGCCCGTGCGCAGCTCGAGGCGGCGCGTGCGAACGCCGCGCAGTCGCAACTCGACCTCGACAACACCGTGGTAAAGAGCGCGCTGGCGGGCCGGGTGGGCGACCGCACCGTGCGCGTGGGCCAGTACGTGCAGCCGGGCACGCGCATGCTGACCGTCGTGCCGGTGCAGCGCACGTACCTCACGGCGAACTTCAAGGAAACGCAGATCGGCCGCATGCGCGCGGGCCAGCCCGTGGAACTGCACGTCGACGCGTTGCCCGGCCACGCGCTGCACGGCGTGGTGGACAGCTTCTCGCCGGGTACGGGCGCGCAGTTCGCGCTCTTGCCGCCTGAGAACGCCACCGGCAACTTCACGAAGATCGTGCAGCGCGTGCCGGTGCGCATCCGCCTCGAAACCGGGCCTGAAACGCGCAGCGTGCTGCTGCCGGGCATGTCGGTGACGGTCGATGTCGACACGCGCTCCGCGCGTGAGGACGACCGCCGTATCGACCAAGAGAACCACCGTGGCTAATACGGCTCGCGCAGCGGTGCCGCATCCGCATGGCGAGCGCGCGAGCGTGGCCGACTGGGTCGCCGTCGCGGCGGGTGCGCTTGGCGCGTTGATGGCCACGCTCGACATCTCCATCACGAACTCGGCGCTGCCGCAGATCCAGGGGCAGATTGGCGCCACGGGCACCGAGGGCACGTGGATCTCCACGGGCTATCTGATGTCCGAAATCGTGATGATTCCGCTCGCCGCATGGCTCACGCGGGTGTTCGGACTGCGAAATTTCCTGCTCGCGAACTCGGCGCTCTTCATCGCCTTTTCGATGATGTGCGGCTGGTCGAATACGCTCGGCATGATGATCGCCGGGCGCATTGGCCAGGGTTTCACGGGCGGCGCGATGATCCCTACCGGCCAGACCATCATCCGCACGCGACTGCCGCTTTCGCAGCTGCCCGTGGGCATGACGGTGTTCGGTCTGATCGTGCTGCTCGGTCCGCTGCTCGGGCCCGTGGTGGGCGGCTGGCTCGCGGAAAACATCAGCTGGAGCTGGTGCTTCTTCATCAATTTGCCGGTGTGTCTCGCGCTCATCACGCTGCTTCTCGTCGGGCTCGAACCCGACCGGCCGCACTGGGAAGCCTTTCTCAAGGCGGACTGGCTCGGCATTGCCGGGCTGGCAGTGGGCCTGAGTTCGCTGACCGTCGTGCTCGAAGAGGGCCAGCGCGAACGCTGGTTCGAATCGAGCTTCATCGTCACGCTCACGTGGGTCTCGCTCACGGGCATGGTGCTCATCGCGCTTTCGCAGTTCACCGCGAAAAAGCCCATTCTGCGTCTGTCGCTCATGCGCAATCCGCGCTATGCGAGCGTCATCATCATCGTGTTCGCGGTGGGCGCCGGGCTTTATGGCATTTCGTACCTGCTGCCGCAGTTTCTGAGCCTCGTTGCCGGCTACAACGCGCAGCAGTCCGGCGCGATCATGCTGCTTTCGGGGCTGCCCGCGTTCCTCGTCATGCCGATTCTGCCGCGCTTGCTGGGCAAGGTGGACTTTCGCATCCTGGTGGTGTCCGGGTTGCTGCTCTTCACGCTGAGCTGCATGCTCGACATTTCGCTCACGGCGCAGAGCGTCGGTCACGATTTCGTCTGGTCGCAGCTCGTGCGCGGCGTGGCGCAAATGCTCGCGATGATGCCGCTGAACCAGGCCTCGATGGCGGCGGTGTCGCGCGAAGATTCCGGCGACGCGGCCGGTCTCTACAACATGGCGCGTAATCTGGGCGGCTCGGTGGGGCTTGCGATCATCGGCACGCTCATCGACAGGCGCGAGGCGTTCCACACGGCCGTGCTGCGCGAATCGCTCAGCGCCAATTCGGTCATCGGCCAGGAACGTGTGGCCGCGAGCGCGGCCAACTGGTTCACGCAGACGGGCGACATGGCGCATTCGCAACTGCAGGCGCTCGGCCAGATCGCGGCGCAGATCACGCAGCAATCGATGGTCATCACGTACTCCGAAACATTCTGGGTGCTCGGCATCGCGCTGGCGGCGTGCGTGCCGCTCGCGCTCCTGCTCAAGAAGCCGCAGCCCGGCGCACAAGCGTCGTCTGGCGGCCACTGAAGATTATCACTGACTCATGACGGCAACCCGTTACTCCCGAATCTCCTACGCCGCGCTGAGCGCGTTCGCCGCTGCCTGCGCGCTTGCCGCCTGCACCGTCGGCCCCGACTATCGCGGCGCACCGGCCGTCGCGCCGGAAGCGGCGAACGCCGCTTCGTTCCTGCGCACGCCGGCGCAAGGCGTGACGCCCGCGCGGGCACCGAGCCAATGGTGGCTCGCGCTGAACGACCCGCAACTGAACACGCTGATCGAAGCGGCGCTCGCCCACAATCCCGATGTGCGCGCGGCGCAGGCGCGTTTGCGTGCCTCGCGCGCGCAGCTGCAGCAGCAACGCGCCGCCGAACTGCCGAAGGTCGGCGCGAGCGCGGCGGCGATCCGCATGCGCCAGCCGGACCTGAGCGCCTTGACATCGTCGAGCAGCAGCTCGGGTCAGGGCGGCTCTTCCGGCGGCGGTCCGATCACGTTCTATACGGCGGGCTTCGACGCCTCGTGGGAAATCGACCTGTTCGGCGGCACGCGGCGCGCCGTGGAAGCGGCGAGCGATGAGGCCGACGCCGTGGACGCCGATCTTGCGGACACCCAGGTATCGCTCGCGGCCGAGGTCGCGCAAGCCTACATCGACCTGCGCGACGAGCAGCAGCGCCTCGCCATCGCGCAACGCACGGCGCAACTGCAGCAGGAGATGCTCACGCTCACCGAGCAGCGCCGCGCGGGAGGCACGGCGGCCGAGGTGGACGTGGAGCGGCTCACCACCCAGGTGGAAAACACGCGCTCGACGATTACGCCGCTTGCGGCGCAAGTCGAAATATCGCTGGATCAACTGGCGGTGCTCACCGGCCAGGCGCCAGGCGCGCTGGACGCGGAACTGGCAACGGTGCAGCCGCTGCCCACGATGCCCGCAAGCGTGCCCGTGAGCGATCCCACCACGATGCTCGCGCAGCGCCCCGATATTCGCGCGGCGGAGCGGCGCCTCGCCTCGAGCAACGCGCAGATCGGCGAGCACGTGGCGGACTTCCTGCCCAAGCTCACGCTGTTCGGCGACCTCGGCTTTTCGGCCGCGGAGCCGGGGCACCTGTTCCGCAAGAGCAATTTCAGCTGGGTGGGGGCGCCGTATCTGCAGTGGAACGTGTTCGACTTCGGGCGCACGCTGGGCGCGGTGCACGGCGCGCAAGCTTCGCGTGACGAAGCCGAAGCGCATTACGAAAAGGCCGTGCTCGCGGCACTGCAGGACGCGAACGCGTCGCTCTCGCGCTATGGCTATCAGCGCGAGCATCTGGTGACCTTGCAGAAGGTGCAGGTTTCCGCCGAGCGTTCCGCGACGCTCATGCGCCAGCGCTATCGCGCGGGGGCGTCGAGCCTCGTCGATCTGCTCGACACGCAGCGGACGGAATTCGCCGCGCAGCAGAACGTGGTGTCGGGCCAGGCCGATTTGCTCAAGGACTTCGTGTCGCTGCAGAAGAGCCTGGGTCTCGGCTGGCAGACCACCGTGACGGCCACGACCGCGACAGCCGCTACGCCGGGCTAACCGGGTTCGGCAGGCGCATGCTCGTGCGCGGCCGGCTCGCGATAGCCGAGCCGCGCCGAGATCGCCGCGCCCGCGCGCTTGAGCAGGGCGACGTAGTGAGCTTTCGTGTCCGCACCGCAGCGCATGGTCGGAAACGAGATGGAGAGGCCGGCGATCACGTGGCCGAAACGGTCGAACACCGGCACCGCCAGGCACTGCAAACCGTCTTCCTGCTCTTCGTTGTCTTCGCCGTAGCCTTGCTCGCGCACATGCGGAAGAATGTTCAGCACTGCGTCGGCGGAAGTGAGCGTTTTCTGCGTCGACTTTCTGAATTCCACATGCGAAAGCGTTTCCTGCGCATCGGCGGGAGGCATGAACGCGAGCAGCACCTTGCCGATCGCGGTGCTATGCAGCGGATTGCGCCGCCCGATGCGCGACTGCATGCGCAGGCCGTAATCGCAGTCGATCTTGTGGATGTAGATGATCGCGTCTTCGTCGAATGCGCCGAGATGAACCGCTTCACGCGTGGCTTGCGCAATGCGCCGCATCTCGATGTCGGCCTCGCGCACGAGGTCGACGCTTTCGAGCGCTTTCGCGCCGAGTTCGAACAGCCGGATCGTCAGACGATAACGGTCGGTTTCGACTTCCTGCGCGACGTAGCCTAGCGCCTTCAGCGTTTGCAGCACGCGGTGCACGGTGGTTTTGGAAAGCGCAAGGCGCTGCGAAAGTTCGCTGATGCCGATCGGCCCGTTCTCGCCCAGCGCGCCGAGGATCGCAAACACGCGGCCGATCGACGAGACCGATTCGCCTTTCTCCGTGCCGCCGTCCATTTCGTTCATTGCGTGCTCCTGTGCGCTGCGCTGCCCCTTACCCGAATTTGCCGTTTTTTCCACGCTCGCTGCCATTGTTGCCGGTCCATGTGAATCTCTGACGGGAGCATACCGCGTCCCGTGCGCGCCGCGTGTGCTAGCGCGCAAGCCAGCCGCCGTCCACCGCGAGCGTATGGCCATGCACGTAATCCGCTGCCGCCGAGGCGAGAAACACCACGGGGCCTGCGAGATCGTCCGGTTCGCCCCAGCGCGCTGCGGGAATGCGGTCGAGGATCTCGCCGTTGCGCTGGGCGTCGTCGCGCAATGCGGCCGTATTGGCAGTCGCCATATATCCGGGCGCGATCGCGTTGACGTTGATGCCGTGCGCGGCCCATTCGTTGGCGAGCAGGCGGGTGAGGCCCAGCACGCCGCTTTTCGAGGCCGTATAGGAGGCCACGCGAATGCCGCCCTGGAACGACAGCATCGACGCGATATTGATGATCTTGCCGCCGCCGCCCTGCACGACGAACCGGCGCGCGGCCGCCTGGGCAAGAAAGAACACGCTCTTGAGGTTGACGTCCATGACGGCGTCCCAGTCGTCCTCGCCGAAGGCGAGGGCGTCCTCCCGGCGAATCACACCAGCGTTGTTCACGAGGATGTCGATCCGTCCACAGGCTTCGACGGCTGCATGCACGATGTCCTCCACGGGCGCGATCGAACCGAGATCGGCACGCACGTCGACGAAGCGGCGCCCGAGGGTCTCGACACGCCCAGGCGTGGCGCCGGACTCGCCCCTGCAAACGCCGACGATGTCGCAACCCGCCTGCGCGAGCGCGAGCGCCATGCCCGCGCCGAGGCCCGTGTTGCTGCCGGTGACGATGGCGATCTTGCCGCTGAGATCGAACGGATTAAACGTGCTGGATGCCATGAGTGCGCGGGCCTCGTGTCGTAGGTCTATGCCGGTGCGTGATTCAGCGCAGATCGCGCACAGCGAGAGGGTCCATGTCGCCGTACACCTGGTTCTCCCCGACCATGCCGCAGACGAACGTATAGGCGCGCGTGCCGACGCCCGAGTGGATCGACCAGCTAGGCGAAATCACGGCCTGTTCGTTGTGCACGAGGATGTGCCGCGGTTCGTGCGGCTCGCCCATCATGTGGAAGACGGCTGCGTCGTCGGCCACGTTGAAATAGAAGTACACCTCCATGCGCCGCTCGTCCGTGTGGCACGGCATGGTGTTCCAGAGGCTGCCGGGTTCGAGTTTGGTCATGCCCATCGAAAGCTGGCAAGTGGGCAGCACCTCCGGCACGATGAACTTGTAGATCGTGCGCTGGTTGCTCGTGGCCGCTTCGCCGAGCGTTTGCGGCGATGCTTCGCGGGCCGCGCCGGATCGCCGCTGCCGAATGCGACGGCCTGCGCGCCCTTGCCGATATAGATCGCTTCCTCGGCTTTGTCTGACTTCCATGCCCTGTCTCCGTCGGATGGACGGTGCACCGTGTCTCCTGGACTATAGTGCAGATTCATATTTTCGGAACATCGGTCCGGAAACGTTGTGACGCCATGGCGCGTTTGGCAAGCGGTCTGCCCAAATAGTGAATCGTTAGCGGGTAAACGTGGATGATCTTCCGCGTAAAAATCGGAACGGCGTTCCTTTCACGCTGCTATCCTGTTTCCGGAAAGGGAGCACCGCGAGAAAAAAGCCGGACGCGCCAACATGCCGATCCGGCAACCGGATGCAAAGTCCACGGAGGAGGCATGAAGCTGAGGAAGGCCATAGACCGCATACCAGGCGGCCTGATGCTGGTGCCGCTGCTGCTCGGCGCCTGTGTTCATACGTTCGCGCCGGGCGCGGGCAAGTACTTTGGTTCGTTCACCAATGGATTGATCACCGGCACCGTTCCCATTCTCGCGGTGTGGTTCTTCTGCATGGGTGCGACCATCGACCTGCGCGCGACCGGCACCGTGCTGCGCAAATCCGGCACGTTGCTCGTCACGAAGATGATCGTGGCTTGGGTCGCCACGCTGGTCGCCGCACATTTCATCCCCGTCGACGGCGTGAAAACCGGGCTCTTTGCCGGGCTCTCTGTGCTCGCCATCACGACCTCGATGGACATGACCAACGGCGGTCTCTACGCGGCCGTGATGCAGCAATACGGCACGAAGGAAGAGGCGGGCGCGTTCGTGCTGATGTCGGTCGAGTCGGGGCCGCTCGTCAGCATGATCATCCTCGGCGCGACCGGCGTGGCCTTTTTCGAGCCGCGGCTTTTCGTGGGCGCGGTGCTGCCGTTTCTGATCGGGTTTGTCTTAGGCAATCTCGATCGCGATCTGCGCGAACTGTTCGGCCGCTGCGTGCATCCGCTCATTCCGTTCTTTGGCTTTGCGCTTGGTAACGGCATCGATCTCAACGTGATCGTCACGAGCGGCATCCCGGGCGTGTTGCTTGGCCTTGGCGTCATCGTCGTGACCGGCATTCCGCTGATTCTTGCCGATCGCCTGATCGCGGGCGGCAACGGTGCGGCGGGGCTCGCGGCTTCGTCCACGGCGGGTGCGGCGGTAGCGAATCCGGCCATCATCGGCGAGATGATTCCGCGTTTCAAGCCGCTCGTGCCGGCGGCAACGGCGATGGTCGCCACCGCCTGCCTCGTGACCGCGATCCTCGTGCCGATGCTCACGGCGCTGTGGGTGCGCCGCCGCAGCGCGCGCGATGCGCTGCTTCAGGAACTCATGGAACCGCCCGTGCCGCCCGTGGCGGGGCGCGACGCGCACGTCTGATTCACAGGCGAGGTTCCCGCGCGCTTTGCACGCGCAGGAACCTTGCGTCAGCTGCGTGCCTCGCCGCGCGCCATGCTGGCGAGCACGCCGTCACGGCGAATGAGCGCGTGAAAGAGCGCGGCGCCCAGATGCAACAGCACGGTCGCGTAGAGCGCCATGGCAAGCCACGTATGCGCGGCGCGCAGCCATGCATAGAGCGTGACGTCATGCGACACGATCGGCGGCAGGTGCACGCCGCCGAACATCACGATCGGATAGCCGCCCGCCGATAGCATCGACCAGCCGATCAGCGGCATGGCGATCATCAATGCGTAGAGCACGAGATGTGAGGCGTGAGCGCCGAGGCGCTGCCAGATGGGCAAATCGGCGGGCAAGGGCGGCGCGCCGCGCGTGAGCCGCACGGCCAGGCGCAGGAGCACGAGCGCGAGCAGCGCGATACCTAACGGGCGGTGGAGCGCGAGCAGGGTGTCATGCAGCCGCGAGACGGTCGATACCATCCCCACGCCGACGAACAGCATCGTGACGATCAGGACTGCCATCGACCAATGCAGCAGGCGCTGGAGTGCGCTGAAGTGCTGGCCCGGTTGTTTCATGGCTGCGCGCCTCCATGCGTTTGCGCGAGGTTGGCTTCTTCACGCGTGCGTCGATTGAACGAAACGGCATACGCTGCCGAACGGGCGGCGAGCAAAGGGTCGTCCGAAGGCTTCAGGCCGCTCGGCAAGATGGTCGGATCGTAATTCACGTCGCGGCACATGCCGTTGGCTTGCGGTTCGGCACGCTGCAATACCAGTGTGCCGGCGTCGATCTGCTGGCGGTCCGCGGGCCATGACTGGGTGGCGTCGTTCGTGGGGTCGCCGGGTGCTGCGACCGTGAGCACCAGATGCCAACGTAGCGGCCCCCCAGCGAAACGCGTGGAAAAGTCGTCGGCGAGGAAGTTCGGGTCGGCTTTTTCTGCGGGCGTTTGCGGTGCGTAAGCCACTTCGGGCACGGTCTGCCAGCGCACGGCATGCGGGTTGCCGGCGGCGTCGGTCGCGATGAACGCATTGACGCTGTAGAACGCCGTGTTAGCGAAACTGGAGGAGGGCGGGTGCGCCTTCAGCCACGTGCGGAACGGCAGCGTTTCCGGGTTCGCCTGGAAGAAGGCGTCGAGCTTCGCGGGGTCGGGCTTGCCCGTTGCCGGATCCGGTTTCGAGGCGACCAGTTGGCTATAGAACTGCTTCGGGGTGCGAACGACGAAGATGGGCACGGAATTCATGCCGGTGCGCCACTGCTCGCCGTCCTGCAACTGGAACAGCAGCGCCATGCTGCGCACGGGCGTGCTCGCGTCCGGCGCGGCAGGGTTGCTGCCGGGAATGGCGAAGCGTCCGATCACGGGCGTGCGTCCGGGTGCGAACACCGCCGCGCGCGAGACCTGCGCGCCGTTACCGTTGCTTTCGAACCAGCCTTCCACACAGAGCCCCTTGGCGTGATTGCGCCGATAGCCCGTGTGGATGCCGTAGTTCGACTCGAACGTATTGATGATATGCGGCGCGGTGATGCGCTTCGGCGTGAGCCAGCCGGCTGTCCATGCAAATGCCGCGCCAGCGCAAACCACCACGGCCGCAATGGCCGCGAGCCGGCATGGCACGCAGATCGAGGCGCGGTTCACCGGCGGGCTCCGGTGTGCGCGCGCTGCAACGCAAGCGAAAGCGCAATCTGTGCGAGTGTATGCATGATGGATCCAGTCGATGGCCCGAGGGCCGTTACTGGCGTCAACAACACCTCACTGCGTTTTATTCCATGCGCGAAGCGAATTCGTGCAACCATGCCCGGGCGGTTGTGCTTACAGTGCTGAAAGCGTTGGGCAGGCCAGGTGCCCGAAGGAGAGAGCGATGCTGACTGGCGGCTGTTTATGCGGCAAGGTCCGCTACCAGATTTCGGCTGCGCCGGTTGGCAGCACGGTATGCCATTGCGTGGATTGCCGGCGCGCAACGGGCGCGCCGTTCGTCGGCTGGCTCAGCGTGCCGTGGAGTGCGTTCCGGCTCGTTGCGGGCGCAACCAAAACGCATGCGTCGAGTCCGGGTGTCGAGCGCGCGTTCTGCGCCGATTGCGGCACGCCGCTCACCTACCGGCATGCGGCGTTCGCGGGCGAGATCGACCTCGCGACCGGCACGCTCGATCGTCCCGACGACGCGCCGCCCGACAATCACAGCTGGACCTCGCAAAAGCTGGCCTGGGTGCAACTCGCGGACGGCTTGCCGCAATATCCGCGTGCGCTTCCCGGACCGTAAGCCGGAAAAGCGCGCGCGTTTTCAGCGTGCAGCGATCAACGATGCTCGGTAACGAACTTCGTGACGAGATAGGCTTCCATCGCCTCGCTGCCGCCTTCCGAGCCGTAACCCGAATCCTTCACGCCGCCGAACGGCGTTTCCGGCAGGGCGAGGCCGTGATGGTTGATCGACAGCATGCCGGTTTCCACGTCGTCGGAGAGTGCGGCCGAGGTCGCGCTCGAACGCGTGTACGCATACGCGGCAAGACCGTACGGCAGACGGTTCGCTTCGACGATCGCGTCCTTGTAGCTCGAGAAACGCGAGATCGGCGCGATCGGGCCAAACGGCTCTTCGTTCATGATGCGCGCGGAGAGCGGCACGTCGGTGAGCACGGTCGGCGCGAAGAAGTAGCCTTCGCGGCCCACGCGCTCGCCGCCCGTCAGCACCTTCGCGCCCTGTTCGCGCGCGTCGGCCACGAGACGTTCCATTGCGGCGAGGCGGCGGTCGTTCGCGAGCGGGCCCATCTGCACGCCGTCTTCGAGACCGTTGCCCACCTTGATCGCACGCGTCGTTGCGACGAAGTGCTCGACGAACTCGTCGTACGCGGCGTCTTCCACCATGAAGCGCGTGGGCGAGATGCACACCTGGCCCGCGTTGCGGAACTTCGCGCTCGCGAGCAGCTTGGCGGCGCGCGGCACGTCGGCGTCGGCGAATACGATGGCGGGGGCATGGCCTCCCAGTTCCATCGTGGCGCGCTTCATGTGCTCGCCGGCCTTCGAGGCGAGCAGCTTGCCCACCGGCGTCGAGCCCGTGAACGAGATCTTGCGGATCGCCGGATGCGCGATCAGGTACGACGACACTTCCGAAGGCACGCCGAACACGAGGTTCAGCACGCCTGCGGGCAAGCCCGCGTCGGCGAACACTTTGACGAGTTCGGCGCAGCTGGCCGGCGTTTCTTCCGGTCCCTTGAGCACGACGGTACAGCCCGAGGCGAGCGCGGCCGACACCTTGCGCACGGCCTGGTTGAGCGGGAAGTTCCAGGGCGTGAACGCGGCGACCGGACCCACCGGCTCGCGCGTGACGATCTGGCGAACGGCGTCCGAACGCGAGGGAATCACGCGGCCATAGGTGCGGCGGCCTTCTTCGGCGAACCAGTCGATCGTGTCGCCGCCTGCTAGCGTTTCGAGCTTCGCTTCGCCAAACGGCTTGCCCTGCTCGCGCGTCATGATCGCGGCGATGTCGTCTGCGCGATCGCGCAGTAGTTGCGCGGCGCGGCGCATGAGCTTGCTGCGCTCGAGCGGCGAGACCTTGCGCCATTCGCGGAAGGCGCGCTCGGCGGCTGTGGCTGCATCCGAGAGGTCCTGCTCGCTGGCGAGGCTCAGGCGGCCGATTTCCGCTTCGGTCGCAGGGTCGATCACAGCAATCGTCTTCGCGCCGGCGCGCCATGCGCCGTCGATGTAGATCTGGGTGTTGGGATAGGGCTTCACGCTGGAACTCATGATGGGACGATCCTTTTCAACGGTTCAACGACAGGCTCCCGCCGCGCGCACGGCAATGCGCGCAGGCGGGCGCCGGAAAATGCGGAGCGCCCATTGTGCCACTGGTTCGCAGATGCTGCAGGGCGTGCCATTGCGAGGAGTGCGTTGGCCCTTTTAAACCCACACTATGAGAAGGAACGGATCCTCTGCGCAAAGGCAAAAAAAAGCGGCGCCCGAAGGCGCCGCAAATAGGGAAACAGAAAAGGAATCGTCAGGCCATGTCTCGCGTCGGGCTCAGCTCAGCTTCGTGACCGGCGCAACGGCCGCAGGGTCGCTGATGCTCGGCCGACCGTTCTCGATGTGTCCGGCGAAGCGCCAGGCGTACGTGGCGTCGTCGCGGCTCGTGACCGTGAGGTCGTACCAGTGATGGCTCGAGGCGAGGACCCAGACTTCGTCGATTTGCGCGCCGGCCGGCACGACCACGTTGCGCTCGTGCGCGCCATAGGCGTTGTCGGTCACGTTCAGGTGCGCGACGCTGCTGCCCGCGTTCGAGAACCTGAGGAAGAGGTTGCCGTTGGCCACGTCGTAGTGCGCCGTCACAGCGGGTGCCGGTGCGCGGCCCGACTTGCCCGGACCCGATTGCGCGGCCGTGCCCGCAAAGCGGCGTACGAAGCCGTTTGGGCCATGCACTTCGAACGCATAGACGCCGCTCGTTACGGTGAGGTCCCACGTGTCGTCGAGCGATTTGCCCGCTTCGACCGTATAGCGCCACGGGCCGTCGCTGCGGTTCGTGCCGTACACGTAGAAGTGCGCGCCCTGGCGGCCCTTGTTCGCGAACGTGATCGACAGCGTGTTGTTCTGCGCTTCGGCCTTCGCGTTCACATGAAGCTCGTAGGGCAGCGCACGCGCGTAGCGCACGCCGGGCTCCTGCGAATCGATCGGCAGCGGCGTGGCCGGCACCGTGGGCGCCGAGTTGGCCGAGCACTGGTTGTCGGCGAGCGTCATGTAGTTGCTCGTGTCGGGCAGTGTGGGCATCGTGGCGTCGGGCGTGCGGAAGTCGAAGCACGTGGTGAGGTCGCCGCACACCGCGCGGCGCCACGCTGTGATGTTGGGCTCCTGCACGCCGAAACGCGCCTCGATGAAGCGGATTACCGAAGTGTGGTCGAACACTTGCGAGCAGACGAAGCCGCCCTTGGTCCACGGCGAGACGACCGTCATCGGCACGCGCGGTCCGAGGCCATAGGGCAGGCCGTCGGCGGTGTACTTGCCGCCGCGCAGCGGGTTGACCACGTTGTGGATCTCGCCGTCCACACTCACCGTCGACTTGCCCTGCGTGGACGTCGTGGGCGGCTGCGGCGGCACGATATGGTCGAAGAAGCCGTCGTTCTCGTCATACATGATGAAGAGCACGGTCTTGCTCCACACGTCGGGGTTCGAAGTCAGCGCTTCGATGATCTGCGAGGTGTATTCCGCGCCATAGGCCGGCGTGTACTTTGGGTGCTCCGAGAACGCCGCCGGCGGCAGCAGCCACGAGACTTGCGGCAATTTGTTCTGGAGTACGTCGTTTTTCAGGTCGGCGATGGTGCGCACCGTTTGCGCGCGCTGGTAGAGCGCCGAGCCGGGCTGCGCGTTGATGAAGTTCGCGAAGTTCTGCAGGATGTTCGTGCCGTAGTTGCCGTTCAGCGGGTCGCTGCCGTTCGTGCCCTGCTGGTAGATCTGCCAGGAGATGCCGGCGGCCTGCAGGCGCTCGGGATAGGTCGTCCACGAAAGCAGTTGATACGTGGGCGGCACGTCGGCGTCCACGAAGTCGTTGTTGTCGAGCAGCGGGCCGCCCATCGTGCCGGTCGGATCGACCATGCCGGTCATCAGATACGAGCGGTTCGGGTGCGTCGGGCCAGGCAGCGAGCAGAAGTAGTTGTCGCACACCGTGAAGGCGTCGGCCAGCGCGTAGTGGAACGGAATGTCCGCGCGCAGGTAATAGCCCATCGTCATGTCGGTCTTGTACTGCGGCCACTGGTTGTACAGACCGTTGTTGATCGCGTACTGCGTGGGGTACCACGAGTGGTCGAGGTCGCCCACGCATTGCGCGCTCGTCTTGAACGTATCGAGGTGGAACGGCAGCACGGGCTTCGTGGCGTCTTCCTTCGACGGCTGATACCACACCGGCAGGCCGCCCGGCAGCGGAATGGGCAGGCGGTCGTTATAGCCGCGCACGCCGCGCATATGGCCGAAGTAGTGGTCGAACGAACGGTTCTCCTGCATGAACACGACGATGTGCTCGACATCGCGGATCGTGCCCGTGCGCGAATTGGCCGGAATAGCCAGCGCATTGCGGATCGATTCGGGAAGAACGGTCATCGCTGCGGCGGCGGCGCCCGATTGCGCGACTGTCTGCAGGAAACGGCGACGGCTGTTTGACGTCATTGTTGCTCACCTTTCTGCTTGGGGTTGGAGTGTCGTGCCCGACGGTGTACTCGCACAAGGGCACGCAGGTGCAATGCTTCAATGGCTGGATGTTGCGGGACTGCTGGAATCGTTGCCGTTGCTGGCCTGGGTCTGCGCGCTGTCGCCAGGCGCGTAGCTCAGGACCGGCGTGACCTGGTCGCTGTCGGCAGCGAGGCTGGCCTGTGCGCCTTGCACGGGGTCTCTCGCGGTGTTCGCGGCAGTGGCCGCGTTCGCGCCATAAGCGGGTATGGCGCTCGGGTTCGTCGAGGCGTTCGCTGATGTGCTCGCCGAAGTGTTCGTGTCGGCCGTTGGCAACGGCATTATCCGCGCGCTATTCGCCAACGCCGATTGCGTTGCGGCGCTCTGGCTTTCCGATGTATCCGGCGTCGACGAAGCCGCCGACGTGCCGTAGCCCGGGCCGCATGCATCGAGCATGATGGTTGCGAGTACAACGATCGCCGCGGTCGACAAGGTCGTCGACACGCGCTTGGGAAGGCGTATTCTCATGGGCGCATCCGGTCTGTGGGGATGGGTCGCGCACAGTTTCGCCGTCGTTGAAGAAAGAATTGTGAAACGCACGAAAACGTTTGCAGGCGATGAATTTCCTTTGCAAACGTGGTGCACGAAAAGCATTCGCTGCCGGTTGTGAGCTAACGAAATGCTTTCACTTCGCGCAGCCGTTTTCGTGGGCGGGACGCAGCACGTCGGTCGCGCGATGCGGCATCTCGACTTGATCGATCAGGAACACTTCGCCGCGCGAGTGCTCCGCGCGCAGCGGCAGGATCGCCTGATAGGCGCTGGAGCGATACCACGTGCGCGCGATCTCGCGGCTCTCGAATTCGATCATGATGAGGTCGCCGGAAAACTTGCCCTCGAGCTGCTCCACGCGTCCTCCGTGAATGATGAAACGGCCGCCGAAAGGGGCGAGCGTGGCGTCGATCTTCTCCAGATATTCGACGATGGCGGGGCAAAGTTCGACGTCGCGCAGATGGGCAATGGCGTAGGCGGTCATGGCAGGTCTCGTGAGCGTGAATGGGCGGGTCAACGCTTACGAGAATAGGGCGCGCGGGGCAGCCGATCGATTACCTGCGAGGTAAAGGCGCCGCTGCGGTGGACCTTCCTCGCTGTTGAGAGTCGTCGATTTAGTCCCTCTCGGAAGGCTTTTTCTTGACCTGTATCGGGCTAGGGAATGAATTACCCAATTCCCATTGCGTTTTCATTGCACACGGGAGATACCTCGGGTAGAAGGCTTCGCGCGTATGGAACCATCGAGGTAATAGCATATGGCGACACTTGCCCGTAGGCTCGCTAAAGTGACATTGTTCGTCGGACTGTTTTTGCTTTCCGTTCGCTATGTCCATACGTATCCGCTGCGGATGCCTGAGAGCCAGCTTTCCGTGTGGCTATCTGTTTCAAACCGCATGGGTATTCGGGATCCGGACGATCTCTATATTCCAGTGATGCTAATTTCAGAACTCGTCGTTTCGCTTCTTCTATATGCGACGATAGTCAAAATCTGGCGCTACTACTGGTCAAAGCGCCAGGGCATGACGGCCCGAGGCTGACCGTGATGACGTCGGAGTGCGATGTCGATGAACGGAGCGTCGAGCGCTAAGATCCGCTCAGGTTCGAGCAGCGATCTCCAGACAGATACCCATGGTCACGCGGCTCAATCGCCCAACATATCTGAGAGTAAAATACCCATCATCCGAATTCCGGACCGAGACGTTTTCGCTTTTCGTCACCGCCGCCATGAACCCGTCACCCGAGAATAAACCCGCGCGCAAGCAGCCGCCCACGTGGCTGCTGAACACTCTCACGGCGCTCGTTGGCGTGCTCACGCTCGCGCTGGGTATCGGCTGGATCGTCTACAAGTGGGTCGTCGATCTGGAGATTCCGTACTTCGCCATTCCGCTCGTGATGTGCGTGCCGGTGATCGCCGCCGTGGCGTTCCGCAACATCTGGGATTGAGGCGCGCGAGCACCTCTCGCATCCCCCGGATTTTCAAATCCCGTTTCAAACGCCGAAGCGCTGCGCGCACGCCGCGCGCACTCGCTCCACAACGGCACTCCATGCTTCGTTCATGCGCTGGCGGAACAGGCGCATCGTGCCCGGATACCACGGCGAATCTTCGCGGTCATGCATCCAGCGCCAGTCCAGGTCGTACTGCGGCAGCAGCACCCAGCACGGCTTGCCGAGCGACGCCGCCAGATGCGCCGTGGACGTATCCACGCAAATCACGAGATCGAGCTGCGCGATGATCGCCGCGGTATCGACGAAATCGCCCACGTCGGTGCCGAGGTGCAGCAGCGGCAGGCTCGCAGGCGGATTCTGCGCCTCGTCTTCTCCATGACCTTTTTGCAGGCTCACGAACTGCACGCCCGGCAGGTTCCAGAGCGGAGCGAGCGCGGCAAGCGAGGGCAGCGAGCGGTGCGCGTCATTGAAATGCTTCGGGTTGCCCTTCCAGACGATGCCGATGCGCCGGCCTGGCGAGAGCGCGGCAAGGCGCGCGCCCCAGTGCTCGACGAGCGCGGGCTCGGGCGTATAGACGAGCGGCGCGGGGATCGTCTCTAACGTCGTGCCTAGACGGTGCGGCGCGCTGATCGGGCTCACCCAGCAGTCGAACTGGCCGGCTGCAGCTGCGCCGGCTTCGTGGTCGAGCACGGCGTCGATGCCTTCCACGCCGCGAAAGAGCCGATGCAGGGGCGGCTGGCAGGCGAACGCGACGTGCGCCGCGCCCTGCGCCTTGAGCACGTGCGCATAGCGCCCGAATTGCAGCATGTCGCCGAGGCCGTCTTCCTGCCACAGCAGCAGCGATCTGCCAGCGAGCGGCTCGCCCTGCCAGGCGGGACACTGCAGCAGACGCTGCGTCGCGTGATGCACGAAGCCGGGCATGGAGTAGCGGCATTCGTAGCGCGCGAAGCCTTCTTCGAAGCGGCCCATGCTGATGAGCAGCGTGGCGAGACGGAATTTCGCATCGCCGTATTCCGGGTTCGCGTCGAGCGCGCGGCGGTAGCTGGCCTCCGCTTCGTCAAGCCGGCCGTATTCCTTGTGCAGGCTCGCGATATTGAAGTGCGCCTCGGCGAAATCGGGCCGCACGGCCACGGCTTCGTGGAGCACCTCGAGCGCTTCCGCGCGGCGCCCGAGCGCCATCAGCACACAGGCGAGATTGTTATAGGCCTCGACGCGGCCCGGCATGCGGCGCAGCGTCTCGCGATATGCCGCCTCGGCCTCGGGCAGCCGCTCGAGCGTATGCAGCGCGACGCCGAGGTTGTACTGCGCTTCCGCGTGGTTCGGCGCGAGTGCGAGCGTCTGGCGGAACGCCACCTCCGCCTCGGGCACGCGCTTGAGGTCGGTGAGCACGCAACCGAGGTTGTTCAGCGCATCGATAAAATTGGGGCGAATCTGCAGCGCGAGGCGAACCGCGAGTTCCGCTTCGGTGAGCTTGCCGGACGCCTTGAGCAGCGTGGCGAGATTGTTGAGCGCTTCCGGATACTGCGGGTGGATCAGCAGGGCCTGGCGAAAGGCCTCGCCGGCTTCGTCGCCGCGCGCCTGATCCCGCAGCAGTGTGCCCAGCGCGTTGTACGCCTTCGCATGGCGCGCATTCGCGGCGATGGCGCCGCGAAACGCGCTTTCGGCTTCTGCGTGGCGGCCTTGTCCCTGCAGCAGGAGGCCGAGGTTGTAGTGGGCGTCGGCGTGAGCAGGGCAGTCCGCGAGCACAGCGCGAAAGGCAGCTTCCGCTTCGGCGTGGCGCGTCTGGCGCTGCAGGACGACGCCCAGGTTGCTGCGTGCGTCGGCGTCGGCGGGCGCGAGGCTCAGCAGCCGTTCATAGAGCGCCTGGGCTTGATCGAGGACGCCGAGCGCCGCAAAGAGTGCGGCGAGGCCGCTGTACGCCTGCGCGAAGTCGGGCTTTGCCGCGAGGCAGCGCTGCCACAACGCCTGGGCGCGCGCCGCGTCGCCGGTGCCCATCGCGCTCAGGGCCGCGAGATTGAGCGCCGGCGCGAGCGCGGCGTCGTCCGTTGCCCCGGGTCGGCCGCCGACATGCGGTTCGAGCAACGCGAGCGCGTCGGCGAAGCGGTGCGCTTCGCAGTGCGCATTGGCTTCGCGCAGGATGTCGTCGGGGGCGGGCGCGAGGGGCGTCGAAATGGTCACAGTGAAAATCGTAAGAGACGGGGCGCGGCGCGTGGGCGACACGGACAATGCGGCAGTGTCGAGATTACGACAGCTCGTGCTCAGTCAACGGTGCGAATTGAGCGCGTCCGGTGCGCTTATTCGGGCGATAAGCGCATCTGGCCCGCAAAACCTTGCAGATGGCTTGCAAAATGGGGCGGGCGCCGTGGATAGGCGCGTAAGCGTTTTAAGCGCTTTAAGCGCTTGCGCGCGCAGAAGGGGGATCGTCACTGTGAGCCGATCTCCCCGATTAATTCGAATTCCGAACGATTCGTCATCGCGCGCGGCCGGACCGGGCCGCGCGCGATGAAGCGCATCAGGGCACCAGTATTTGCCGCCCGACCACCAGGCCCTGCACGAGCGCTTCGAACGCCTCGTTGATTTCCGTGAGCGGCCGCACAGAGACCGGCGAGGGCTGCATCTTGCCTTCGCGCATCAGCGTCACGAGTTCGCGCAGCTCGGGCAGCGTGCCCACGTAGCTGCCCTCGATCTTCAGCGGCCGCATCGGGATGATGGGCAGCGAGAACGTGAGGTCGCCGCCCATCAGCCCGACGATCACCACGTGGCCGCCGCGCGCGCAGGAGTCGAGCGCGAGCTTGACGGTGGGCGTCGCGCCCACGAGGTCGAGCACCGCGCGTGCGCCGCCGCCCGTTGCCGCGAAGACCTGCTGCACGGCGTCGTCCGAGCGCGCGTCGATGGCCGCGAGCGCGCCCGCCGCCAGCGCGGCTTCGCGCTTGGCGGGGTCCACGTCCACGACGATCGCGCCTTGTGCGCCCATCGCCTTGAGCACTTCGAGCGCCATCATGCCGAGGCCGCCCGCGCCGATCACGACCACGGGGCCTTCGTGGATGCGCGCGCCGAACTTCTTCACGGCCGAATACGTCGTCACGCCCGCGCAGGCAAGCGGCGCGGCCTTCACGGGATCGAGGCCGGCGAGATCCACGAGATAGCGCGGATGCGGCACAATCACGTAATCCGCAAAGCCGCCGTCACGCAGCACGCCGAGCGACTGCGGCTTCGCGCAGATATTTTCTTCGCCGCGCTGGCAGGCCGCGCATTCGCCGCAGCCGATCCACGGATGCACGACTGCCGCCGTGCCCGCCGCGAGCGCCTCCGGCGCGCCTTGCGCGTCGGGGCCGAGCGCCACGACCTCGCCGCAGATTTCATGGCTCGGCGTGAGCGGCAGCTTGATGCCGCGGTCGGCGAGCGAGAGCTTCTTGCCGCCGCCCAGGTCGTAATAGCCTTCCCAGATGTGCAGATCGGAATGGCACAGGCCCGCGGCCTTCACGCGCAGCAATACCTCCGTGCCTTTGGGCTCGGGCACGTCGCGCTCGACCAGTTCGAGCGGCTTGCCGTGATGGATAACGCAGTAACAGCGCATTTGCATCGATGTCTCCGTGAGTGTTGTGTACGGCGGCCAGACACAGCCAGGCGAAAAGCGGCGTCTTTGCATCATAGCCGATGCGATTTAAATTCGTCCGGTCGTTCTATTTTTGCTGCTGTGCGCTTGATTCGTCAGCAGGCAGACGTGTGCATTCGGTGCAGATCGTTGCATAGCTAACTATATTGGGTTACCCTGTGCGCATGTTCGATCATTGCCTTTACTTCAACACCACGGCGCTCGCGCGGCGCCTCGAGCGCGAATGGGCGCAAGCCTTCGAGCGCTTCGAGCTAACGCCGCCGCAGGGGTTCATGTTGCGCGCCGTGCTGGAGCGTCCCGGTTTGCCGCAGCGCGAACTGGCCGATCTGCTCTCCATCGCGCGGCCCACGGCCACGCGCGTGCTCGACGGCCTGGAGGCGCGCGGCTACGTGGAGCGCCAGCGCACGGCGGGCGACGGCCGCGAAGTGGCGATCGTGCCCACGGCGCAGGCCGTGGCGATTCGCGAGGCGCTCAATGCCGCGAGCGCGACGGTCGCGAGCCGCCTGAAGCGCACGCTCGGCGGGGAGGCGTTCGTGGATACGGTGTCGCGCCTGCGCACGGCGCGGGCCACGTTGTGCTGAAAGCGCGCGGCGCGCGTTATGCGCAGCCACGCTTCAGAAGGGCATTAAAGAGTAGGGAGTTGCATCATGCGGCGCATCGGCGCTTTCTGTCTTTCAACCTGGCTTGCGGCCGCGGTTCTTTTTCTCGGGCGCCATTCGGTGCCGTTGATTGCGCTCAGCGGTGTGATCGTGTTCGCCGGATTCGACCTCTTTCGTCCTGATTCGGCCGACCAGTAACGCCATGCTGCGAGCGCCGCGCGTAGCACGCGGCGCTCGCGGTCCTTCACATTACATCTCTTCGGCCCACGACATGTTTTCGCGCGCGAGCAGCGCCGACGATGCCGCCGGCCCGAACGTGCCTGCCGTGTAGGTGCGTGGGCGGTCGTTCAGTTCTTTCCAGCCGTTGAGAATCGGCTCGACCCACGTCCATGCGGCTTCCAGTTCGTCGCGGCGCATGAAGTGCGTGAGGCGGCCGCGGATTACGTCGATCAGCAAGCGCTCATAGGCTTCGGCGCGGCGCTCGGGAATGGCCTGCTGCAGATCGAGATTCAGGCTCACGGGCAGCATATTCATGCCGCTGCCCGGCTCCTTCGCGAGCATTTGCAACTGGATCGACTCTTCCGGCTGAAGCTGGATCACGAGACGGTTGCCGTAGTGGCGCGGGCCGCTCGGGAAGATCGAGAACGGCAGGTCCGCGAATTCGATCACGATTTCCGACTGGCGGTTCTGCATGCGCTTGCCCGTGCGCAGGAAGAACGGCACGTTGGCCCAGCGCCAGTTGTTGATGTGCGCGCGCAGCGACACGAACGTTTCCGCCTTGCTGTCGGGCGGCACGTTGTCTTCCTGCAGATAACCCTTCACCGGCTGGCCGTCCACGGCGCCCGCCGCGTACTGGCCGCGCACGGTGTCGCGCGCGATATCGGCGAGCGACATGGGGCGCAGCGAGCGCAGCACCTTGAGCTTTTCGTCGCGCACGGCGTCCGGGTCGAGCGAGACGGGCGGCTCCATCGCCACGATGCACAGCAGTTGCAGCAGGTGGTTCTGCACCATGTCGCGCAGCGCGCCCGTGTGATCGTAGAAGCCCGCACGGCTGCCGACGCCCACCGTTTCCGCCACCGTGATCTGCACGCTGCGGATATACGGCGCCTGCCACAACGGCCCGAAGATCGGATTGCCGAAGCGCAGCACCATCAGGTTCTGCACCGTTTCCTTGCCCAGATAGTGGTCGATCCGGTAAATCTGCGATTCGGAGAAATGCCGGCCCACCGACTCGTTGATCTCCTTGGCCGAGGCGAGATCGTGGCCGAGCGGCTTTTCGAGCACCACGCGCGAGCTGCCGTCGATCAGACCGCCCGCCGTGAGGTTGTCGCAAATCGTCGTAAACAGTTCCGGCGAAGTCGAGAGATAGAACACGCGCAGGGCATGCTCGCGCGACGCCGCCTTCAGGTTCGCGTAATTGACGGGATCGTTCACGTCGATGATCACGTACTGGAACAGGTTCAGAAAGCGGTCCCACGCTTGCGCGTCGAACGCTTTCGCGTCGATGAACGGACGCGACTGCTCTTCCATGAACTTGCGATAGTCGTCGATCGTCCAGTTCTTGCGGCCCACGGCGATGATGCGCGTTTCCGGCGGCAGGTTGCCATGCAGGTGCGCCATGTAGAGCGCCGGCAGCAGTTTGCGCGCGGCCAGGTCGCCTCCGCCGCCGAAAATGATCATGTCGACGGGCTGTTCGGGCAAGGCTTGGGCAGGCTGATTCGTCATGGCAGGTCGGAGGTGACGCGCGCTCGGGCAGCGTGGTTGAGCACGACCACTAGCGCGCGGTTGCAAAACCCGCACCGGTCGCAAGAGCGGGGCGCGGCGAAAACACTAATGGTGCATGGTTTCGCGCGAGTTTGCACGCATGGCGCGAACGAGGCGTTGCGCGAGACGTCTTCGTCGATAAACCGACCGGCCGTTCATGCATGCATCGCGTGGCATTGCGCCGATCTTTACCCGAGCCCCGGCACCGCCACGCCGAGGGTCGTGAGCACCAGCACGACATTGAGCGAGAGCACCGCGGCCGCGCCCGCCAGGGCTCCCGCAGCCGTGAGCGCGCGGTTACGATGGGGACCCATCACGTCGCCGCGGCACGTGAACCACACGAGCGCGGCCATCGGGAACGGCAGGGCGAGACTCAGCACGACCTGGCTCATGACGAGCGCGTCGGTGGCGTTTACGCCCAGCGCCACCACGATGAAACTCGGCACCATCGTCACCGCGCGGCGCAGCCACAGCGGAATGCGGAAGTTCACGAAGCCTTGCATGATCATCTGCCCCGCGAGCGTGCCGACCACCGAACTCGAAATGCCCGAGGCGATCAGCGAGACGAGGAAGATGCTGGCGGCCGCCGCGCCAAGCAGCGGCGCGAGCGTGCGGTAGGCGGTCTCGATTTCGGCGACATCCGCGTAGCCCTGGTGGAACGCGCCGGAGGCCATCACCACCATCGCCATGTTGATGAGCCCGGCCACCGAAAGCGCGACCACGACCTCGACGTTAGAAAACTTCACGAGGCGTTTGCGCTCGGCGTCGTTGCGCGCGAGCACCCGCGCCTGGGTGAGCCCCGAGTGCAGAAAGAGTGCATGCGGCATGACCGTTGCGCCAATGATGCCCACCGCGATCGTCACGGCTTGCGCGTCGGGCAGGCGCGGCGTGGCGAGGTGGCGCAGCAGGCTTTGCCACTCGATCGGCGTGATGAAAAGCTCCAGAACATAGCAAATGCCGATCACACCCACGAGCGCGCCGATCAGCAGTTCGAGCGGCCGGAAGCCCGCGCGCTGGAGAAACAGCAGCGCGTAGGTCACGACGGCCGTCACCGCCATGCCGGCGAGCAGCGGCAAATGAAAGAGCAGCGCAAGGCCGATCGCGCCGCCGAGGAATTCGGCGAGATCGGTGGCCATGGCCGCGATCTCGCTCACGATCCACATGAGCCACACGAGCGGCGCGGGCAGGCTGTCGCGGCACAGTTCGGCGAGATTGCGCCCGGTGGCGATGCCGAGTTTCGCGGAAAGTCCCTGAAACAGCATGGCGATGACGTTGGCCAGCAGCACGACCCATAGCAGCGCGTAGCCGTAGCGGGCACCGGCCTGGATGTTGGTCGCGATATTGCCGGGGTCGATATAGGCCACCGAGACGACCACGGCCGGACCCGCGAGCGGCAGCAGAAGGGCGACGCCGCGGCGGCGTCCTTCGAGCGCTTCGCGCACCGCGGCGGCCGTGTTGCGGGTGAGGCCGTCGGGGGCGCGCTGCGCCTCGTCATCGCGGGTGCGATGATCCATGCAACTTCTCGCGCGATCCGGGGTCTGTAGGCGCAGCCCATCGCCCTATGGCACGCATCGAACATTTGCGAATACGTTGAAAGTGCGTCATCGGAATCGGGCCCTCACGCGTTAAGCAGGCAATCCGCGCGCCTGCCTTGGCACTATCTCAGCACAAACCGGCGCGGCGCGCCTTCGCTGCTCTCTTTCCCTTACGAAATGCCTGAATTCCCGATCTTTTCGTTTACACCGGCTCACATGAAAAAAACGCTCGCGACGGCGCTGCTGATGAGCGGCCCCGCATGGGGCACGCTCGCCCACGCCGACGACAAGGTCATCGTGCTCGACTCGGGCGAGGCGAAGCTCTCGCTCATCGACCAGGCAAGCCGCACCGTGGTCGGCACCGAGCCCACGGGCAAGGAACCGCATCACCTGATGATCACGCCCGATGGCAAGTCCCTCATCGTCGCCGATTCGGTGTCGAACGACCTGCTGTTCCTCGACCCGCATACGGGGCAGATACAGCGCCGCCTGGAAGGCATTGAAGATCCGTATCAGCTTGGCTTCTCGCCCGACCACAAATGGTTCGTGACCGCGGGCCTGCGGCTCGACCGCGTGGACGTCTATCGCTACGACGGCCAGAACCTCGCGATCGCAAAGCGCATTCCGCTCGGGAAAACGCCGAGCCACATCACGTTCGCCTCCGACAACAAAACGGCGTTCGTCACGCTGCAGGACACGGGCGAAGTGGCCGCCATCGACCTGCCGACGCAAACGGTGCTCTGGAAGCTGCAAGTGGGCAACACGCCCGCCGGCCTGTGGATGACCCCGGGCGACAAGTACCTGCTGGTGGGCATGACGGGCGAGGACAACGTGGCCGTGGTGGACTGGCACAACCGCACGGTCGTGAAAAAGATCCAGACCGGCCGCGGCGCGCACAACTTCCGCAACCTGGACGATGGCAAACATATCGCCGTGTCGAATCGCGTGGAGAGCACGATCAGCATTCTCGACTACACGACGCTCACGAAAGTCGCCGACATCACGGGCCTGCGCCCAGGTCCCGACGACATGGAACTTTCGGCGGACAAGCGTTACCTTTGGGTGACGTTCCGTTTCGCGAAGCATGTGGGCATCATCGACCTGAACACGCGCAAGCTGATCGATACGATCGCAGTGGGCCGCTCGCCGCACGGCATCTACTTCGCGAACAGCGCGCCGGTATACGCGCCGAACCCGGATTGATTGAGGAGTCCCGATGCTCGATACGCTGATTTCGCAGGCCGACAACCTCGTTTCGTGGCTGCAGACGCTCGTCTACGTGGACGTGGTGCAGCCGATCTTCTACAAGGTCGGCCTGATGGGCTACGACGAGGACACCTACGACGCGCTCTACTGGGTAATCGTCGGCGCGCTTCAGATCTGCGCCTCGTATGTGCTGCTGCGCCCGCTCGAAGCGCTGCGGCCCGCGGAAGACTGGGGCAATCGCCGCGCGCTGCGCGCCGACGTCTGGTACACGTGGATCGCGAAACTCGGCATTCTGAACATCGCGTTCTTCTTCCTGCTCACGCCATTGTTCAATCACTGGCAGAGCCTGATGGCGATCTACAGCGTGCCGAACATCGACGTGGACAGCCTCTGGCCCGGCGTGACCGACAAGCCGCTCGTGTCGTTCCTGATCTATCTCGTCGTGCTCGACTTCGCGGGCTACTGGTATCACCGCTGGCAGCACCGCTTCGGCGTGTGGTGGGAACTGCACGCCGTGCATCACAGCCAGCAGCAGATGTCGCTGTGGTGTGACGATCGCAACCATTTCCTCGACGACATCGTTCAGGCTGCGTTCTTTGCGGGTATTTCGCTCTTTATCGGCGTGCCGCCCGCGCAGTTCGTCGTGCTCGTGGCCGTGAGCAACTTCATGCAGAGCGTGCAACACGTGAACGCGCGGCTCGACTTCGGCTGGCTGCTCGAGCGCATCGTCGTGAGCCCGGCGTTTCATCGCCGCCATCATGCGATCGGCTATGGCCACGAAGGCACGCGCTATGGCTGCAACTTCGGCGTGCTGTTTCCGTGGTGGGACGTGATGTTCCGCACGGCGTCGTGGAACAAGGAGCATGAGCCTACCGGCATTCGCGACCAGTTGCCCGCGCCGCACGGCCGGGGCGCGAACTATGGCGAAGGCCTGCTCGCGCAGCAATGGTTTGCCCTTGTGCGCATCGCGCGGCGCCTCGCGGGCAAGGGGTATCCGCTGGGGGACGCGGCGCGCTGAGCTTCGCTGCGTTCGTTGTCGTTCCTCATGCGAGGCGGTCTTCGGGCCGCCTCGTTTCGTTTGAGGCTGACGTTTCGGGGTGCGGCCGGCGCGCCGGATGCGATAATCGCGCATTCATCCCCCACACATGCATGATGCGCGCGTCAAAAGCGCAGTTGGAGAACATCTTGAGCCGTATCGATAATCCGCAGCACGACCAGGAAGTCGGCGTGGCCGACGCCACCCAGGACACGACCCGCATCGACGACACGCGCATCGGCGCCGTGCGCCCGCTCATCTCGCCCGCGCTGCTGCTCGACGAGCTGCCGGTGCCGCAGGAGACGCAAACGCTCGTCGAAACGAGCCGCGGCGAGATCGCCGAAGTGCTCGCGCAGCGCGACGACCGGCTCGTGGTGGTGGTGGGCCCGTGCTCGATCCACGACCACGACCAGGCGATCGAATACGCGAAGCTGCTCAAGGCGAAGGCCGATACGCTCGAGGACGACCTGCTGATCGTCATGCGCGTGTACTTCGAGAAGCCGCGCACGACGGTGGGCTGGAAGGGCTATATCAACGACCCGCGTCTCGATGGCAGCTTCCGCATCAACGAGGGCCTGCGCGCCGCACGCCAGCTGCTGCTCGACATCAACGCGCTCGGGCTGCCCACAGCCACGGAATTCCTCGATCTGCTGAGCCCGCAATTCATCGCCGACCTCGTGGCGTGGGGCGCGATCGGCGCGCGCACGACCGAAAGCCAGAGCCACCGGCAGCTTGCCTCGGGCCTCTCATGCCCGATCGGCTTCAAGAACGGCACCGACGGCGGCGTGCAGGTGGCCGCCGACGCCATCGTCGCGGCGCGCGCGAGCCACGCGTTCATGGGCATGACGAAGATGGGCATGGCCGCGATCTTCGAAACGCGCGGCAACGACGACTGCCACGTGATCCTGCGCGGCGGCAAGAGCGGGCCGAACTACGATGCGGCTTCCGTGGCGGCGTGTTGCGCGTCGCTTGCGAAGGCGGGGCTGCGCGAGCAGGTCATGATCGACTGCTCGCATGCGAACTCGAACAAGGCGCATCAGCGCCAGATCGACGTGGCGCGCGATATCGGCGAGCAGCTGGCGGGCGGCGACAAGCGCATTGTCGGCGTGATGATCGAGAGCCATCTCGAAGAGGGGCGCCAGGACCAGAAGCCGGGCGTGCCGCTCAAGCACGGCGTGTCGATCACCGACGCGTGCATTAGCTGGGCACAGACGGCGCCGGTGCTGGACGGGCTGGCGCAGGCGGTGCGGGAGCGCCGCAAGGCGGGGTGAGGGCGCTAACGCCCCTTGCGCGCCCCTTTTTTCGCTGATGTTGCCCGCGGCGCCTCCCTCACCGGCGCCGCAACCCCCACACTCGCATTCAACTGCTCGAGCCACGAAAGCGCATCGGCATAGGCGAGAAATTGCTGCAGATACCCCGGCGACACTTCGCGCATGAGCGAGAGCGCGCGATGCACGAGGCTGCTCGAATTGAGCGGCCCCGCGTTTCTGGGCACCTGGTCCAATGACTGCCGCAGCTGCTTTTCGGAGCGCACGCGCGACCACGTTTGCCGGAAGTATTCGACCAGTTCCGGGTCTGGCTCGTGCCGCACGCGCGTCGCCGGTTGTGCCGGTTCCGGCCGCGCTAGCGAATCGACGAGGCGGCCCAGTTCGCTTCTCGCCGTCTCGTCGCCGAGCCCGTGCGTGATGTTCGATGTCTCGCGCGCGAGGTCGTCGGCGAAGGCGTCGAGCAGTTGTGCGAGTCGCGCGTCGATGAGCCGGCGCGCTTCGCCTGCGTGTGCGGCGGCGCGGCGTTCCAGCGCCTCGATGAAGTGAAAGCGCACCGGGTCGAGCTGGTCCGCGCCGCGGGCGCGCCAGGCGTCGAGCAGGGCGCGGGCGTCAGGCGCGGCGGCTGGTGCGGCTGCTTGCGAGAACCGCGGGCCCGCATCATTGACCATGCTTGCCCTCGCCGACGGTCGGCCGCGGCACCGGCGCGATCTCCACGCGGCGGTTCTTCGCGCGGCCGGCCTCGTCCGTGTTGGCGCTCACCGGCTGCTCGGAGCCGAACGCCGCCGCGAACACCGACGACGCGGGAACGCCGGCGTCGATGAACGAGCGCGTGACCGTCAGCGCGCGTTCGGCCGAAAGCTCCCAGTTGTCGGCGAAGCGGCGGTTGCCTGCGTGCACCTGCTGGTCGTCGGCGAATCCGCTCACCATCAGGATTTCGTCGCGGCTCTTCAGATACGCCGTGAGCGGCCCGGCGAGGCTCTTGAGCAGATCGCGGCCTTGCGGCGTCAACTGGTCCGAGTTCAGCGCGAACAGCACGCTGCCGCTAATGCCGATGCGTCCATTCACGAGCGTCACGCGGCCCGCCGCGAGCGGGCCCGCGAGCGCCTCTTCGAGCGTCTTGCGGCGCTCGGTTTCCGCCTTGCGCTGCTTCACCTCGTTCGCGAGCCGGCTCGACAGTTCGAGCTGCATGCCGACCACGCCCACGAGGATCAGCAGGAACGCGCCCAGCAACACCGACATCATGTCGGCGAATGCGGGCCAGACCGGCGCAGCGGGGGCCGCGCCGCCGTCGATTTCGTCGTTCATGCCGCGTCCGCTCCGGCGGTGGCGCGCTGGTTCGCGAGCTGCTGCAGATTCTCGACGATCTGCTTCTGCGACAGCATGCTCAGGTCGATGACCTCACGCGCCTGCGCCACGTAGTAGGCGAGCTGGTCGTCGCTGCGCGCAAGCGACTTGTCGAGCGCGGCCTCGATGCGCTCCAGATGCGCCACGAGCTTGTCGTTCGATTCGCCAAACACGAGCACGGCCGCGCCGAACGCGTCGCCGAGGCTCGCCACTTCCACGGCGCTGCCGCTCACCTGCGCGGCGATCGCGCCGAGCTTGCCGCTCCCGGCTTCGACGTTCGCGCTGAACTGGCCGCCCACGCGCTCGAGCAGATCCGACGATGTGGAGACGAGCGCGTCGATCGCCGAGCGCTGGTCGGTGGAGGCGCGGTTCACGGCGTCGAGCAGTGTTTCGAGCGTGGCGAGCAGGCGGTTGCGCTCGTCGAGCATCGCGGTGTCGCGGACCATGCTGTCCGACAGTTTCTGGCGCAGCTCGGCGATGACTTCGGCTGCTGCCTGCGGTGCGACCGACGCGGCCTGCACGAGGCTGCCGATTTCGGCGATCGTGCTGGCGTTGTGCGCCTGCGACTGCGTGGTGATGTCGTTGGCGGTTTGGGCGAGCGTTGCGCAGATTTCCTGCTGGCGCTGCGCGGTGGCCGCGCTCGTGGTTTCCCATTCCTCGCGCAAGGCCGCCGACATCGTGGCAAGCGACGCGCTCCATGCTTCGAGGCGTTGCTCGTCGCGCGAAGAGATTTCCGCGTGCAGGTTTGCTGCGGCCTTTGGAGCCTCGGCGGCCGCTTCGACCAGACGATCGATCTCGGCAATCGTCTTGCTGGCGTGCTGTTGCGACTGCGCAGCGATATCGTTCGCGGTTTGCGTGAGCGTCGCGCAGATTTCCTGCTGACGTTGCGCCGTGTGAGCGCTCGTTGCTTCCCACTCTTGACGCAGCCCGGCGGCCATCGTCGCGAGCGATGCGGTCCATGTTTCGATGCGTTGCTCGTCGCGCGCGGAGATTTCCGCGTGCAGGTTTGCTGCGGCCTTCGGCGCTTCCGAAGCGGCATCGACGAGGCGATCGATCTCGGCGATCGTCTTGCTCGCGTGCTGCTGCGACTGCGCGGCGATATCGTTCGCGGTCTGCGCGAGCGTCGCGCAGATTTCCTGCTGACGTTGGGCCGAAACCGCGCTGGTCGCTTCCCATTCCGTGCGCAAGGTGGCGGCCATCGCCGCGAGCGCATCGGCCCAGCTTGCGAGCCGCGCTTCGTCGCGCGCGCCGAGCTTCGTCTGCAGCTCCGCGTGGGATGCATCGACCGCGCGCAGCAGCGACGCCGAGTGCTGCTCGAACGTCGCCGCCGCCGTGGCGAGCGCTTGCTGGTTGCCCGCGGCGAGCTTTTCGCCGGCGCGCGCTTGTTGTTCGAGCGCCGCCTGCCATGCCTGCGACATCGTTCCTGATGCGCTCTCGAAGCGCGTCGACACGCCATCGAGCAGGCCCGAGGCACGCTGCTCGAAGCTTGCGTTGAAGCGCTCCAGCGCGCCGCCCAGGTCGGCGGCAAGCGCCTCGTTGGTCTGGCGGTGCTGCGCGAGCGCGCGGTTCCAGATGTCCGCGACGTTTGCCGTCGAGGCCTCGAAGCCGCGCGAGAGCCCTTCGAGCTGTTGCTGCACCGCCTGCGTGAGCGCGCCCTGCATCGACGCCGATTCGCGCGCGAGGCCCGCCATGGTCGCTTCGACGACGGGCTGCAGCGCCGCGCCCGCGGCGCGCGCGCTTTCGGCGGCGCTCGACTTGAGCGACTGGCCCACGGAAGCCGCGAGGCGGCTCCAGGCGGCTTCGGCGTTCGCGGCAAAGGTCTGTTGGGTCGCGATCTGCTGTTCGTGCTGCGCGGCGCCCTGGCGTTCGATCAGTGTCATCAGCGCGCCAAGCTTGTCGACCAGCGCGGGCATGGCGTCGGCCTGGCGCTGCAGCAGCTTGAACGAGGCTTCGCGCTGATGAACCGGCGAGAAGGCGCGCAGCGTCGTCGCGATCTTCACGTCGAGCTGCTGCGCGGCTTCGATGCGTTCACGGCGGCAAAGCGCGGAGAGCAGGCCGAGCATCGCGGAGGTGGCCACACCCGCGATCGAAGTGCCGAACGCGAAGCCGAGGCCGTTCACCGGCGCGGCGAGCGAGGCGCGGATGGCATCGAGGTCGGTGGCGCTTTCCAGCGCCGCGCCCGTGCCCTTGAGCGTGACGACCATGCCGAGCAGCGTGCCGAGCATGCCGAGCAGCACGAGCAGGCCCGTGAGGTAGGGCGCGAGTGCCGGGCCCGGCAGGGCCACACGCTCGCCTTCGATGCGCGCGCGCACGGCATTGCGCAGGCCCGGATGCAGCGTGTCGAGCCAGCCGGCCAGGCGCGCGGGCGGCGTGTTCAGTTGCGCGACGGCCTGGGCGAGCGTGGTCGTGGCCTGCTGGAAGCGATACAGCTCCCACGCGCCTGTGACATAGCACGCGCCGATCAGCAGCGTGACGGCGCTCGCAAGCGGGTTCGTGACCGCGTAGCCGGCGCCGATCCAGCACACGGCGGCGAGACCCACGACGAAGACAACAGATTCAATGCGAAATCGGGACATAGCGCGGGACATAGCGTTTGGGTTAGCTGGTGCGAAGGGCAGCAAGCAGCCCCTCCACCGGTTGAAACCGAATCTCAAGTTCGGCGAGCAACACGCTCTGCATATCTTTGCGAAAGCCGGCGAGCCAGGCGTGAGGCGCGGCGCTTTCTCCGGCGGACTGCGCCGCGGCCGCTGCGCGCTGCCGCTCGAAATGCGCCCCGAGCAGCGCGGGCACGCCGGCGAGCAGGCTGCGCTCGCGCGCGCCGAGCGCCTGCTCCATCACGGCGTCCACCGTCGCGAGGCGCGCGAGCGCAGGCGCACGGGCGGCCAGCGCGGCACGCAGACGGGCGCGCAGCGTGGCGATGTCGGTCTCCATCGCCTGCTGCAGGGCGACGTAGCGCTGGCGGAAATCCGCGAAATCGGGTTCCACATCGGCTGGCTGGCTGGCGGCCTGCGTGCGTCGTCCGTCGCGCCGCGCAGGCCCGCCTTCGCCCGCAATGGCCTTTCTCAGCGCCGCGCGCACGCGCTCGCTCTGGCTTTGTTCGGAACTGGCGCCCACGCGCGTGGCTGGCTCGCCGCCCGGCGTCTGCACGCTCAGCGCCGTTGAAAGCGCGATGGCGTCCGTCCAGCCGAGCCACTGGCTCAGATGGTCCGAGATCGATTGCCGGGATTCGGGCACTTCGGCATCGCCGAAGCGGGCAAGTAAGCGCACGAGCGTCGGGCCGCTCAACGCAAGGCGTTGCGGGGCTAGCACTTTTCCACCTGGGCAAAAAACCCGCTAGTTTACACGCCCGCGAGGGGGCGGCCGGCATCGGCCGTCTGCCGGGCGCCTGAACGACGGCGCGGCGGCCCGTGAAAGCGGAGTATTCGCGGGCGCGAGGCCGCGCCGCGCGGGGGCTTCAGATGCCTGAGCCGTTCAGGCCTTGGCGCTCTCGGCCAGGATTTGCTGGATCGCCTGCTTGAAGGTTTCGACGGGCTGGCCGCCGCTGACCAGATACTGCTGGTTGAAGATGATCGCTGGGACCGACTGGACACCGGCCGACTGGTATTCGTGCTCTTCGGCGCGCACTTCGTCGGCATACTGGCCACTTTCCAGGACTGCACGCGCTTTATCCGCGTCGAGCCCCACGGACTGCGCCGCCGCGACGAGCACCGCGTGGTCGCTCGTGTCCTTGCCCTCGCCGTGATACGCACGCAGCAGCGCCAGCTTGAGCGGCAACTGCTTGCCCTCGATGCCGGCCCAGTGCAGCAGACGATGCGCGTCGAAGGTGTTGTAGATGTGCTCGCGCGGCCCGAACGCGAAACCGACGCTCGCGCCGCGCTCGCGGATCATGGCCTGCGTTTCGGCGATCTGCTCGGGCGTGCGGCCGTACTTCTTGCTGAGATACTCGACCACGGATTCGCCGCCCGGGCCCATCTGCGGATTCAGTTCGAAGGGGTGCACGACGATCTGCGCATCGACGGTGTCGCGCAGCCGTTCGAGCGCGAGGTTCAGCGACGAGAGGCCGATTGCGCACCACGGGCACGCGATGTCGGAGACGAAATCGATTCTGAGCGGTTGTTTCATGGCTTTCCTGATCCGGTTGAACGCGGGGTAACTGAGGCGCGGTGCAGCGCGGGCGCGCAAGTCGCGTGCGCACCCGGCGTGGATGATTCGTCAGTTCATTCGTCCATCATGCGGGCCTTGACCTTCTTGCCCTTGACCTTGCCCGCATTGAGCTTGCGCAGCGCGTCGCGCGCGATGCTGCGCTCCACGGCCACGTAGGTCGAAAAATCGGTCACGTTGATCTTGCCGATCTGTGCGCCGCTGAAGCCGGCTTCGCCGGTGAGCGCGCCCAGCACGTCGCCGGGGCGGATCTTTTCCTTGCGGCCGCCCAGGATTTGCAGCGTTTCCATCGGCGGCAACAGCGGCGCGTTGCTGGCGGACTTGAGTTCCGCGAGGGGGCTCCATTCGACTTCGCGCTTGAGCGCCTGCTCGATGCCGCCCACCCGGCCCATCTCGTCCATGCTCGCGAGGCTGAGCGCCCAGCCGTCCTGGTCGGCGCGGCCCGTGCGGCCGATGCGGTGCACGTACACCTCCGGGTCGGGCGTGACGTCCACGTTGATCACGGCTTCGAGCTGCGCGATGTCGAGGCCGCGCGCGGCCACGTCGGTCGCCACGAGCACCGAGCAGCTGCGGTTGGCGAACTGGATCAGCACCTGGTCGCGCTCGCGCTGGTCGAGCTCGCCGTGCAGCGCAAGCGCGTGAAAGCCCTGCGCGCGCAGCACGTCGAGCAGGTCGCGGCATTGCTGCTTGGTGTTGCAGAACGCGAGCGTGCTCACGGGACGGTAGTGGTTGAGCAGCATGCCCACGGCGTGCAGGCGCTCGTCTTCCGTCACTTCATAGAAGCGCTGGCGGATCTTGCTGTCGTCGTGATGCTCTTCGAGCTTGACTTCCTTCGGATTGCGCAGGAATTGCTGGCTCAGCTTCGTAATGCCTTCGGGATAGGTCGCCGAAAAGAGCAGCGTCTGGCGCTCCTTGGGGCATTGGCGCACCACGGTGGCAATGTCGTCGAAAAAGCCCATGTCGAGCATGCGGTCGGCTTCGTCGAGCACGAGCGTATTGAGCGCGCCGAGCGCGAGGTTGCCGCGCTCCAGATGGTCCATGATGCGGCCCGGCGTGCCCACGACGATATGCGCGCCGTGTTCGAGGCTCGCCGCCTGCGGCCGCATGGGCGTGCCGCCGCACAGCGTCAGCACCTTGATGTTCTCTTCCGCGCGCGCGAGACGGCGAATTTCCTGCGTGACCTGGTCGGCCAGCTCGCGCGTGGGGCAGAGGATCATGGCCTGCACGTCCTGACGACGCGGGTCGAGACGCGAGAGCAGCGCGAGCGAGAAGGCCGCTGTTTTGCCGCTGCCGGTCTTGGCCTGGGCGATCAGGTCGTGGCCCGCGAAAGCGATGGGCAGGCTCGCGGCCTGGATCGGCGTCATGTCGACGTAGCCGAGGCGCGTGAGGTTGGCGAGCATGGCGGGCGCGAGCGGCAGCTCGCTGAAGGGCTGGGCGTGCGTAGGAGTGGCTTTGTTTGTCATGACGGGGTCTCGCGCCGGACGGGTGAGGGCGACGCGGCCGTTCGGTAGAAGTGGCGTCGATGCGGGTGGTGCGCGCGCAGTGCGCGCGCGTTCCGGGATTTTAACGGATGCGCGCGCCCGCGCCTGCGCGCGTGCCGCGCGAGGGGCGATGTCGAGCGCCACGGAGGAGGCCGAAAATCATTCGCTTGTTAATCGCGATTTCACGCAATAATAATAGCTGTATATAGCAATAATGCACGCGCGCGATAGGACTAACATCATGGTCATAAAGTTTCATCGACCCGGAAATTTTAATCGCGTGATATCGCCCGCAATTAATCCACTTTCCACAATAATCGAATTGCCGCGCTGATCCGGGCGTCGCGTGTTTGCCACACGGCCTATTCGGGCCGATCGATGTATTACTCCATATTTCCCATTGAAGACAAGGACTTACGGATTATTATTCTGATATTTCCAGATTCAGCAAATAACTGTTACAGCAATTGCCAAGGCGATTTAAAGCCTTTGACACGTAGACTTCGCCCGGGATTGCCGGTGTGGCTCCAATACCCGGAGCCGCGTCAGTGCGGTCTGAATGTCATAAGGAAAGTCATGAAGAATACTTTGATTATCGCGGGCGTCCTCGGCGCATTCGCAGCCTCCGCTCACGCACAAAGCAGCGTTACTCTCTACGGCGCACTGGATGCGGGTATCGTCTACGCGAACAATGCAGGCGGCCACGCCGCATGGAACCAGGGTAGCGGCACCGTTGGCGACACGTACTTCGGCCTGAAGGGCAGCGAAGACCTGGGCAGCGGTCTGCATGCGATCTTCACGTTGGAAAACGGCTTCAACCTGAACAACGGCAAGGACACCGAGAGCGGCACGATGTTCAACCGCCAGGCGTTCGTCGGTCTGCAGAGCGACCGCTTCGGTACGTTGACGCTCGGCCGCCAGTATGACTCGATGGTCGACTACCTCGGCCCGCTTTCGGAAACGGGCTCGGGCTACGGCAACAACCTCGCCGCTCACCCGTTCGACAACGACAACCTCGACCACTCGTTCTCGATCAAGAACGCGGTCAAGTACCAGAGCGTCAACTACCAGGGCTTCAAGTTCGGCGGCATGTACGGCTTCAGCAACGACGCTGGCCAGTTCGCGAACAACCGCGCATGGAGCGCTGGCGCATCGTACGGCAACGGCCCGCTGAACTTCGCGGCTGCCTACCTGCAGATGAACAACTCGCCGACGAACACGAACAGCAACGGCGCGAATTCGGCATCGAACGGCAATAACTTCAATCTGTCGGCACAAACGCAGCGCACCTTCGGCGCAGGCGTGAACTACAACTACGGCCCGGCAACGGTCGGCTTCGTGTGGACGCACACGCAGTACGAAAACCTGATCGCTGGCGGCCAGGGCGGCAACACGTTCTCGATCCCGTCGGGCACGAACCTGCACATGGACAACTTCGAGCTGAACGGCGCCTACGCGCTCACGCCGGCTCTCGCCCTGAACGCGTCGTACACGTTCACGGACGGCAAGGTCACGGGTTCGAACGGTTCGGGCGATCCGAAGTGGCACACCGTCTCGCTGACGGCTGACTACTCGCTCTCGAAGCGCACCGATGTCTACGCCGGCGCCGTGTACCAGCACGCTTCGGGCGAACTCGGCGACGCCGGCGCGAACGTTGCGATGATCAACACGCTGTCGCCGTCGACCTCGCAGAACCAGGTCGCCGCAACGGTGGGTCTGCGTCACCGCTTCTAAGCATCAATGGCTCGCTCCCTCGTGGAGCGACGCCGCGCGAGCACCCGATCGGCCGGTCGGGTCCCGCGCTGCACGCGGGCAAGCTACACGAGGCCCGCGGTTTCATCCGCTTTCTACCTGAAGCACGACCGGTTCGCGGTGCGTGGCACGCTCATGAGGCGCGCCAGGCCTGCGAACCGGTTTTTCTTTTGCGGCTCAGGATTGCGTAGCCGCAGTCGTAGGCGCTGTGCCCGCAGGCGCGGCCACGTCACTCGACACGTCTTCCGACGCGCCCCGCACCCGCGAAACCCACAGCACCGCCACGCACGTGAGCGCCGCGGCGATCCAGCCGTTCTGCCCGAAGCCGATGATCGCGCCGTTCGCGCCATTCGTAAGCCACTGGCCGCCCAGCCACGCGCCGATGCCCGTGCCGAGCGCCTGCACCGCGCTGTTGGCGCTCAGGAACGCGCCGCGCCGCGCGGGCTCGGGAATCGTCGTGAGCAATGCCTGCATCGGCACCATGCGGCCCGACATCGAGATCATGAACAGTGCGAAGAACGCCACGAGCGCGAGGAAAGGCAACGCAGGCAGATGCGTGACGAACAGCACCGGCACGAGCGAAACGAGCGCCATCACGCGGAACACGCGGCGCTTGCCGTAGCGGTCCGCGAGACGGCCCACCGCGCGCGAGGTCATGAACGTCGCCGCACCGCCCGCCATATAGAGCCAGGAGAGCTGCTGCGGTGCGATGCCATGATTGCCGACGAGCATCGGCGCGATGAACGGGATTACGAGCATGTGGCCGGCCATCATCGTGAAGGTGAGCGCAAAGGCCTTCAGGTGACGCGGCAGCGTGAGCAGTCGCCAAAGGTTTGGCAGCACTTGCGCGAGCGGCGTGCGCTGGCCGAGATGTCCGGTGAGCGAGGGCACGAGGCGCGAGCCCGCGAGCCAGATCGCCACGGAGAGCACGACGAGCAGCATGAACGGCGCGCTCCAGCCGTAGTGCGCGCCGAGCAGCACGCCGGCCGGCACGCCCGCGATGGCGGCGATGGAGAACGCAGTCATGATGACGCCCGTGGCCCCGCCGCGCCGTGCGGCGGGAATCACGTCGCTCACGATCGCCATCACGATCGAGCCGAGCACGCCGCCGGTGAGACCCGCGAATGCACGCGCGGCGAGCAGCAGATGAAAGTTCGTGGCGAGCGCGCAGGCGAGATTGGAGAGCGCGAACAGTGCGTAGGCCACTTGCAGCAGGCGGCGGCGATCGAAACGGTCGATATACGTCGCTGCAAGGAGTCCTGATAGACCCGAACAGAGCGAATATGCGGAAACAGCCGTCGCGAACGCGGCGGGCGTGATCGCGAACGCGTGCATGATCTGCGGGCCGAGCGGCATCATCACCATGAAATCCATGATGACGGTGAACTGCGTGAGCGCCAGCAGCCAGAGCAGCGTGCGTTCGCGCAGCGGTGTGAGAGAAGGGATCATGTATGGGCTTGGAGCCTGAAAGTAAAAAGGCGCGGCAGTGTTGCCGCGCCAGCGAGATCGATCAGTCGTCGATCGTTTCGTGGGCCGCCTGCGCGCCTCGCCGCCAGTAGGCGGAAGCGCGAATGCGCTTCTTGTCGACGCCGCGCTCGTTGCACAAATGCGCGCGCACCGCGCGGATCGCCGAGGCTTCGCCGGCGGCCCAGACGTAGCCTTCGCCCGGCGGCAGCCATACTTCGGACACGCCGTCTACGAGCGGCTGCTCCGATTCGCTTTCGTCGCGATAGCACCACGTGGCGTAAAGATCGGCTTCGGTGGGCAACGCGATGCGGGCTGCGCGATTCGCCACTTCCACGACCACGGCCACGCGCGCGCCGGCCGGCAGCTCCGTGAGGCGCCGCTGAATGGCGGGCAGCGCCGTTTCGTCGCCGATCAGCAGCTGCCAGTCGAAGCCCGTGGGAATCACCATGGAGCCTCGCGGGCCGCCTACGCCGAGATACTGGCCGGGCTGCGCCTGTGCCGCCCATGCCGTGGCCGGGCCGGCTTCGTGCAGCGCGAATTCCAGATCGAGCTCGTTCGCTTGCGTATCGAAGCGGCGCGGCGTGTAATCGCGCGCGGCGGGGCGCTCGACGCCTTCGGAGAACACGACGCCGTCTGGACCGAAAGTTGGCAGTACTGGCTTTTCCTCACCGGCGGCGGGAAAGAACACCTTGATGTGATCGTCGAACGACGCCGAGACGAAGTCGCCCAGATTACCCGTGAGCGTGACGCGGACGAGCGAGGGCGAGAGCGCCGTGACGCGCGCCACACGCAACAGTCGGAATTTCAGCGGGTGACGCACACGGACGACTTCGAGTTGGGACGGGTTCTGCATGTATGGCTCCGATGATGTTGGGGTGGCGCGGCACGGGCCGCCGCGTGGCGCGCGGAAGCGGGTTGTCAAACCTCGCTGTCGTCGCTGCCGTTTTCGATTTCCTGGGTGGCGCGCGCAAGAATCGCGGCGATGCGGCGCTGCTCCTCCGGCGCGGCGTCGGTGCGGCGCAGGAGCGCGCGCTTGAGCGCGCGGCGCGCCTCGATCAGCTCGCGCACCCAGGCGCTGCCTTCGGCCGGATCTTCGCCGGCCATGGCGCGGCGCATGACTTCCATCTTGCGGCCGAAGTGCGTGAGTTTCGCGAGGATCAGGTCCGCGCGTTCGCGGTTGGTCTCGAGGTACGCGCGGCCTTCGGGCGAGAGCTCGTAGCGCTTGCGGTTGCCTTCGAGCGTCACGCTCACATAGCCCAGTTCTTCCAGGTACGTGAGGGCCGGATAGACCATGCCGGGGCTCGGGCTGTAGAAGCCGTTCGAACGCGCGTCGAGCGCCTTGATGAGTTCGTAGCCGTGGCTCGGGCGCTCGGCGAGCAGCACGAGCAGCATGAGTTGCAGGTCTTCGGACGTGAACTTGCGGCCACGGCCAAAACCGTCGCCGTCGCCGAAACCGCCGAAGCCGCGGCCGAAACCTTCGCCGAAGCGATCGCCAAAGTCGCCGGGACCTTCGCCGCCACGATGGCGGCCCATGGCGTGGCGCAGCGCATGCAGCGCCTGCATGGCCGGGTGGCGGCCGCTGGGGAAGTCGCGCGGATCGCGCGCGGCGTGGCCGTGACGGCCGGTGTGACCAAAGTGCGGATGGTGGCGCATAGGGCCTCCTTGTCTGGTGAGTGTCTTAAAACATGTCTTAAGATATATATCGTAAGAGTGTTTGTCAAAGGGAATATTTGGGGTAACGGGAGACAACAAAGTGTGCGGGAACGCAAAAATTGCGTTTCGGAGACAACAAAGTGTGCGGGAACCGCGAAATTTGATGTGCAGTGCACAATTTTTCTCTGACTTTGCTATCGAGAGATAATTTTGATAGCGTCGAGGTGCGGTGCAATCACACGTAGATTGAGCGCACCGCGGAGCATGGACGCGCATCTTCGCTGGTCCAAAATATAGGGTCGTATCAGCATTTGCCGTCTAGCGCGTTGGGGGCGGCGACTTTCGGCCTTCGGGTTCGCTGGCTGTACGCCATGGCGCGCGTCGAACCGAAGCGATGACGAACAGAAACGCCTTGAAGGTGTTCGCGCAGCTATCGAGAGCGGAAGATTTCCAGGTTTGAAGGAGACGCTGCCCATCCACGTTCCGAAGGGGAAGGGCTCCTGTAAGCATCCCCGACAAGCTAAAGACGACGGAAAGGAGGCTCCTGTCTGGAGCCAGGCCTTCGAAAAGAGCGACTACTGGAAATTCCACGGCGCGACGAAGGAGCATCGCTTCTTCGTCACGCAAAAAGTGCTACCACCGCTCAGGCTGCGACTGGCGTAAAACAGGCTTCGATTGTCTGTGCTGAATGGTCTTCGCTGGGAAGTTCATAACACACGCGTTGCGACAGAAGCCCTAGCGCAACGCAATGAGTGCGCTATGTACGCTGGGGCATAGTAGAGACGCGCAGCGCAGCGACATCTGGAGTGCATAGTGTTAGTACGCCCGATTCGTACCAACATTGCTCATCCCTTACTAGCCATGGTGTCTCGGCACACACGCTCGGATTTTCGGTACGGGGTTTCAGAACACACGTTGTGTAATAAGGGCAGACATTACGGCGCGTCACGGGAATTTCCGATGTGGCGAGAAGTTTCCCTCCTGGACCGGCGTGCAACGCGACGAAGCGGAAAGCTGCGTGCATTCTCCGCCGACCGTCACGGAGTAGCTCATCGTCGTTTTCTGGTAGAACGAACTCTACGAGTATGTCTCGTCCAACGTCGTCTTCAAAACCGTCCCGTTGCTGCTGAACAGTACAGTCTCCAAACACTTTGATGATTTCAGTCAAGTTGTTGACGTCTGCTTTGATAACATCGACTAGCCAAAATTCAACAAGTGGGTTTTTGCGGCGATGGGCGAAATTTCTCCGGAAGACCTCTACTGTGCTTTTTATCGCGCGACCCATTGGTTCGTCGTTGGGGAACCGACTCTCTAGTTCCACGAGGCGCTCTTCAACCCAATCTTTCGAGTCAGATAGGAGACGGATGAGCGTCTCGTTTATCAAATGCATCACATCCTCTCCCGCAGAGCACGCTTGTTCTGCGCGTTTAAGAATGTCGACGAGAACTGTGGGCGGGTCGGATTCTTGCAATGCGGCTAGTCCACATGCAAGAACGCATTCGTCGGTGATGGATGGGGCAATTTTTTTTGCCAACGCCCTGAGAAGATGATACGGCGCAAATTCTAGTGGTCTCGGCTCCGCACCGAGCTTACGCGTCAGTCGCTCTTCAAGCATGCAAGCAACTGACTCGACTATTTCATGTGGCCCAACTTCTACACTCATGTCGAAAAACTCGCCGCTTTCATTTTCGATTTTGAGTTCTGCTTTGATGATTTGTGTTGTGACGGTCAGCTCTGGCAGCGGAAATTCCAGAAGTTCCACTTTCGTCACAGTCACATTTTCAAAGATGATGTTCCCTGGAGCATTATTCTGACGCTGCGAACGTTCCGCTCTAGAAAACGCGAACTTTTGATGAAGCCAGGTGTTCTCTTGGTTCGAAATTGAGGGCGCGCCGCGGCAGAGCCCGTCTTCCCCCATGGCGTAACGTGCATGGCCCCATAGGTGGACCAGATTCGCGAATGCGGACAAGCCGTGAATCGTCGATACGTTGTGAAAGAAGTGAATCCACTCGTGAAAGAAGTAGCCGATTTCATGAGGTCCGACCAGTCCACGCGGATTCTTGTAGTCATTGAAGGCGGGGAGGTCCTTCCCGAGCTTAATCACTAAGAGGTCGGGGAGATAAGACGCGATTGCTTGGTTTGTCATTTTAAGCGTGGGTAGCGGTGGTCTCGAATTGGGTGTGGGCGCTGGGCTCGAGCGCGGTAGGGTCTCGCACGTGCAGCCGCCGTCCGCAACGATAGCAGGAGCACGCGAATCCCATGTTCGACACACACATCTCGTCCGGGGCGTCTGTGTGCAGTGCCTGTTCTCTAGGACGCGTCCATTGCGAGGTCCTGGATAGGGAGGACGGTGTGCGCCGGGCTGCGGGGTGCGGTCGATAACTCTCAACCCGTCAAATTGATTGGATTTGTAGCATATTTGACGCGCTGTGCGCCGTTGGGGTTGGTGGAAATGCCTAGAATTTCTCGCTCGTCAACGAGCCATCGAGCCTGAAATCCACACCTACCGACCCCATGAAAGTATTCAGCCACAGCTTCGTCGACGGTCGAGTTATCCCCGGCGAGTTTGCGTTCGCGGTCGCAGATGCGACGTCGCATATTGCGCTCTCCTCGAACCGGAATCCGCACCTCGCATGGACCGACGCGCCCGAGGGCACGCAGTCGTTCGTTGTCGTCTGCCACGACCCGGATGTGCCGAGCAAGGGCGATGAGTTGAACAAGGAAGGGCGGGCTGCAAAATCCAATGAAAGCGGTGTCGATGACTACGTCAACAGGCTGCTCCGCGCGTCTCAGCCAGGCACTAGCCGCCAGACGTGCGTCCGCGCATCCAGCTACTGACGTTAGCTTCAACTTCATCGGCTGCGGCTAGCGCGCGCTTGATGACTTTGCAGAGTTGCTCATCTGCGAGACCGACGACGGAAGGGTGCCAGATTTCGTCGACGATGCCATCGCCGAGCACGTCATCGAATTCGTACGTAACGAACATGACCTCAAACTCATCCCAGTTCAACGTAGGGCAAAGCTTGAGTTCGAAGCGGTTACCAATCCGCTTTCCGAATGCCAGCTGGAGCCAGCCTCCGGATTCAGCCTTGCCGAGGCCCGGCTCTCCTACGATGTAGCGGAATCGCTGCTCGAGGGCCGTCGACTGGAGGGCAAGGTATAAATCAGCACGCAGTGAAGATTCGCTTTCTCTGCATTCGACGTAGTTCTCGCGGCGCGTTGACCGCTGACGTTCTGCATGTTCCCCGTTATGTGCCCGCCAGACTTGCTCCGGCCAGCAGCATCCGAAGCGTTCCACCCATGTCACCACTGGGATTTCCGATAGCGACCGTTGATAGGATTCAGACCGACGTTCATTGTCTAGGCCGGCGGAAAGCGCACGCGTTCCGCGTGGGTCGAGTTCGGCGGCCAACGAGTTCCAATCGTTGAAGCCACGAAGGCGTGCTACCGCTTCTTGAGCTGTGGAAAGAGAAATGTCGAGTTCTTTCGACTGGAGGAAGCGGCGAAGGATATAAGCGGCATTGCTGGGTGTCGGTTCGATGTTTTTCAATTCTCGCTCCATCGTTAGGGCGGGGGCTTTGCGCATGTTGTCCTCATTACACGCATCCCTCGCACGTACGATTTGCGATGAACTGAAAATCAATAGCCCCGATTCACCATGCCCTTTTCAGGGGGAGGACGGCGCGCTGGAGCGGCGCACCTAGATTATACGTGTGCCGCTCACATCGGCCAACACTGGGTGCGGGGAATACAACGTGGATGCCATTGCGACAGAGGCTGCTTGCGGAGGCGAGCAGGCGTCTATATAGCTACGATGCTGCGACGGCAGTCTACGCGGATAACTTTGCCTGGGTTCGTTCTTCCGGTAGACAAGGACACGGCGCTGGTCATTAGAGAACGCCTGCAGATACGCCTTCGGCACGTAGTGATTTCGCTTCTTGATAGTCATCGCCAGAAACGTATATCGTTGCGGAGTCGACAGTTACCGAACCATCAAGGATATGAGAGTCAATCACTTCACCCGACCGACTGTAGCTGCGGCTGTCGGCGTGCTCGACGCCTCCCTCACCCAGGCGAAATTCGACCAGGTGGTATTCAGGCTGGGATTGGAGGCCAGTATACCGTTCGACACCAGTCTGAGCGTATCGAAGAAGGCAGCGCTGCTCGCACGTGAGGTGGCGAAAGCCCATGAGGAACTTGTCCGGACTGCAGACGGCGTTGTCACGTTGGCTGAAGCGGTTGTCCGAGAGGCGGTGTCGACAATGACTCCGTCCACGCATTCAGAAGGGCAGGAACGGCTGATGCGCGCTCTGGCTCTCGACGGCTTTGTCATACAGTGGAGTGAAGCGTCCAGGGGGCGCGCCGCTCCTTCGCTGCGTGCGGCGCTACCTGACGAGGTAGACCTGCCAGAAACTGACGACGAAGTCCACCAACTCTTGAACCACTACGGCTTCATAGAAAGCAAGGGGCATCTCGACCAAGCCATTGAGGCACATACGCGTGGTGATTGGGCCGCAGCGAACAGCCAGACGCGAACGTTCATGGAAAGCCTGTTCGACGCGATAGCCCGTAACATCGACGACGGCCCGGGTTCTGAAGGGACGTCCGAGAACCGTCGGGCAATGCTTGCGAAGCGCGAGTTCTTATCCGTTCAGCGCAACGAATGGGCAGGCGACGGTAAGGGGTACATCAACGGCCTTTTCAAGATGCTGCACACGGAGGGTTCACACCCTGGGCTTTCCGACGAGGATAGGAGCACCTTCCGTCTGCATCTCGCATTGGTGACCGCGCGAACGTTCCTTCGGCGACTCAAGAACGGCGGATAGCGCTATCGAGTCGCCCCGGGGCTGTTACGACGACCGGCGCGAGCGGAGTCTTGCCGACTTCAAGAATGCTGCTCTCGTCTGCATCCAGGATTTGCAACGGGCGAGAAAACTCACTCTCGTTGGTGTCGGCGCTTGAGGTGGTTGCCATGCGGCGACGGGGCCAACGTGAACGTCTATACCGTACGCGAAAGCCGCTTGATTTTCGGGCGATTCAAGATAGAGAATTGCGGCGCAGCTTTGCGCAAGTTCGCGGTAAATCTCATTGTCGGTCGCGCAGCTGAACAGCAGACCGAAGTGCATCTCTGCGTCTCCGCTTCTGGCGATGACTTTCATCTGGAGGGCCTGTTCGTCCGGTTCACCGACCTCGACCGCCCAGCCAGAGTTTCGGAGCGGGCGTACGAGGTCCTTGATGCACTCCTGCTTCAAATGTGCCTTTCGCAGCCCGACGCCATTGTCGGTCGGCATCGGAGGGACTAACTGACCATATTTTTGGTAGTTCTTCTGCTCCACCATTTTCAGCAGAGTCTGCCCCTGCGCTTGAAGGAGAGCCTGCTGCCATAGTAGGCGGCTGTCGTTGTTCATCTCCGGAAGCATCAGCGGAACGGCGTTCGTCTCATCATGCCAGGACTCGATGACTCCGAAGGTCGCCAATGCGACGACTAGCCGTCGGAAGTTTCCGCCATTCGCCCAATCTGTTGAGGTACCGTGTGCAAAGACGTGCCGATTCAGCCACGTTACGCCATCGTACTTGTCGGTCTGGCGATAGAAGACCTCTTTTAGCCACCGACGGAACGTTTGAAATGCAAAGACTCTCTCGTCTAGCCCATATAGATACTCTTTGGTGCTGTATTCGCCTGGCACCCAGTTATGGTCAAAATGGATGCGGGCTGCGAGCGCGCACGCGCGGTCAATGACGCGGTCAATTTGGTCGGTCACCGACAGGTTGCCGTTCTCCTCCGAGATGCGTTGAAGCGCGCCCTCCATAACAGGAATGAGCGCCGCAATGCTCGATGCGCGATGACCTGCAAAGAAGGCGAGATATGCCTCGCGGGCAATCGGGTAGAACGTGGAAAGGGTGCGCGATTTCGAAATGAACTGCGCGACGCAGATGGCCTGGAACGGGAGCGTGTATATCGTGGAAGTGTGGTAGTCGAAGCGGGCTATAGCTTCTTCCTTCGACCGGTGCTCAATGTCCGCCAATAGCGGCCCGGTCTGACCTCGGGCGACCCATAGAGGCGCAAACCATTCCACTTTCGACCACAGGGCTGCCTCGCGCTCGCGCGCCTTCATGTTCGCGAGCCAGGATGGGTCGTCGGAAGCGGAGACCGTGGGGAAATATGCAGTTTTGCCAGCGACAGTCAGGACCACCGCAGGTATCGGCCGGAAGGCGCCGACCTTCCGTTCAGCCACTTCTTGAACGACGACCCCAGCGTCTTTCGCCCACAGCGAGATTGTTTCGGCGTTGAGGTCGCTCAAACTGGGCAGCTTGCGAGCGCGACACCATAGCCCGGCAAACTTTTTATCCAGCTTCGCGTCACTGTCAATCGGGTTGCCCGCCATATATTCGTCCATTCAACTCAGCTGGGTGAAGTAGTTCGTTCGCGCTCAGGCGAGGTTCGTTTCCCGAGATGACAGAGCACGCTTGGAATTACGCATTTCGTAGCCAACTTCTAACAAATTGCTCGTTCGCATCTCCTCGATTCTCATTCAACTGGCCGAAATGTCAAAGCCACTTGCATCGTGGTGCGCGGGCCGACGAGCGTCTTCGGAACCACGGCCGCTTGAGGCGCCCGGTCGTTGCCCCATGAGTTCAGGGTTTACGTTAGCTTGAACGATGGGTGGCGGCCCGTATTTGCGTTCGTAGCGTCCGGGGGTCTGGGCGCAATAATTGGGCAAAAGAGGACGTCAAATGGCTAGGTTTACCACGCGGGTAGAGTTGCACAGCGCAGTCAGCACAGACTACGACAAGTTGCACGACGAGATGGAGTCCGAGGGTTTCACGAGAACGTGGAAGGCCGACGGCGGCACGGTCTACCAGCTTCCTACGGCGGAATACGACTACCGAGGAGAGAAGACCCGGTTGCAGGTGCTCGAACTCGCAAAGAAAGCGGCGAAACGAGTCAAGTCCAGCTACGAAATCTTCGTCACGGAATCTGCTGGTCGTAGCCACTACAACCTGACGGAGGCTTGACCCTCCGCTTCCTCTTGCGACGGGCCGGTACTGCGCCGGCTTCCCGGCCACGAAGCTGTCTAAGCCGTACGCGTTGCCGAGGGCGCTGACCGTCGCTCGGACGCACCTGGAGGTGCAACTCCCGTCGGTGACGCATGGCTGTTGTAGCAGCGCAGTTTCGCTCGGGTAGGCCGAAAGTCTACGGCGGCGATATTCGGAGCGTCCGGTTCCTCGACGGGTAAGCGCGGGAAGGGCGCTCTGGCCCGTCGAAGGTGACGGCGACGTCGGGATGCCGCAACTGGACAGCTTGCCCGGATTGGCTATCGAAAGCCGGTCGTCCAGGAGATTCACTACCTCTGCGCTACGTACCTTTCCTGAGACTCGAGTTTTACGTAAGCGGCCAGCACTTACTGGGCCGCGGCCGTCGCGCTCATCCACAGGGCGAAACTGGTTGCTTACGGCGACACGAAGCTTTTCGTCGCCTGCGAGGAGAGTTAGTCGGTAAAATCGCAAACCACTAGGAAAAATACACGGGCTCTGGGGACCTCCACGACCGCAGTGCCGCCAAAAATCGGCCCGTGAGATTTGGGGTATGCCAAATGGATGTCTTTGAGTTTCGCGAAAAACTCGTCGCCGATTACGCGACCTTTACGCGCAGTTTTGCGCGTATCCAGTCACCAGACATCAAGGCCTTTGTCGACAAGGCCTATGACTCGGAGCGTTATTGGCCCGCTCCACTCGTTCAGGTCAACCCCAATTTCAAGACGGGGCAGACCGTAGAGTCACTCGCGACGTCGGGCAAATTGCATGCCGATTGCGCCGGGATATTCCGGGCTGGAAAGTCGGCGTCGAGCCCTGGAACTTCGCTCACCCTTTTCCAGCATCAGGAAGAAGCCATCGGGTTGGCTCAGCGCGGCGAAAGCTACGTTCTGACGACGGGGACCGGTTCTGGCAAGTCGCTCTCCTATTTCATTCCGATGGTCGACGCCATCCTGAAAGCGAAGGCCGTCGACAGCGCGCCACGCACTCGGGCCATCGTCATCTACCCGATGAACGCGCTTGCCAACAGCCAGCTCGAAGAACTCGGCAAATTCCTCGACGACTATGGCGACCATCCCCCAGTGACATTTGGTCGATATACCGGACAGGAGGATGACAAGGAGCGCCAAACGCTGGCCTCGAATCCTCCCGACATCCTGCTGACGAACTTCATGATGCTTGAGTTGCTCATGACGCGTCAGGACGACAAGGACAAGGCGGTCATCCGCAATGCCCACGGGCTTCGATTCCTGGTGCTCGACGAACTGCACACGTACCGGGGCCGGCAGGGCGCTGACGTTGCGTTGCTGGTCCGCCGCGTTCGCGAGGCGCTGGCTGACGACCTTCAATGCATCGGCACCTCGGCCACCATGGCTACCGCCGGCTCCGAGCAGGAGCGGAACGAGAAGGTGGCCGAGGTCGCAGGTCGCCTCTTTGGAACCCCCATCGGCGCCGCGAACGTCGTCACGGAGACGCTGCAGCGCGTCACGCCCGAGCACCGGCTGGTTGAACATATCCGGGGCGACCTTGGCAACGCGATTCGGGCAGGGCTTCCGGCCAACCCGTCATTTCCGTCGCTGGCCGCCCATCCGCTCGCCATTTGGGCGGAGTTGAACCTCGGACTGACGCGCGATGAGGGGAAGTGGCGTCGGGCCCGCCCCAGCACGCTCGAGGACGCCAGCAAGCAACTCGCCGCCGATGCCGATGTCCCGCTGGACCTCGCGCGCGCCACGCTGACCGAATTCCTACTGCTGGCCTACCGGACGACCGACAAGCCGGTCAATGAAGGCGGGCGAAGCCTCTTTGCATTCAAGCTGCATCAGTTCATCTCCGGCGGCAGCAAGGTGTTCGGGACTCTGGAGCCGGCAGGCAAGCGCTATCTGACACTGGATGGCAGTCAGTTCGTTCCCGGAGAGCGCCATCGCCGGCTGTTCGCCCTGCATTTTTGCCGGGAGTGCGGCCAGGAGTACGTGCCGGTCTGGGACGAAAGCGCCTCAGGCAGCCGGGTGTTCAATCCGCGAAGCATCGACGAGCGTACACACGACGACGAGGATATCAAGAGCGGCTATTTCATGCCAGATACCACGGGAATCTGGGATGACACGGAAGACCGTTATCCCGAGTCCTGGGTGGAGCAAAAGAAAAACGGTGACAAGAAAAACGGTGACCTCAAGGTCAAATCCACCTACAAGCAGCGGAAGCCACAGCATGTTCATGTTGATACGGAAGGCCGTCACGTTTCCGACGGCACAGCGGGTTGGTACATTCCAGGCAGCTTCGGTTTCTGCCTGAGTTGCGGCGTGGTGCATCAAGCGGCGGGCAAGGAGTCGCTGCGGCTGACCGGCCTGTCGGGCGAAGGGCGTAGCTCCGCCACGACGATGCTTACGCTCTCGGCGCTACGCTATCTCTATGAAGAAGATGCGCACATCAAGGACGAGGCGAAGAAGGTCCTCGGCTTCACCGACAATCGCCAGGACGCCGCCTTGCAGGTCGGTCACTTTAACGACTTCCTGCAGGTTCTGTTGCAGCGGGCGGCATTGCTTTCCTCGATTGAAAAGTCTGGCGGACAGCTCGACGAGGCTGCCGTGTCGCACGCCGTTTTCACCTCGCTGGGATTCGACCGCGATGACCCGGGTGTGCGTGCCGAGTACATGCAGGAACCGGACCTCAAAGGCAATCCGAGGCGCTTGGTGCAGGACGTCATGCGAGCCATGCTCGGGTATCGCGTGTTCGTTGACTTGCGTCGCGGCTGGCGATTTAACAATCCGAATCTCGAACAACTCGGCCTCGTCCGCATCGAGTACCTGGACATTGACGAACTCGCGGCCGATGAAAGCGCATGGGTGAAAGCGGAAGCGCCAGAGGTGCTTCTGGCAGCGTCTCCCGCTGTACGAAAGAGGCTTCTGATTCGGCTTTTCGATACGATGCGCCAGGGTCTGTGCCTGTCGTCCCGCTACCTGGACCCGACGGAACTCGACAAAGTCAACACAGCGAGTTTTAAATCTTTGCGTGAACCGTGGGGCTTCACCGAAAACGAAGCTCCGGTGACCGCCAGCTGGTTCATCACCACGGGCAAGCCGCGCGACGAGGACCCTCGCAACGTCGAGTATCTGGTCTCGGGTAGTGCGCGGTCACGCCTGGGTAAGGAAATCAAGCAGGCGAGCATGTGGCGCGAGACCGACGCGCAGGGCAGCAAGTTTGATAGTAAGCACGCCACCAAACTCAAGGACGACGACTACCAACTGATTGTCACAGCGCTGCTGAAGGCTGCCGAAAAGGGTGGCTATGGGCAGGTCATCTCGGAAGAGACCGAGTTTGGCATGACGGGATACCAGCTCAACAGCTCGAGTTTGGTGTGGAAGCTGGGAGACGGAGTAAGTGGCCGCAGTTCGGACGACAATGCCTTCTTCCGCTCGCTCTACGCCAATATTGCCGGCCTGCTCGGCAATCCCGTGCATCGTCTTTTCGATTTCGAGGCCCGCGAACACACCGCGCAGGTCGAACAGGATGACCGGCTCGAGCGTGAGGCGCGTTTTCGCTTCACGCAGAAAGACCGAGACGACTGGCTTCGCTCGAAGGGCAAACCACTCGAGTGGCTCCCGGTGTTGTTCTGCTCGCCGACGATGGAGTTGGGCGTCGACATATCGTCCCTCAACACCGTCTACATGCGCAATGTGCCGCCTACGCCGGCCAATTATGCCCAGCGCAGTGGACGGGCGGGGCGTGCGGGCCAGCCGGCACTGGTCATTACCTATTGTGCGGCCCAGTCACCACACGACCAGTATTTTTTCCGGGACCCGGTCCGCATGGTGCACGGCCAAGTTAACCCACCGGCGCTGGACCTCGCGAACCGTGAACTCATTGAGAGCCATCTGCACGCTATCTGGCTCGCAGAGACCGGCAAGAAGCTCGACAAAAGCGTGCGCGGGTTGCTCGATATGAGTGACCCTGATGCGCCGCTCACCGATGACTATCGGCAAGTGATGGATGCGGATGCGCCGCAAAAGCGCGCGCATCGACGCGGATTGCGTGTGCTTGCGATGTTGTCAACGGAACTCACCGATGACAAGGCGCCGTGGCTCACCGCGAATTTTGCAGACCACGTGTTTCGTGGAGCGTTCGCGTCGTTTGACAAGGCACTTAAAAGATGGCGCGACCTTTTTGCCGCCACCAAGCGGCAGATGGAAATCAACCAGGCGGTCATGAACCAGCCGTCGGCGTCCGAGCGTGAGCGTCGCGATGCCAAGCAGCGTCACGACGAGGCGTTTCGCCAGCAGTCGCTGCTGCTGCAGGAGTCGGGCTCAACGAACTCCGACTTTTACACATATCGATACTTGGCGAGTCAGGGATTTCTGCCTGGCTATAACTTCCCGCGCCTGCCGTTAATGGCCTACATCCCGGCTCGCAAGGGCAAGATTGGGCGCGAGAACTTCCTGTCTCGCCCGCGCTTTCTTGCTCTATCGGAGTTTGGACCGTACAGCATCATCTATCACGAAGGCAGCCAATACCGGGTTACCCGCGCGATGCTCTCAGTCGCTGCAGAAGACCAAGTTTCCGTTGGCGCTCGCCTCACGACTGAGGTCGCGCGCGTATGCCCGGCGTGCGGCTATGGACATTTCCGCGGTCAGCGAGACGCGGACCGCTGTCTCTCGTGCAACAGCTTGCTCCCTGATGCCGATGTGGTCCAGAACCTCTACCGCATCGAGAATGTCTCAACGCGCCGTGCTGACCGCATTACGGCCAATGAGGAGGAGCGGGTGCGGCAAGGCTACGAAATGCAGACTACGCTCCAGTTTGCCGAGGAAGACGGCCGGTTGCAGGTCAGACATGCGGTCATGGAGGATGCCAACGGTGTCGTGCTTGAGCTTCAGTACGGAGCCTCCGCGACCGTATGGCGCATGAACCTCGGATGGAGACGCCGCAAGAAAAAGTCTCTGAAGGGCTTCAAGATTAACCCGGTGACCGGTCACTGGATGGGCGGTGTAGATGATGCAGGTGAGGCCGAGCCGGATACGGCTGCCGACAAGACGCCGCCTCAGGACATCGTCCCCTACGTTGAAGACCGACGCAATGTCCTCATTGTCCGGCCGCAGGAGAACTTGGACCTGAAGACCATGGCGACACTGCAGTACGCGCTCAAGCGTGGCATCGAGGCCATCTATCAGCTCGAAGAAAGCGAACTGATGGTGGAGCCGCTGCCCAAGGCGGACCTGCGCCGCTCTATCCTGCTCTATGAATCGGCAGAAGGCGGTGCCGGGGTGCTTACCCGGATTGCGACCGAGCCGGGCGCGTTGGCCCGTGTCGCTGCAGAAGCACTGCGCATCATGCATTTCATTCCGCCCGAAGACGGTAACTGGCAGGCACCGCCGACGCAGGAAGTGGACAAGGATGGCAAGCCAGTATGCGAAGCCGGCTGCTACCGGTGCCTGCTCTCCTACTATAACCAGCCAGACCACGTGAACGTCGACCGCCAGGACGTGGACAACGATGGCAAGGTACTAGATATTTTGTGCCGCCTGACCCATTGCCAGGGCTCCGTCGGTTCGTTCGGCCGAACCCCTGACGCCCAGATGGGGGAACTGCAGCGCATTTCCGGCAGCTCCCTTGAGCAGGCGTGGCTCGAGTACGTCCAAACACATGGCTACCGCATGCCGGACCGCGGACAGGAGAGCATCGCCCGCTGCAATACAATGGCGGACTTTTTTTACGAGGATTGGAAGGCAGCCATCTTTATCGATGGGCCCCACCACGAGACGTCTAAGCAGCTCGAGGCAGATGCGGCAATCAACCAATGCCTGGACGGCGCCGGTTTTTTCGTGGTGCGCTTTCCGAAAGATGCCGCGCGCTGGCCAGACATCTTTGCGGCACACGCTGACCTCTTTGGACCTGGAATTCACAGACAATGACCGCTCAGCCCTCGTTTCAGCCCGGCAGCCTCGTTTCCGCGCGGGGCCGCGAATGGGTCGTCCTGCCCCAGTCAACGGATGACACGCTACATCTTCGCCCCCTCGGGGCAAGCGAAGAGGATGCGACGCTTATCTACCTGCCTATCGAGCCGAATCCTGTCGGACCTGCGACTTTTCCGTGGCCCACTGTCGACCAGGCGTCGAATTTTGCAGCGGGCAAATTGCTACGCGACGCGCTGCAGCTGAAGTTGCGCATGGGCGCCGGGCCATTCCGCAGTTTCGGCAATATCGCCGTCGAGCCGCGAGCGTACCAGTTGGTGCCGCTGCTAATGGCGCTCAAGCAGGACGTGGTGCGCCTGCTCATCGCGGACGATGTGGGTATCGGCAAGACAATCGAGGCAGCTCTCATCGTCCGTGAACTCCTTGACCGGGGTGAGATTTCGCGCCTGTCGATACTGTGTCCGCCGCACCTATGCGAGCAATGGCAACGCGAGCTGAAAGAGCGCTTTCACATCAACGCGGTGGTCGTGCGCGACACCACAGCGGGGCGCCTCGAGCGTGGCTTGCCGGCTAACCAGTCGGTCTTCGAGGCCTACCCATTCACGGTCGTCAGTCTCGATTACATCAAGTCGGACCGACGTCGCGATGAATTCCAGCGCGCCTGCCCGGAGTGTGTGATTGTCGATGAGGCCCACACCTGCACGCACAGCGGGCAGGGCAAGCAGCAGCGCTATCGGCTTTTGAAGGGGCTGGTGGAGAACCCGAATCGGCACATGGTTCTCCTTACCGCGACGCCACACTCGGGGGATGAAGAGGCGTTCTATAACCTTCTTGGTCTGCTCAAGCCTGAATTCCGCACGTTGATGGACACCCCTTCCGATAGCCGGAAGGCGCTGCGTGAGGACCTGGCGAACCACTTCGTCCAGCGCCGCAGGCCTGACATTGAGGAGTGGCATGACGGCGAGCTGTTTCCCGAGCGCTTGAGTGCCGAAATCACCTACCACTTGACCGGCGACTGGGGCAAGCTTTTCGATGACGTGCTGGAGTACGCCCGTGAACTCGTTGCACGGGCCGAGGGTCAGGGGGCGTTACACCAGCGCATGAGTTGGTGGGCGGCCTTGGCGCTGCTGCGTTGTATCTCCTCATCACCGGCTGCGGCCGTCAACGCATTGCGGACACGCCTGGAAGGGCGAACGCTTCCCGGGCAGGAGCTAGCGGTAGATTTGACGCTCGAGGAGGCTGATGAACAGGGGCGGGAGCGCGTGCTCGACGGCGTCGAAGATGACCTGACCACCCAGGACATCGAGCCGGGCGCAAGAACAGAAGATGACGCGCTCCTCGAGGAACTCGTCGCCCGAGCCGAGCGTCTTTCTGGCGCAGCGCGAGACCCCAAGCTCAAACGCCTTATCGAACAATTGAAGGAACTGACCGGGGCGGGTTTTCAGTCCGTCGTGTTTTGCCGCTACATCGCGACGGCTCACTATGTCGCCGAGCACCTGCGCGCCGCCTTTCCGCGCCATCAGATTCAGGCAGTGACCGGAGAATTCACACCTGCCGAACGCGAAGCGGCTGTCGAAGCAATGGGCACCGCGGACACGCGCATCCTAGTGGCCACCGATTGCCTCTCCGAAGGCATCAACCTGCAGAATCTCTTCACCGCGGTTGTCCACTACGACCTTTCATGGAACCCGACCCGTCACGAGCAGCGCGAAGGCCGCGTTGACCGCTTCGGTCAGAAAGCGCGTGAGGTTAGGATGACGATGCTTTACGGTCAGGATAACCCGGTTGATGGCGCGGTGCTGCAAGTCATTCTTCGAAAGGCCGAGAGCATCCGTAAGGAACTCGGGGTGCTTGTGCCCATGCCTGATGATGACGGTAAGCTTACCCAGGCACTGGTGGGCGCGGTGCTACTGCGAAAGGGGACTACGACCACGAGAATGCCACAGCTCGGTTTGGATTTCGGCGCGCCAGAAGAAGCTATCGATACGGCATGGACGTCCGCACGTGAAAAGGCCTCACGGAACCGGACGCTCTTTGCGCAGCGCCGACTCAAACCGGAAGATGTGCTGCCTGAGTGGCAAAAGACGCTCGCGGTGGTAGGTGGCGAGGCGGATGTCGAACGCTTCGTCAATCGAGCTGCTGTGCAGCTCGGGGCGCCGCTTGAGCAGAGCAGCCAAGGGGGCGCCGCGCATTGGAAACTCCACGCCGCTAGCATGCCGCTGGGGGTACGTGACCGGCTGGAGCGGGAGGGAATGGAGGGGTCGTTGCACATTAGCTTCCGTCAGCCGCCCGCACCGCGTGCCCAGTTCATCCATCGCACCCATCCCTTGGTGTCTGCGCTGGCCGATTATCTCCTCGAGACTGCGCTGGACGGCGGTCGGGACGCCGTCCAGCCGGGCGCGGAGGCTATCGCCCGCGTGGGCGCCATCTTCACGGAAAGGGTGGTGACGCGGACCACGGTGCTTCTGATTCGTTTGCGCCATCAGTTGACTGTCGCACACCGAGGTAAGACTCGGCTGTTGCTCTGCGAGGAAACGTTGGCCGTCGGCATGCAGGCGGACGATGTGGAGAATCTGCTCGATGACGCATCCGCGCGTGCGCTCATGGCGGCCGAGCCCAGCCGTAACATGCCGCCCCCGCTGCGAAATCAGCATATCCAGCGTGCGCTCGACCAGTTGTCCAGCTGGGCCCCCGTGCTCGAGAACCTTGCCCGCTTACGTGCGCAATTGCTGCTGGAGGACCATCGACGCGTTCGCACTGCATCCGACGCCCGAGGCGAGTATCGCGTTACGCCTAGTCTTCCTGTCGACGTGATTGGCGTCTTCGTTCTTATTCCGGCCTGAGGCCAGTCACAAGTTTCAATCAAAATGGCTCGACGTCTCCAACACGAACTCGCCTTTCCCGCGCTTGCCATCGAAGGTGGCTTGCTGGCACCGGATTTTCTGAACAAGATAGCGCGCTTGGAAGCGCCGGAGCAAACCGAATCAGACTACGACGCCCCGCGCGGGCTCAAGCTGCGTGATGAAATCGGCCGGTACTGGAAAATTGCCCAGAATATTTGGCAGGACTTCCAGGTCATGCGCAAACGGACGGATGTCGACGCGTACGCGGTGACAGAGCGAGACTTCCTCGAACCATTCTGCCGCCAGGTGCTCGGATTCGTGGACCTGCGACCAGTTGGCCAGGTGGTCCTCGATGAACGTATCTTCCCCATCGGATTCAGCGCAAGCGACGGTCGTGTTCCGCTGGTGTTCTCGTCCCATGACCAGCCGCTGGATAAACCGGGCAGCCGTCATGGCGACGGCGTGCGCCGACGTTCCCCATTTCTGCTGGCACAGGAGTACCTGAACGCCAGTGACCGGTCAATGTGGGCTGTGGTCAGTAACGGACTAGAGCTTCGCATTTTGCGGGACAACCCAAGTCTCACTCGTCCCGCATACGTTGCAGTTGACCTCGAGGCCATATTTCAAGAGGGGCTTTACCCGGACTTCACAGCCCTGTGGTTGCTCGCCCACGCGACCCGTTTTGGCAAGGTAGGAGCCGAGTCCTCCGACTGCCCGCTGGAGCGATGGCGAAATGCGGCCCAGGAAGAGGGTGTTCGCGCTCGGGACCGGTTGCGGATTGGTGTCACCGAAGCACTGCGGGCACTCGGAACCGGATTCATCGCGCACCCTGAAAACTCGGAGCTCCGACAGCGAATCCAGGCCGGGCAGCTTTCCACACAGGCATTTTTCGAGCAGTTGCTGCGGCTGGTTTACCGATTTATCTTCCTAGCCACTATCGAAGACCGTGAACTTGTGCACACACCTGACGCGGACGCTGAGGCAAAGAACCGCTACATGCAGGGCTACAGCATTCACCGATTGCGCAAACTTGCCGCGCTTCGGCGCAGCTATGACCGGCACAGCGACCTGTGGAAAGCGTTCGCCATTACTTCGTCTGGCTTGGGAGTGGGGCAGCCTGCGTTGGGACTACCTGCACTAGGAGGCTTGTTCGAAGCAGAACAATGTCCCGACCTTGACGACGCCGCTCTTGAAAACCAGGCACTACTCGAGGCGCTGTTTAGTCTGTGCTTCTCTCGGGACGGCGCGGCGCTCTCACGTGTGAACTACCGGGACATGGACTCGGAGGAGCTAGGTAGCATATATGAGAGCCTGCTTGAACTGGTTCCGGTTGCCACCTTGGTTGGAGGTGCGCGCACGTTCGGGTTCGTAGGCGATAGTGACAAGGGTAGCACCAGGGGTAACGCACGCAAGCTCTCGGGTTCCTATTACACGCCCGACAGTCTCGTGCAGGAACTTATCAAAAGCGCATTGGACCCTGTCATCGAGCAGACGTTGACCGCGAACCCGCAGGAGCCTGTCAAGGCGTTGCTTGGATTGACGGTTTGCGACCCCGCATGTGGTTCCGGGCACTTCCTGCTCGCCGCCGCGCGCAGGATTGCGGAGGAGGTCGCGCGTCTCAACGCTTCTGATGGCAATCCTCTTCCCGCGGATTACCGTCATGCGTTGCGGGATGTGGTGGCCCATTGCATTTACGGTGTTGACAAGAACCCCATGGCATTGGAACTGGCGCGGACCGCACTGTGGCTGGAGGCGTATACGCCTGACCGTCCATTGACCTTCCTTGACCATCACTTGCGATGCGGCGACGCATTGCTCGGAGTGCTTGACCCCGTAATTCTGGAAAGTGGTATTCCGGACAAAACTTTCAGCGAACTGTCCGGTGACGACAAGGGTGTCGTTAAAGCGATTAAGAAAGCGAATCGCGAGGCGCTGAAGGCCATTGAGAAGGCTCGTCAACAATCGCAGCACATGCTCAGTCTTGGGTTCGAGGCCGATAGCGCACTTGCTGCACTCGAAGCGCTGCCCGATGACACCTTGGCCGCATTGGATGCAAAGCGCTCGGCCTACCGCGATGTGGAGGCGCGCATCGCGACCTCGCGCGGACGGCTCGCCGCAGACATTTTTGTCGCTGCATTCGTTATGCCGAAAACGGCTGAGACGGAGCGTAGCGTGCCGACCAGCCAGGACTTGTGGCTCGTGTTGAATGGCAGTGACCCTCGCCCTGGCGTGACCGTGGCCGCGACGGAAGCAGCGCGCATCGCGCAGGCATTTCACTGGTGGCAGGCGTTTCCGCAGGTCAAGGCAAAGGGTGGCTTCGACGTTCTGTTAGGCAATCCGCCCTGGGAGCGTATCAAACTGCAGCAAGAGGAGTTCTTTGCTCCCCGTAGCACACTGGTAGCCGAGGCTCCCCACAAGGCAGAGCGGGAACGGCGTATTGCATTGCTCGCGGAGGGCATGCTTTTACATTCGCTCTACCCCGATGTCGAAGCGGCACAGGGGCTTGTACCTCCAAACCATGTGGAACAGCAACTCTATGCAGACTTTATGGCCGCGCGCCGCAGAGCAGAGGCCGCGAGTGTGTTTGCACACGATGCCGGTCGCTACCCATTGACCGGGGTGGGCGACGTCAATACTTACGCACTTTTCGCTGAGACTTTCGCGCAGCTTATGAGTGAGACCGGGAGAGCTGGTTTCATCGTGCCTACCGGCGTCGCGACCGACGCTACCACCAAGGCCTATTTCGCGGATATATCCCAGCGAGGACGCTTGGCTAGCATCATCGGGTTTTGGGAGATTCGCAGGCACTTCCCCGATACAGATAGTAGGGACCCGTTCTGTCTACTCACTCTTGGTCAGTCCCAGGACGTCGAGTTCGTATTTCAGGCTAAAACCATTAGTGATACATACGATGCTCGCCGGCGATTTTCTCTTACGCCGGACGATTTTCGCCTTATCAATCCTAATACGCTGACGTGCCCTGTATTTCGAAGCGAGCGCGATGCCGGACTGACAAAGAAAATCTACAAGTCCAATTCCGTGCTCAAGGGAAATGGGAGCGCTTCCGGGTGGAACGTGACACTCCGAACGATGTTTCACAAATCCGCTGACTCGGAGGCTTTCATCGAGAGCGAGGCAGCGGCTGTGGTTAACGCATTACCTCTATACGAAGGGGGATTCGGGCATCAGTTCAATTACCGATATTCCGAGTTTCAGGATGGGAAAGAGGTCGCGGTCGATAAGGCCCGTTTGAGGCAAATCGACTTCTTCCCGAATACGGAGTGGTACGTAAGTGTCGAAGACTTTTCACGCAAGTCAGAATCGATGCGCCTCGATGTGTTGGCGCCGTGTAAGTCTGCGTTTCTTGGCTTCAGACGCGTCGCGAGAGGCACGGATGAAAGAACTGCCATCGCTTGCATTTTTCCGTGGCTACCTGCGTCAAATGGTTGGATATTGACCCTCGGAGTCGACGCGCGCCGGATGGCGGTCCTATGTGCCGCCTACAATAGCCTTGTGTTTGATTACCTTTTACGAACATCGTTGAGCCAGCCCAGTATTCCTCAAGGGACGTTTGAGCAAGTTGCTGTGCCTGCGATTGACCGCTTCACCGATGCCGACTTCGCATTCATAGAGTCGCGGGTCCTTGAACTTTCTTATAACACTCGTGCCCTTGAGCCATGGGCCCAAGAAATTGGCTACAAGGGAGAACCGTTCCCTTGGGACAATGCCCGGCGTGCAGTCCTGCGTGCGGAGCTGGACGCCTACTACGCCCGCCTCTACGGGCTGTCCCGAGATGAGCTTCGATATATTCTTGACCCCGCTGACGTAATGGGAGAGGACTACCCATCCGAAACTTTTCGCGTTCTGAAGAACAACGAAATTCGTGAATTCGGAGAATACCGGACCCAGAGGTTAGTGCTCGAAGCTTGGGACCAGCAGAGTGCAATGTCATTACAAGATACGCCGCCCGTTCCAGCCGCGCCGGTGCAATATTCCGAGCAAGGCTTGATTCGAAACGCAGAGGAGGCGAAGCTTGCGGGGCTCATCGCTGCGATGGTGGCGCTTTGTGCAGATGGCTGCTCAGTCTCGGAACTCCAATCTCTAATTGCACGCTCGGCTGCTGCGGCAAACCATCTGGAGCCGGTCGATGGACAGTTCCTTGTGTCGCTAATGAACACGCACGGGGTCTCGAACGCCTTCCAACTGCTGGAACGTGTGCGTCCAATCGTTCAGCGACTCGAAGCTGCAGCCGTACTTGAGCGTCAAACGAATGGTGAGGAGTCTACGTTCAAGCGGGGAACCGGAACACTCCCACGAGATGTCAGCCAGGTTGCGGAGTTCGCGGACATCGCTCGCTTGCTGTTGACTGCGGAGTCACGAAGGCTCGCGACAGAACGTGCAGCGACCGAGAGCATTTCGAAAACTTCGAAATCGACTGGTACAAAATAGGAGGCGTGATGACGCGCTGGCTCGACGGATACGAACCGATACGCAAGCTACCCCGGCTATGGGTCGAAACTGTTTGGTTGGTCGAATCTCGCGAGCCCTTCGTGCTGACTCGTGCTATCGAATTGCACCCAGGCCTGAACATCGTGTGGGCCAAGGAGCCGACTTCAAAAGAGTCCTCCGGTCTCTCCAGCGCGGGTCACGGGGTTGGAAAGACTTCCCTGTGCCTGCTCATGCGATATGTGCTGGGTGACGATGCGCCGGCCATCGCAACGTTGCGCGAGAAGGCAGCGGGTAGCTTTCCAAAGGGAGGTGTAGCGGCAAAAGTTCATATTGAAGGCGCTACATGGTTGGTCTTTCGTCCTTATGGTGCCTACAGTCACTCGTTAGCTTCGCAGTGCGACGAACTGGAGCAGCTCCTTCAAGGGGACGTCCCGAAGGATTTCTCGCAATACATCAATGCACTGGAGCAGTTTTCGATAGGCCGCCTTACTGTGCAGTCGTTGCCCGGCACGAACCAAGCGTTCAAATGGCGCCATCTGCTCGCTTGGTGCATTAGGGACCAGAGGACACGCTTCGACGGGTTCTACCACTGGCGAGACGGCGAAGGCCTTGGCTTCACACGCCCGAGGCGTGACCCTCCGATGTTCGTTGGCTCCGTACTAGGACTCGTGGAGGCAGGATTGGACCGACTGCTTCGTGAGGTTGAATCGAAGCAAATCCAACTTGACCAGGTCAAGGAACGAATTCCTGAATTAGAGCGTGCACCAGCGTTCGCGCTCGCTCATGCCGAACGTCAGCTCCGCATGCGCCTTGGCGCCGGAGAGGATGAGTCGTTGTACGAATCGACCGTTGCTTGGTCCCTCGAATCCCGCGTGCGTGCCGCTGTGGCAGATGCGAAGCAGGAAGAAGCCGGCTTGGAGGTCGATGGCGAGCAAGCCGAAGAGCAACTTGCTCAAGAACAAATTCAACTCGCGAACCTGAATAAAGTGTTGCAGTTGGTAGAGGTCGAAGTAGGCATCGCGAAGTCACTCGTTGAAACGAATCGCGCCGATTTCGAACGATTAACCACGCTGCGTGACCAGTTAGAGGGGCTTGATGGCGGCCGATGTGAACACGGTGACGTAGAGTTCTCGGCGTGTCAGCACATTCAGAATCGGAAGAGTGCGGTTAGCATGACATGGCATCGAGACGGAAGGGAAGCGCGTGCAAACGCTCCAGAATTTGCACGGCAACTTGCCAGCCGAGAATCTCAATTGCTTAGTGCGGCAGCGGCCGTATCCCAACAATCGCAACGAATTTCGACCAAAAAGGCTGAACTGCGCCGGTTACGTGTTCGAATTGCAACGAGCGAAAGCTCTCGCGCCCTGCTGCAGAAGTCGTGGGATGAACTTCAACTTTTGCACTCGCAAAGAGCGCATGGTCTCGATTCCGCAGAATTGGTGCAAGCACGGAAACGACTCCAGGCGCTTGATTCGCAGCTAAATAACCTCAGAGCGTCGGTCGTGGGCCGACGCTCGCACCAATCCTCGAGGGAAGATGCAATCAAAACCTTGACTACGTCGGTATCGACTCGGCTGCTCGGGGCTGTTGGTCACGCCAAATTCGTGCCGGGCCATGAAATTCGGCCGTTTGAAGTTTCGCGTGGTGGCGAAGCGTACCAAGTGCTAGAGGTGCTCTTGGGCGACATTGTTTGCTTGCTCGACTCGGCCTTGTCAGAAACAAGTAACCATCCGGGCTTCTTGGTCCATGACTGTCCTCGTGAAGCCGACATGAGCGAACGACTGTACCGAGAATTCTTTCTTGTTGCATCGGAAGCAGCCGAGCAACTCGGGGAGGATGGCTCTGTTCCGTTTCAGTTCATTGTGACGACGACTTCACCGCCGCCCGAAGATGTTCACGGGGAGCCATACGTCGTACTGATGTTGGCGCCGGGTTCTGATGAAAAACTTTTGTTTAAGCGCGAGCTTGTTCCTGAATTGCCTGGCTTTGAGTAGGTCTCTTCGTCAAAAAAATACTGTATCTCTTGCGGCATCGTCGCCCTGTCTGACTTGCATCTCCCGCTGCTCTCGGAGGATGTGTGGTATCTATGGCATGAGTCCGCCGTCAGCGCACGTTGAGAAATTGGACCCATTGCAGTTGAGGTACGGCACGCTGAAGAATGGCGCACGCGAGACGTACATGCGCGATAACACGAAGGCTGTCTTTGCAGACCGGGAGGTCGACGCGAAAGAGTTGCGCCGCGCCCTGCGTGAGGTGCAGGAGAGCTTGAGGACGACGACGCCCATCTGAGGAGGGAGCAGCGCGGACGTCGAAACGTGACGCGTGCGGCGCGCGGGCTTCGCGCGAGTCCCGATTCACTGGCAGCAAGCGCGGCAGGTGCTTCGACAATTGGCCGTGAAATTATCCTCGGAAACGCATTGGCGATAGACTGAGGCATTCGCACTCCGTCACGGGAGCATGAGCATGACGTCACAAACCTGCAACCGCATCGACCTCGCGCTCGAGCAATTGGAGATGGCGCTCGACGCGTTCCTGGTGCGCCATTGTTTTGCGTCAGCCATCACGCTCGCCAGCGCGGCCGAACGTGTGCTTGGGCAGGCGTTGCGGCACGCCGGCAAGCCTGCGGTGCTGGACTGGAAATTCGAGGCGACAGACCTGGTGCACACGGCACTGCATGGCGAGTCGCTGGACAAGGGCGCATTCACGGATGCCGAAAATCGGGTTAGCAACGCGCTGCGGCACTTTGACAAGGCCGATGCGCCGGACTTCGAAGCCGACCTTGAGGAGGCCGCGTGCTGGATGCTAGTGCGTACTTGTGAGAATGCACATCGACTCGGGCTGACCGTGCGAGGCTTTGGCGCGTTCAACGACTGGTTCTACGAATACGTCGTCGGCGTGTGACAGCGCGATGCCAAGGATGAAGCGATGGCGGAAATAGTGGCTATGTGACGGCCTACGCCCGCCCCTTGACCTGCGTCTTGCCTCATTGCAGTTCGCGGGTCCTGCCGTGGCACCGACATTCCGTCACCGTCGCTCCCACTTCTATGTGCGCGAACTACGCAGCGGCGCGCCGCGACCGCCCTTTCAAGCAGTTCGGTGTCGAACCACGCAATAGCCCATGGCGAGACGAGGTATGCAAGGGCTATCCGGCACCAATTGTCAGGCGCCTGGGTGATGCTGAGAGAGCAGACGTCGCTACGTTCGGGATGGTGCCACGCGAGCACATCCCGCCCGGTGTCTGCGTCTTCTGCACGATGAACGCGCTTGCGGAACCGGTGAGCGAGAAGCGTAGCTTCAGTGGCGCGTGGAAGCTGCTGCAGTTGTGCCTTATCGCGTGCGAAGCGTTCTACGGGCCCAATTACGAAAGCGGTAAAGCTGTGCGACGGCGCATCAATATGGTCTCCGGCGAACCGTTCGCCATTGGGCTATGGCGCGAGTGGGATGACGGTGCCGTACGCAAGGCGCTGTCGTTCACGATGCTGACCGTCAATTCAAGCGAGCATCCGGTCATGAGACGGTTCCACAAGCCTGGTATATAGATTCATCGGTTACTCCGCCGCGAGTTCGAGCGCAGGCAAGATTTTGCCCAGACACGAGCCGAATCCGACGTCGGTAGGCATCGCCCTGGCACCAGGTAGCGCTCGTCGCGCTGCGAGTATCAGGCGTGCGCCGCCTAGCACCCCTTCCTTGGTCAGCAGCATTTTGAGCCGGTGTTCGCTTCACCTGATGCCGGCCCCCAATAGATGTGTAAACCATATGTAAATTGGCTTTCCCTTATCGAGGCCTGATGCACATTACGTTGCACCAGGACTTCCTCGCCAGAGGAACTGGAACATTTGGAGCAATCTCATGCAGCAACTTTTCCTGAGCAGTCTTTGCCTGACTTTGATGTATCGGCTTTTGGCGCGTGCGCTTAAGCAGGATGGCACAGTGTTTTTCGTGCGTGCGGTGTTGATGCTGGGCGCTGCGGCGCTGTGTAAATAGGGAGTCGGCCGTCTTCGGACGGCCGTTTCCGCAGGATGAGCTTCAGGACCTACCGGTTGTGCCGCCTTGCGCGGTCAAATGACGTCGCGAGGAGCCTATTCCGTACGCGGAAGAGTCGGCTAGAGGCATCAATGGGGCGTCATCGCATTTCCTGCCGACGGGGGGATACGAGTTGAGCCGATGAGTGCCGCCGGCATACGAGGCAGTTCCACACGTTGACCCTCGAGGCCAGCGTGAACTGAAAGTGCGATTCCGCTACGTCGCTGACCCTCGAGTGTCAATACGTGGCCCTACTCGAACATGGTGCGAGAACAACAACAACGTTAACGCGACCGCCATTCGCCGTCAAATTTCGCTTCCTACACACTCGACTGGAGACAAATATGCCGCGCCGCCCGACGCCGGAGATTATCTGCGCCCGCCTGCAGAAGGCCATCGACGAGGTCGCCATGCCCGACGTTCCGCTCGATGACCGGTACGTCCGAACCTATCCCGAGATGCTGAGTGATTTCGCGCAGGCGACAAAGAACGGATGGACGGCCGAGCGCGTCGCGGAGTGCGTCAAGCTCGTTTACACGTGGATACCGGCGCGCGGCGAGCTGCGTATTAACATGGATGTCGCCGAACAAATCGCGACCGAGTTGAATATCGGAACCAATACTGGCCGCCTGATTAAGCTGGCCAGTGAACTCGCGAAAAACTCCATGGTGAGCGGCTCGAAGTTTTTGCACTTTTACGACCCAGCCCGTTTCCCCATTACGGACAGCTGGTTGCAGGAGCTCAGCGGCAAGCCCGACATTCTATCTCATCAGGGCCGGCTGGCACTACGATGCGACTGCATGGGCGTGAGCGAATCGAACTCTATCGTAGCTGTTGCGCAGGCGTCCGCGCGTAACCCGCAGTTAATTCGCGTCCCCGTGTTGTCTCCAGGACTTCAATTTGGACAACACTCGCGCACCCGAATCTAGATGGCGCGTTTTGAGATAGTTGGCCTAGAGCGATTCGCCGCTGCGAACGAATGCGAAGAACTGTCCGGCAGTGAGGAAGGTGACCGGCTCTGCTCTCGTTTAATCATCCAGATTGCTGATTTATCCGAGTTTTCTTTCGGAACCACCGCATCGCTCTTCGATACGCTTGGCGGGGCCGGGCACGCTTCGGCATGCATCAAATCCGCTGGGAACAGGTTGAGAAATGAGCAGGCCTCATCCATCGAGCAGCTGGTGAGCCAGCCCTGGTTGTCGGTCGGTTGCACGATGACGACCGAACGGTTCTCATCACCAGGCTTATGGAAGCGCTGCATCAGCGGGTAACCGCGACGGTGGCCCTTACGCGCCCCTGCCAAGCGTAAAATCTCGAAAGATTTTGCCGTAACGAAAGCTTCTTTCCCGAACATGGGAATGAACAAGTGTGAGAGACCATGCGGACTGCGCCGCCGAGCGAAGCCGCCCGAGGACCGGGGTTATGCAAAAAACATTGTTATCGCTTATCCAGGAGGCGAAGCCGCGTCGCGCGCTCTTCACCACCTATACGTTTAGCGTCTTCTGGTTTGAGACGTTCGTGCTGCCGACACTACGTAACTGTGGGTGCGAGCAGATTGACGTGCTGATTGATTCACGTGAGGCGCAGCGCTCGACGGAAGAGGCAACCAGCTTGTACGCGGGGACCGCGTATCGCGTCATCCCGGTGGAAATGCAGGGGAGTGCCGTGTTCCACCCGAAGCTCGCGTATCTGCAAGGGGATGCGTATGACAGCTTGGTGGTAGGGAGCGGCAACCTGACGCTGGCTGGATACGGCAAGAACCTGGAGGTGCTTGATGCCGTCAGCTCGCAGACGTCGCCGGGGGTGTTTGCAGAGTTTGGGGCGTTCATCGGCGCACTCCAGGCGGCGCAGGACTTCTCGCCCCAAAACAACAAGGTACTCGACGGGTACCGCCAACGCGCCCAGTCGGTGCATGAACGCTCTCTCGGGCGCGATAACGGGCCTCGGAGCGTCTGGCTCGTTCACACGATGGAGGTGCCGGCAGCCGACCAGTTCGCGGTGCTCGCGGAGCACATCCGCAACCCGGAACGACTGACCGTCCTTTCGCCTTACCACAGTCCGTCTGGCGCGCCGGTCCAGAACCTCGCTGACGTGGTAGGCGCCGTCAGCGTGCGCATCGGCGTGCACGCCAAAACGCGCGTAGTCCCCCTCGACGAGAACAAGATGGTGTTCACCGCCGACGTAGGATACGTCGCGGCAGATACGACAGACCCGTATCGGTTCCCCCATGCGAAGTGCTTCGAGCTGGAAGGCGAGAATGGCGCGCTGGTGATGGCTGGTTCGGTCAACGCGACTTCGCAAAGCCTGGAGTCCACCGAAAACGTCGAGGTTTCGCTCGTTCGTTTTCTGAAAAAGTCGCCTTTCGAGTGGATGGATGTGGAGCCGACTGGGTTTGAGGCGTGCGACTTCTCGCAGGTCGGCCACAGCGGAAAAGCGTACTCACTGCAAGCGACGTGGACCTCCGGCCAGCATATCGTGGGTGCGATTGCGCCAGCGCCCGGTGCGATGGTTGTGGAGTTGTCCATCTGGGATGGCCCGAGATGCCTCGAGGTGATACCTGGCGTAGAGCTCGCGGAGAACGGTGCTTTCCGCGTGCGGATGAAAGATTACTTCGAAACGGAGCGCGCGCTGAGACTGGTGTTGCGCGTCGACGGGATTGAAGCCGCAACCTGGTTGAATCTAGACTTCGCGCTCACGGCCGACGAATCCGAGCGTGCGTTGTTGCGAGCGGCGAACCGGATGCGCGCGGGCGATTACCATCTCGATGACATCGAGGCGATATTCAAATGGCTCCAGGGGCTGCAGACGAAGTTTCACGCACCTCCATTCGCCAGCGGTGGCCCTACAGCAGGGGATTCCCGGGAGAAGGCGGAATCTGCACCACAGCCCCAACTCAGTTACGAAGATTGGCGAAACAGCGTCGAACAGTTCGGCGCGTTCGCGCGGTCGGCGGACGTCGCGCGCGTGTCACTGGAGGCAGCGTTTCGCTGGCTGAATCGGGACCTGGACGCGCTGGCGAGCGACGCTGCGGACGAAAGCGGGGCGTCGCAGTCCGGCAAAGCAAAGCAAAAGTCAGCGCCACTGACGAAAGGGCGTCGTATGACGCTGCTGACGTCTGACCGTGCCGAGTACGAAGATGAAGGTGATGAACCAGGCGAAGAGGAGCAACGCGCGGCAGCCGAGGAAGAGGGTAAGTCGCTGTTCCAGCACCTCATCGAAAACCTGCCGCTCGCCCTGGCGCGTGATGCACAGTCGCCCATCGTTCCGATGATGGTTGAGTTGGCGGGGTGTGCGGTGCTCAAGCGCGCATTCGCGCATCGCAACGCGGTCAAAGGTGTGCTTCCGCCGGTCGAGCCGCTCGTTATCGACGTGTGGCTCCAGCAGTACGCTGCTTTCCCCTACAGCCCAGATAACCGGGAGCGTTTGCTGCCGTTTTTCTGTGCAATGGCGTGTTGCGCGGCACATTACCACGACAAATCCGAATGGCCTTCGCTGAAGGAGGCGATTGAGCGTCTGGCGGGCCGCGTCCTCGCGGTGGGAGAGATGGAAGCACTCGCGCGCCTTGCACTCGCGTCGCCGCGCTTCCTGCGGGTGCCAGCCGAGGACCGGGAGGCTATCGCGACGAGCGCGGCGGCCGTACAGGACTGCACAACGCTGAGCGCACACCTGATGTCGCTCCTCATCCGGCTTTGCAATGGTGAGCAACCGCTTCCTCGACTCGACGCGCCCTATGTCGAGGTATTCAGGGCGCTTCGACGCGCGTTAGACCACCGGAACAAGCCATTCCCGTTTGCCATCCTTCGAGGAACGGTCAGCCATTGTTTGTGCGGATTCACACTGCAATATGGTGATGCAAGCGCACTTCGCCAATCCCGCGTTTGGGTCTGCGGGTCGTGTAGCCGGCCGCTCTTCTATGAGCTGGACGCTGCCCATCTCGAACAGAATGGCCTCGCGGGCCGCTTCAAGGAGGTTCGCAATGCTTAATCAGCCCGTATTCACGCAGTACATCGACGACACCCAGTCCGTCGACCCGCTGGGCACGGCAACCTCCGTTGAGGCGCTCTACCGTTCCATCTTTCCGGGCATCAATAATGCCGTCGAGTACATCCGGGTCTACTCGGCAATCTGCTGGATGGTTCGCCAGATTGACCTCGCTGCCCGCAACGCACGAAACCCCGATATCCCGGCGCTGTCGGCAGCCGGATTGGAGAAAATCCAGTTGTTGCTCACCTGGTACAACGTGACCGAGAGAGTTAGCGGACTGGCTGGCGCTGACCGGACGTGGCCGGACGATAACAGTCGAGTGACGCTAAATTTCGAGTCCATCCCCGGCACACAAACGGCAAAGCGGCTGGCCGTTGACCCCGACTATGAGGTGCGTGACGGTGGCGCACATTTCCTCACCGCACCGCAATATCGCCCGAGCCTGGTGCGAGGCATGCGGTTTATGGAGGAGGTGCCAGCGGCGCCCGGCACGTACCGATTGACCTTCGCAGGGGAGGCGCTTGCCGAGGCCTACGAGGAAGCAATCAAGCATCACCCCCGACGGGATTGGCTCGCGAGCGTCACGCAGCTCAGCATCCGGCGCGATGAAATGCTGCTGCTCGGCGATTTGCTTGACCTGCGCGAGCCGACAGAAGGCGAAATGGCGGCGTTTGTAAGTCAGTTCTATCCCGATGAGGGTGATGAGGTGGCGGGTGTGCGGTGGGAAAACCGGTGGGCGGGCCTGACGCTGGCCCTTCGCGCGTTGCAAGCTGAGCTGCCGACTGCGAGAGCGGAAGGCTGGCGCGGCGTCCCCTTGAACGCAGTGCGCTTCACGATGGCCCGTGGAATCAGTCTCGCCGGAATGCCGCTGAATCTCAATGAAATTGAAGAAGTGCAGGGATGGTGGGGGAATCTGCAACTTCGCCAGTATGTCCGCCTGGCGATGGAGACGCTCGGCCGCCTGGTGCAGTATTGGATTCACGACGCGGTGGTGAACGAGAAACCGCGAGATATTGCAGACTGCGCGGATAGCCTCGGCGTGCGGCTGAACGAAATCCTGCGCGCGGACCGTCGCGATGGCAATGTGAACGTGCTGGCGACCGAGCTTGTAGCGCTTCAGGGCGCGCACAGCAGCTTCTTTGAAGCTTCACCGCACGTCAAGGAACTTCGGCTTGAGGACATGCTCGAGCGCCTGTTGGCGGTGTGCAATTTCAGGCCGGGCACAGAGGACGCGAAGCTCGCTTTGCGCGAAGTCTATATTGCGCTCGTTTACAGCGCCGTCGAAGCTGAGAATTTGCTGACGAATCAGTTCGTCGAGCAAGAGTTCGATAACGACCGGATTTCGCTGACGGCACTCCGCGAAGTCTTGGCGCAATATCGCGACAACACACCGGCCGCGTTCCTCGCTCACATGGTGTGTTACTACGTCATCCTGCTCCACTTCTCCGTGGTTCGGGAGCGCACTTACGACGGCCGCAACAGGTTCTTCTTCATGCTCGGAGATAACGGGCTGGAGCGCGTGACGTCTAAGGGCGATGTGGGCGGCGTTGGGCTGATGCAGGACCGTCTCTACCACGCCATGCTGCTGCTCGCGCAGTGCGGCCTCGTCACATGGTTCGAGGACGACACTTGGGGGCTGACGGAGACGGGGCGCCGAACGCTGCGCGGCACGGAAAGCGCCGCGCGGGCCGCCTGATGGTGGAAGTGTGGTCTGCCGTTTCACGTAGACCGCTCCGAAGCCGGCAGAGAAAGCTCTAAGAAGAGCCTCTATGGCCAAAGCCTGTTTACTATCCTGTCAACCTCTGGGTGCATGCAGTGGCAATTTCATTTCTGAGTTTTGATGTTTGGGTCGAGAAGGCAATTGAAACGTACAAGTTAGCAGTGACTGCTCGAGACTATGCAGATTTAGACGGTGCAAAATCGCCGATTTTTAGATGTCGGACCTACCTTTGTGGGGCTACAATTTCTGCGGTAGCAAGCTTTGCATTTTTGCTGTTCACGCTGAACCTGAATGCTCTGAATATTGAGCGTGCACCGTCGAGAAGCGATGGCTTGTCTGACACTACGATGTATTTTGTTGAAAATATTGCGGCGGCGTTTCCGCCGCCATCAATACACAATCTTGTATTCTCGAGGCAGTTCGAGGTATTGGCCCTGCCGGTCATTGCGTCATTGATTGCTGCGGCCGCAGCGTGCAGCCTCTTGAGCTTCAACGCTGTGCCAGGATATGGTCGGCGAAGACAGTTCGCATTTGCTTCGCTGACCGTGTCCGTCGGGCTTATACATCTCGGCGTGGCGTGTGGGGTGCTGGCTGTTCTAATTATGCTTGGCCGCATGGGCGGTCATGAACTGCCAGCAAGCGATATGGTCCCTACAGCAGTCATTGGCCTGGCGATACTTCTGGTTCCAATTACCACTCATCTCGTGCACAGGTGGAGTCGCAATTCCCCGATGAATGGGCTTGGTATAGTTCGAAGTCCGGCTCCCTATTCTGCCATCGCGCCTTTGGCAGTGGTGTTCATGTTGATACTCATCGCCGGGTGGGTCAACGACAGGTTCAAACCAGAACTCACACTGTTGTTGTCCGGTCATTGCGCTCAACCTGAAAAGGGGGCATGTGTTGCTACAGTCAAGCCAAAAGACATTGATGGCAAAGTTGCACTGCAATCCATCAGTGCTCAGCTTGTGCTTGGATATGCGGATGAAGCAAATATAGTTGGGCCGCGACGCCTGGCGACTTCTGCCGTGACGTTCGACGTTATCCAAGACCCAGATACTCCGCTACCGATACAGTTGACCACAGATGTGGAAGAGGGCGTGACCCAAAAGGTCGAGTTTCAGTGTCCGAAGCAATTCGCTGGTCGCCCGCGAAAGCTCGTCATTGTCAGCTCAAGTGCATCGGCGCAGACTCGGCTTCTAGAAGGTCCGAGTTTTGGAAACTATGCGTTTATACCCGTTCACTTTGCAATAGGTGGCGAACTCAATCAGCTGCTGAGAGGCCACCCGGATAGGTGTCGATTCTTTCCCTAAGTAATCTTCAGGGCAGACAAGTAACACGGCGGCGCCTCGTGCTCCTGTTTTCTTGTCATTGAGCTGATATTGTCGCTCGCGAAAATCACGCTAGAGTTGGCCGAGCTTAGAGAGCCTGGCGCTGTCCAGTCCTGGTCCAGCCTGTGTGAAAACGTGTTGGTCGCCTAAACTGAATCAACGCACTGAGATCTGGGTGACTCATGAAGCGATTCGTTGAAGGCGATGACCGCAAACAGGTCGCACTACTTCCCGAATGTGTCGATGACTACATCGGCGCAGATAACTCAGTCAGAGTCATAGACGCCTTCGTCGACGAGTTGGACCTCGCGGAACTGGGCTTCACCGGCATCAAGCCGGCGACCACCGGTCGTCCCTCCTATCACCCCGGTGCGATGCTCAAGATCTACATATACGGCTATCTGAACCGGATACCGTCCAGCCGGCGCCTGGAGCGCGAGTGTCAGCGCAATGTCGAGCTAATGTGGCTAACAGGCCGTCTCGCTCCGGACTTCAAGACAATCGCAGATTTTCGCCGTGACAGCGGCACGGCCATTCGCAATACATGTCGGCGTTTCATCGAACTGTGTCGCGGACTAAAGCTGCTATCCAGCGACATGGTAGCCATCGACGGCAGCAAGTTCAAGGCATCAAATAGCCGGGACCTGAATTACACAACGGGCAAGCTCGACAAGCGCCAGCGGCAGATCGAGGAGAGTGTGCAGCGACACCTCGACCTGATCGAAACGGCAGACAGAACCAGCGCAACAGGTTTCGCTCCAAAGACCGTTCGACTGTACGAGAAGATCGCCCGTTTGCGCCTGCAGATGCGTGCACAGATCAGGAAGCAGCTAGAGACGTCGCGAGTACAACAAAGCAGTCATCGACAGTTGCTTCTCCGGTTGCTTAGCGAAATTCGGTCAACTGGTACTTCTCTAACCGCAAACGCGCAGAATCTCATCACCGATATAAATACTCAATTTGGCGGCCGAATGTCTGACAGCATCGACAAACTGGTTGGAGCCGAACGAGACCTCGCGAATAGTGCCCTGCTCCTTACGAGACAGGTAAAGGAAGCGACACTGCAAGTCGAAAATAGCGCTGGGCGACAAGCACAAATTGCTTTGGAAGACGCAGACATTACTGCGTACGATGCGAGCTATTCGTTGCCTTGCCGTACGCTCACTCCGCGAGCGATGTATGTTGACCCGCCGAGTATGCGCAAAGGAGTAAATACGCCCTATCTAAAGATTCGGGGGAATTTTTTGGACCTGGGTTCCGCTGCAGCTGCGGAAGTTATGGGTGTCTCCGCCAACGTCATCTCTCGCTCACGCGACGAAGCGACAATTCAGGTACCAGCCGCAGTGCTCGCTCAAGTGACTGACGTACGGCCTGTTTCAGTGACACTTGCCGTACCACAATTGGTTCGCACTAACCTGTGGCTAGTATGCCCGGAGCACTATGAAACGTTGCCCGCGCCGCCCAGTGAATCAGTCGAAATCCGCCCGCCACTGTCTTATGACGTATTAGTTACTATCAGTGGAACCATGAAGCAATCTCAATCGTGGTCTCAAGATTTTCATTACTCAAAGAGCGATAACAACTGCGACGCCAGTTATGAAGACGACCAAGAGTTTTGCGCTCCGGAAAACTATCGACTTGATCCGTCTAAAGACTTGAGTAAAACGATTGCAATCCACAGCGCAAACTGCAATTCCCAAGTTGGTGCGCCTCAGATCGCTGGTCAGCGATGCGTCAAGGTCCCCGCACATTTAGGGGGTTGTGGGACCGACAAGATCTTGTTTCAGAAAGTAAATTGCAGAGGACGGGGCTGGTTCGACTATGACGTCACAGTTTTCGCATTAACAGACGGAGTAACCGCCATCGATGCAGTTACTATTGACGCGAAATCTCCTGACGGCTCGCAAACGAGCTTTCAAGCGACCCACCCACGAGCAAACGATGTAATGACGGACCCCGCGTGGAAATATGACGTAACCGTAACGGAAACTGAAGGAGATAAGGTCGTACGCAAAATATCCGCCGGGAGCGGGAACCCAAATCCGGAAGGGCTGGATACACGCATCTCTAACGGAACGGTATACGTGAACATCGATACCGGTGGTTGATAGCTAAATGGCGCATAGCTATCACTGCTGACCCGCCTATCGCTTCGAATAAAGGCAAAAACCTGATTCGTAACACGTTGATTGTGCAAAGCTATTTGCCGCCGTCGTCGAGGTCGATAGGCTGTGCGACTGGCCCATAGCAAACGCGGGAGATGTCGCCCGCCTTCTTTCGTGGCAGGAGGATTCAGAGATGAACTTGCGCTTGGCCGAAAGCGTGCCTGCGAGCCTGCGCGCACCGGCCAGACGTGTGGCCTTTATCGTTCTTCTGATCTGTTCCACGATGAAGGCGGGTCTGTGCGAGCAACCCCATGTCGTCACCGTTCAACCTGGGGCGACCGAGGAACTGTTCTTCCAGGTCAACCTCTCGGGAAATATATATGTCCGGCTCGGCACCGAGGACGGCAGCGAGCCCTGTGCGGACTTCTGGTGGATCACTTGGCCTCTCGGCACTGTCGAGTCGCTTGGACGCCATTGCGGATTCGCGACCTTCTCGATTCCCGGATGGTCGAAGCTCGCAGTGTCGTCGAAACTTCGCGTCGGCCGTACGAAGTCCGTGACCAAGATCGCGGTCTTTGAAAACTCCTCCGTAGCGCATTCATGGAAGTTCAGTTTCTAACGGCCTTCCTATCGGGAGATTTCACGACTCTTTAAGAGGCGGGCGCTGCAGTGACGATGGACTGAAAGGCAGTTCACATTCGCTGGCTATAAGCGCGACGTTTGAGATCGGCGCAATCCGAACGGTAGAAGAGCAACTAAGGCTGCCTCGCGAGTGAGCGTCCGTTAGGTGTTAGGTCCGCATTGTGCGCATAGTTCGTCCGTCACGTTACGGAGCAATGCAGCCGTTCCAACGGCAGGATTGCCCCTCGCCGAACGGCGGGTTGTCGCCGCTTCTTGCCCGACGCGGTCGGCCGGAGTCGACTGCGGATTCAACCGGTCGATGCAACACAGTCGAAGGGCTATCGGCCTGATCGGCGGCTCGACTTTCGGCGTTGACGCGTATTCAATGTTGGTAGCTCGACCTTTTCGGGGCTCGGCGTCTTCTTGTAAATCCGGATTCAACGTCATTCGAGTCACCAATTCCACGGACAGGGCTGTTGGACCGCTTCACAGTGTACGGCGCGTTGTATGGCCCGAAACGGCAGAGATAAAGTTGCCTCTTAGGGTCGTTCGATGCCTTCCCAAAACTACTATGTGCGGTAGCGCACAGAGTATTAAAGTCGGCCGTAGTGATTGGGACTACCCCTAATGCGAAGCGACTATACTCAAATTCGACGACAAATAGAGATCAATTACGCGAGCCGAATGAGAATCCGGCCGGTTGATCAGTAGTGTCCCATAGCCGATTCCATATATCGAGCGCCGTAAGCTTGCAAAATTGCTAGAGGTTTAACGTCCTTTGGCCGCTGTCAACCTCTGCGCTTGATTGACGGGGGATGAAAATATGGCAACACCGGAAGAATATGTGGGGATGTCTTTTGGCGCATTCGAAATCCTCCACCAGCTTGGGCATGGAGCGGAGGCCGAAGCGTACCTCTGCTACGACAAACGGACTTTAAGGGGTTACGTACTGCGTTTGTCTGTTGCAGATGACGATATCTGGGATGGCCCACCGATGAGACCGCCGCATAACAGAACTGTTGAGGCGCCAAATGCACGAGGGTCATGGCATGGCAAACTTGGATATGAGGCCAGCTTAAAGGAACGAATCGCAAAACTAAAAAAGAAACGCAGAAAAGCATTCATCAGAAAAATTCTGCCGCATCTAAAAAAGAGAGAAAAATTCGACATCGTAATCAAGGTGCCGACAGTGTATGGAATCCGTTCCGAAATGTATCTCATACCGTTGTCAGACCCATACCATCTTTCCAACTCAATTCGAGTAGATGACCTTTTGAGAATCGCTCCTGCCGACGATCTCGACTATTTTGAACTTTGGGAGGATTTTGCTCTAAAACTTCTAGGGGAGGCTCATGCAATGCTCCATGGCGACATCCCAGAAAATCAGTGGAAATCCAGATGGGAAAAGCTTGCTCATGGAAGAATTCTTAAAGAGGCGCTCAAAAGATATATGGCAAATGGTAATCTCGGAGCGGAAGAACAAGAACAAATATTTAACAAAATTCCAGAACGAAGCGCTGACTATCCAGAATTTGCAGAAGGTCTGGTTTTACGATTGATCGGATGCGTAAGTCGCGGTCGCTGTACCCTTCAAGCAGCCGCAACAACCGCCCGATGCAAATACTTCCGCCAAAACATCGGCTGGACAGAGCTTGACCAACTCGTTACTGTTTATGATTTACTTAGCAATGACAGGTTCGGCATAAAATCATCATCACTTCCAATTCTTGGGCATATACTGCTGGAACTTGGTAAGCCCGTGATTGATATCGATAAGAATCCAGAAATGTTCTCGTTAATTAATGATCAATTGAATTTTGATGAATATTCCTTATTTTTCCAAGATTTTGTCGGTGAGAATCGCCCATACCCCACGCTAGAAATAACAATGGAGAATTAGTGCGATGGAAAATTATTGGTATATATCCGACGCGAAACTTGAAATATTAAGACAAACGCTTCCGCGGACATGGAGTCAGGATCTTATTATAAAATTAAAATTCAAGTCACCTTGGTTTGAGGCGGAGGTTGGTCATCGTGACGTCAAAGCAGCAGTCGCTAATACGAAAATAATTTACGAGACACTTTTAAAAAGTGGCGATCTCCTCGATTTTTCTGCGCTTTCCGAATTTGATTCACCCCAATTTTTTAGTTTCCGTGGTCATGCGAGTCGAATGATTTCAAACGAAGGATATTGGATTGCACTTCATCGGGAATCCTCCGCCCTGCTTTTGGGCGGCTCGGCCAAGCATGCAATCGGCGCTTCGGGAACACCCGAGGGGTCAATTAGTCCGTCCATAAATCCACTAGGGGCGGCGACTTCGCTCTCGACGCAGGAATCGGCAGAATCAATCTCCGAGAAAATCTCGTATGTATGGCAGGAGGTGTATCGCACGGGCGGTGCGTCCGCCCCGGGTGTTGTACCGCAAGTGGAGGGGGTTGCACTATTTGCGGGTCGATTTCCGGCGTCGAAGCGTCAATTACGGCGCGCCGGAAAGTTACCGATAAGTAATGTGGTGGTCGGCACGCCCATATTCGTTAAACAAGTAGCATCGTAAGCGCGACGTAGCGGACTGTCCTCAGATCGCATTCCAAGTTTCCGTTGGAACGTACAGTTCGTGAATGCACACCGTACGATTGCGATTGACGCTTACAAAGTGCGAACGTGCGCGGTGGTAGAGGACTACGGAACGTTTGCTGCCGAGGGTGGTACGTCCGTTACCTGAAAGGAGACGACGCTCGAAAGTCAGTGCGGTAATGCACGCCAATGTCTGTAGTTGGCCCGAACCCGGTCCGACACGTCCGGCTCAACTCGACGGCAGTCGTTCGACCCTGAGCGCTTACGGCGACGGTTTCCGACGTATAACGCCAGCCAGGCGGCGTTGTTTGATTCCGTTGGGTCAGCATGAAATTGCGGAGCACGCGGTATTTGCATGCCATCAAACGCAATGCCGCTAATACGAGTTAGCGGCATTGAAGCGTTAACAGACAAACCCGGCTTCCGCCGGGTTTGGTTTTTTCTCGCCGCTTCAGCGCCATCACCGGCTCACCGCCAAGCACCGCGGCCGGTTCCAGAGGCGAACTTTTTTGGCTGCGGGGCAGGGCATCGGTTGGAATCGGCAGGCGCCGCCCCAATACTCCGCGTATCGGGGTTGAAATTTGGATCGTCGCCCTCAAGCGCTAGCAGCCCCAGGTCGTGGCTGTTGCAATCCAGAGATTCGCCCCGATTCGGAGAACGGCGATCTGGGGAGGCGAAATCGGAATACTCTGTTCCTGCAAGCTCGCTTCGAGGAGGATCGTGCTGGCCCCTGCGGGGGGAAGGGATCGTGCCGCCGTCATGTAGGGACGGCGGCACGGGATGGGCAGTTGACTGGGAGACTATCGTGTACTTCGATCCCCAAATCATCGAGCGCGTGTTGCGGATCCTGCTCGAGATCATCCAACTGTGGATCCGTCTGCACTGAAGTGCCCGGGTCCGCCGCTGCGCTAACAGCGGTGGACCTCCTCAATCATATACTAGCCTGCCGCGAGCGGGCTGGTGCTGTTCGATTGCCCAATATCTCCCTGACCCTGGGCCGTACGTTAGTGCCCATTCTCGTCGCATGTCGGACGCCGGACCGTAACGAGCCGCCTCACGACAGGACGGAGGTGGCCGTCGTCATTCAAAACGACGGGGGAGTTTTGCCAGTCAGCTCGCGCATCTTCCGCGGCACACGCCGCCCTGTTTCGCCAACATAATGGGAAAGGTCGCGAGCCCTCGCTATCACCATTCGGCCGCGCTTGGATTCCGTCGCCTCTACAGGACGACGAAATGAGGAGGGAACATGGACTTCGACACATTCGAGAGCCGCGCGCAGGACCTCGGGTTTCCCTATGACGCCTTCGTCCTCGGCACAGGAATAGGCTTACCCACCGGCAGAGTAGATATCGAAAAATCTCTGTCGCACTGGTACGAGTCCGGACACTGGCTACAAGCCCAAATGCGGGAAATCGATGAATCGTTTCTCGTCGAGTACAAGGACAAAGCGCCGTACGACGTTGTTGGCCAGCTATTCGCAGCCTATCCCAGCCTCGTGCAAGTCGTATCAGTTTACGAATACGACGAGCTTAAAGCAGAAGCCGATAAGAGGGGGGAAGAGTGGCCGGCACGCTGGGCAGGAACTTGCCAAATACCTGAGGCAATTCGGAATCGCGCATTTGATGCTCTGCGGAGTCGACAGCGCGGTCGGGCTCGACTGGATCACGTTTTATCGCCGGGATCCTCCGCCGTCCGATGCATCGCGTTCATATTCGGAGAAGGAAGCCGCGGCAGCCAAAGTGAGGTATAGATTCAAGGATGACGAAGCCGAAATCGCACGGTACAAGGTACCGGCCCTGCTGTATGAGTGGCAGCAGGGCCGAACCAGAGCGCGGAAGGCTTTACGCCGAGAGATTTTCTCCCGCTGACATTCCGTGAGATGCGCGTTGCCATTCTGGCGTCAAGGGGTATGGCAAATAAGTCGATCGCACGTGAGATGGACATCGAAGAGAGCACCGTGAGGACGTATCTTCGGAACATCGGTGACAAATTGCATGTAGTGCCAGGTGCGCAGACGCTCATCGACGCCATCTTGGGCGCCCAACAAAACCGTAGGAAGGTCGCCAGCGTTTCCCGGCGACTTTATTCATTCCGTGGATAGTGTGCCCGGTCTAGATTGCGCAAACTGCGTCACAGGTTTCCCCTGATGAGGTGACGTATGAAAGTAAGCGCCTCAGCTGGACCGTTCGTCCATTCGCGTGCGCGTAAAGCATGATTGTGAACTGGAGCTACCGGTCAGGTAGAGGGCTGTGGCGGACTGGCTGGCTTGTGCAACTTGTCGGCCACACGCCAAGGCAGGAGTTCGTCGATGCGATTGATTTTGTGATCGCCGATATGGGTTAGCACATAGTCGAGGTAGGCACGCGGATCGATGTCATTCAGTGCGCAAGTGCCAATCAGTGCATACATCGCAGCTGCCCGTTCGCCGCCGCTGTCTGAGCCGGCGAATAAAAAATTCTTCCGGCCCAGGCTTACACAACGCAGCGCGTTCTCTGCGATGTTGTTGTCAATCTCGAGCGTACCGTCTTCGCAATACAACGTCAGTGCGCTCCACTGGTTCAGCGTGTAGTTGATCGCCTTGGCCGTATCGGACTTCGACGACAGCGTTTCGAGCTTTGCCCTGAGCCACGCTTCGTAGATTTGAAGCAGTGGTCTGGCTTTCTCCTGCCGTATTCGCAGCCGTTCGGCGACGGGCCTGCCGCGAATGGAGGCCTCGATGTCGTAGAGCCCGCCAATATATTCGAGTGCTTTTTGTGTTGTGTCAGATGGCGTGCGCACGTGGATGTCGTAGAACTTTCTCCTCGCGTGGGCATGGCATGCCGCCTCGCGTATCGAGCCATCGCGGAACAATTCGTCGAAGCCTGCGTAAGCGTCCGCTTGCAGAATCCCTTTGAAGCTGGCGAGATGGGTTTGAGGATGGATGCCTTGCCGGTTCGGTGAGTACGCGAACCAGACCGAAGCCGGTTGCGTCGAGCCCGAGCGACGATCGTCGCGCACGTAGACCCATAGCCGGCCGGTACGGGTCTTCCTGTTGCCCGGTGAGAGAACCGGGATCGGCGTGTCATCGGCGTGCAGCTTGGTGGCCGACACCGTATAGCGGCGCAGCGCCTCTGTTAGCGGTGCGCACAGCGCCTCGCACTGGCCGACCCAGCGGCCCATGCTGGCCCGGTCAAGCGTCACGCCGTCGCGCGCCGCGATCGCGGATTGCCGGTACAACGGCTGGTGGTCTGCATACTTCGAGACGAGGATGTCTGCCAGCAAGCTCGGATGGGCGATACTCCGCTCGATCGGCAGCCCAGGCATCGGCGGCTGCGTGATCGTGCTGCAGCACGGGCAAACCAGCTTGCGCCGGATCGTGCGAATGACCTTGAACGCCGCTGCAACCCGGGCGAGTTGTTCGGATGAGTCCTCGCCGAGCGCCCGCATTGGTTGACCGCAATCCGGGCAGCTTGATTCAGGCTCGAGCACATAATCCTGGCGCGGCAGATGCGCGGCAAGCGCTTGCCTGGAAGCCGCTTCGTCCGTCGTTGTGTTCGAGGTGGACGCACTTGCCCCACGGGCCTGCGCACGCTGCACATCCACAACGCCGCGCCCGGCGGCCAGATCCTCAAGTTGAGTCTCGAGCGTCTCGATTTGCCGCTGCAGCTGCTCGGACTTGCGACCGAACTGCATGCGCCTGAGCTTGTCGATCTGCGCCTTGAGCTGCTCAATCTCGACATCGCGTTCGGCAAGCAGACTACGGGCCTCGACCAGCAAGGCCTTCAGCAGTTCGATATCGTCAGGGAGATCGGCGCCGTTCGACATGCGCCGTAGTTTACGAGTCTGCCGCGCGGTTTACAACATTGATAGTGCGGCGGTGCGACGGGGCTGCCGCCAGTCGATGCCCTCAAGCAGCATCGACAGTTGCGCAGAGCTCAGATGGACCTTGCCACCGTCAGCTTTGGGCCATATAAAACGGCCTCGTTCAAGTCGCTTGTAACATACCTCGAAATGCAGGCTCTGGGGCTGCCACAGAACATCTTGTCCGCATCACCCACCCGTTCCACCCGTTCAGCGGACAGCAACTTCTTTGTGTCGGTGAGCGCTATAACCGGTCTGGCCGGCGTCTCCTGCTGCGCATCGACGACAAGAGTTATTGCTCCGTTCCTCCGAAATGGACCGATATGAGCGAGCCTGATCCCGAGATCTCTATGGGACGAGAGCGCGCGTTGTTCACGGTCAACGACTTGATGGAGCTTGTGCTACTCGTGAGACGTCTTTCGTACAGGCGTGCCGGGAGCGGTACTTGACCGTAAAGAGATTTTTGCCGCAAATGTAAGGTAATTAACGCCGCTGAATCCGAAGCTGCGTCATAGATCGTGGGTATATAGCTACACTATGAAGGTTAGAAACTGAACGTCCTAGAGCTTGACAAAGCCTGTTGCGCGGCATAATTTAATTACAGTGAACTGCAGCCATTTGGAGTGAATGTGCCGCCCAATGAACGCAAGCGCTCGAAGACGGATGTCCTCGCGGAGGACGGTACGCTGAATCCAACGCCGTCGAACGTTCTCGATGCCAAGTTCCACGAGGGTGGATTCTTCGATCCCCATGACGCTGTGCAGGTCAAGTATGAGATGTTGCGTCGCGTTTCTGTTGAGAAGGCCTCCATAACGCAGATCTCCGACGAATATGGTGTTTCGCGGCCAACCTTCTATCAGGCGCGAGCGGACTTCGAGCAAGGAGGAATCGCAGGACTGGTTCCAAGGAAACGAGGGCCGCATGGTCCGCACAAGATCCAGGGCGAGGTGTTGGCGTTCCTCAAGTTACAACACACGCCCGGAGAACCACTTCGGGCGCGCGAACTGGCAAAGCTAGTTCGCAAAGAATTTGGTCTGGATGTACACCCGAGAACGATCGAGCGAGCGTTCGGTGTAAAAAAAACGGTGGAATAGAGGGATGCTGTGCCTGGCCGTCGGCCGTGTCGGCGCCGATCACCGCGCAATACGAGCTGATGCGTTCCGCCGCTCTTGGCCAGGCCTTGCCTGTGGAAGCCCGGCGCGGACTCAGCGTCTTCCTTGCGCGAGGGATGTGGGCGTGGGCACGCATGATGGTTCCGGGGCGTGCACCGCCCGAACCAAATGTTACCCGGTCATCGTCGAACGCTCAGCCCATCGAGCGTCAAGGCTTTATCTACGTACTCGCAGGCATGGCTGTGACGGTCAATGAGCGGAGAACATCGTGAACGCGTCCCTTAAAGTTCAGCCTCACCACCTCGAACGGAGCGCTTACCTCTACGTCCGGCAGTCGTCGATGCGGCAAGTCCTCGAGAACGTCGAGAGCACAAAGCGACAATATGCCCTGCGTGGACGCGCGACGGCGCTCGGCTGGCGTGACGCGCAGATCGTCACTATCGATAGCGACCAGGGGGAGTCTGGAGCATCGGCGTCCTGGCGGGAGGGGTTTCAACGATTGGTCACTGACGTGGGCATGGGCCGCGCAGGCATCGTCATGGGCCTGGAGGTGTCGCGCCTGGCCCGAAACAATGCTGACTGGCATCGGCTTCTGGAAATCTGCGCGCTCGCTGATACGCTGATTCTCGACGAAGACGGGATATACGATCCAGCAAGCTTCAATGACCGGCTCCTGCTTGGGCTCAAAGGAACAATGAGTGAAGCGGAGCTTCATGTTCTCAAAGCGCGCCTACGAGGCGGCATTCTGAACAAGGTGAATCGAGGCAAGTATCGGTGCGTGCTACCGACCGGCTTCGTATATGACGACCTTGGCAACGTAGTGCTTGACCCAGATTCCCAGGTCAGAGAGACCATCACGTATTTCTTTGAGACGTTCTTGCGAGTCGGCTCTGCCAGCCAGACAGTCAAGGTCTTCAAGAAGGAAGGCCTCCTGTTTCCATCCCGTATGCGCAACGCGAAGTTCCTGGTCTTCCAGCACCTCACCGCGTCGACGGCACTTCGCATGTTGAACAATCCGCGCTACGCAGGCGCTTACGCCTACGGCCGGAGGCACTATCGCAAACTCGCAGACGGGCGGAAAGTGCCGAAAAAGCGTGACCGCAATGACTGGCTTGCTTGCATTCCGGACGCCCATCCTGGATACATTACCTGGGAGCAGTATCAGCAGAACCTTGCTGTTCTGGAGACGAATGGTCGCGGGTATAAAGTCGCGCGATCATCGCCACCTCGCGAGGGAGCTGCTCTTCTGCAGGGACGCGCCATCTGCGGTCGTTGTGGTCGGTATCTCCGGCTCCGGTACGCTACGCGACGCGCACGACAGGAAGCCTGGTACGTCTGCGATCGAGCACAAGGCGCTCGTGGAGAACCTTGCTGCCAGTCAATTGCCGGAGCGCCGATTGATGAAGCAGTTGGCGCATTGATCGTCGCGTCGATGACTCCGGCTGCCGTTGAGTTGGCATGGGAGATACGTAAGGAAATCGAAGCGCGCCACGATGATGCCGATCGTTTACGCCTGCGCGCTATCGAACGCGCCCGGTTCGATGCAGATCTTGCGCAACGACGCTTCATGCTGGTCGACCCAAGTAACCGACTGGTCGCCGACACACTCGAGCAAGAATGGAACGACAAGCTGCGCATATTGGCCGACGCGAGAGAACAAAGGGAGCGTAGCCAGCAGCAGGAGCGTCTCATACTCGACGATGCGATCCGCGAGCGGCTCATCGCAATGACAGCGGACTTCAAAGCACTTTGGCGTGATCCATCGCTGGCGAATCGAGAGCGAAAGCGGCTGCTGGCCTACATCGTCGAGGACGTCACTCTGGTCAAACTTCCAGACGAAGGGACAACAAAGATTCACGTTCGCTTCAAGGCCGGCAAGACTGAAACGCTCACGGCGCAGAATCCCAAAACATCTGCACAACAGGTCAAAACCCAGCCAGAGGTCCTCGAGCTCATCGACAAGCTTCTCGATGACCATACATGCTCTCAGATTGCGCAGCACCTTAATGATCGTGGCATCCGTCCCGGCGGTTGTGTCCGTCCGGGTAAGAGCAACATTCGGTTCGACGCTCTGCGCGTCTCATACATCGCACAGCGAAACGGACTTCGATCCCGCCGCGACAGACTGCGCGACCGCGGCATGCTCACAAAACTGGAAGCTGCAGCTCGACTCGGCGTCCACGAAGCAACACTCACCAGGTGGGTCGAATACGGCCTTGTCAAACGACACGCCTATAACGATTATGCGTTCCTCTATGAAGTCCCGGATTCCCACCCGCCTGTGAAGCACAGCAGCAGATGGGATCGACTCACTGACCGTGCGAAAGCGGCGCACAGCGAGCGTAGCATCTAAAACCCTCTGAGCCGCGAATAGGAGTTGCAGTATGAATCCAGCTAGTTCGCGAGCAGCCAGATTCCGTCCTCCGTAGCCCAGAGAATCTTTACCAGATCGCCCCGACGGCCCCGGAAGATGTAGACGTTGCCGGCCAGCGGATTCTCCTCAAGCGCGGTTTGCACCTTCGCAGCCAACCCCTGGAACCCGCATCGCATATCAGTGACGCCCGCAGCGATCCAGATGCGCGTGCCTGCCGGTAGGGAGATCATGAGCGCAGACTGCCCAGCACGATCCGCAGCATATCGGCATCTACCAGGCCGTCCACTTTAACCACCGCACGACCGATCCTGATCTCGATCGTGCCGACAGGTGGTACAGGCTTCGCGCTCTGCACTTGCGCTTCTGCCGGGGCTGACGCGATGACCTCCGTCGGCGTGTCGCTTAGCAATACGACCGGAATGAGCCCGGCAGATCGAGCTTGCTGATCGGCCAGATATCGCCGTCGCCAGGTGAACAGCATGTTCGCGTTGATGCCATTCTCCCGAGCCAGCTTTGCGACTGATACGCCCGGCTCGCAAGCGGCCGCTGCCAGTCGCTCACGAAGCTCCCGGGGGTAATTCGGGCGCCCCGTTCGTGTACCCGGCTTCTTCTCTGCAGACTGTGTCAAAGTGATGCCCATCAGATCGGAAATGATGGGCACCACTTTGATGCCGCCCTCAGCCACCGTCTATAACGGCCGGAACGAGTCGCTTACGTATGAAACGCAATCTGACTCGATTCGCCCCGCTGTTGATCACGCTGCTGGTATGCATCGATACCCCGCTTGCACACGCCCAGGCGCAAAATCCGCCGAATGACGGCACGACGGTGAGCGCCAGCGAACAGCGCTTCGAGCAAAGTTTCCGTGTGCCGATCGTGATGCAGCAGGACGCGCAGATCGAAAATTCGGCGATCAAGCTTGTGGCGCGGTCGGCCGCGGACAACGCCGTGTTGCTCGTCTACAGTGGACGCGTCGTTCCGTACCGATCGCAGATATCAGGCGAATGGCTGACTTTGCTATGCCAGGCGGCTGACGGCACCATCATCGGGAAATCGCGGCTTTTGAAGGTGCCGGCCGACGCGCGCAACCGTGACTACGAGGGCGAATCGGGCTGGCTGACATTGCTGCCAACCTATTCGGCTCGAGACATCGTAATGGTCCGACCCTGGATCATCGGGTAAAGGCAGTGGGTGCTGCCGCGTCCCGTCAAGGTCCTGGGTGCGTGGCACAAAGGAGGAAGATGCCCGTCAGGCGGGCCTCTGATCCTGTTCCGCACTGATGATCTAATCACTGGTCGTCAACGATCGCGCGACCGTCTACCGGCAGACCCTCCATGTTCAGGCATTGGAACTTCGGCCGTCTCGACGCCGAACGATTACGGGTGCGCGCGCCGGGTGAACGGTTACGCCTTCGACGCCGACGGTCATACGAGTTAGCGGCTTTGAGGCGGTTTGCAAACCGGCATGGCGGCCGACGCTCAGCCACGCGCTCGGAGACTTCAACGACTTGAGGTACGCGTTCATTTCGTCGCGGGCACAATGAAGCTGCTCGAGAAGGCCAATGCGGGCCGTCAGAACAAGTCGTAGGTTGGCATAGGCGGGCTCAAGAACAAAGTCTGACCGGTCCTTCCGAACCTGGTCCAGAAGTTCCGCAACCTTCCATGCCACAGAAGCGACGTGTTCCATGATGTCCTGCCATTCCTGGCGCCTGTACCGCAACGCCAAATGCGGCGCCTCTTCCCCGCTAACCGCGGCGCACCGTCGTTATCTGGCGTATCACCGCTCGGCAATCTTTCGAAAAGCCACAACGGGTGCGAAGTAAAGCACCCGCTGTTACCCCTTCAGGTCGGTCACACTACGGACAACTCGGCACAGCGAGGTTCTGCACCAGTGGCGGGTCGGACCTGATCTGCGCCGCAGCGAAGTCCTGTGGATAAACGCTGTTTACCCAGACCGGGTCGAAGCCGTTGCCGTTGGCGTCCACTTGCGACGTCTGGACGAAAACGTACTGACCGTTCTGGTTCAGCGGCGGGGTGCATTGCCAGCCGACCCTCCACGCGTCACTGGCATTGGTGCAATACGACACGACATGGCGAGACACGTGATTGGAGTCGCCCTGGATCGATGAGCCTGGTTGATCGTTAGGATCAGTGTCTGCATTGTTGGTTATCGCGTTGAACGAGACTGGGTTTTGCGGCGCCGTGAAGTTGGCATTTGCCGACACGTCAAGTGCGTACATCCCCAACGCAGAAGGCGGATTCCAATACTGTCCATAGACGACAACGACGCGGCCAGTCGCGGTCAGCAGGCCAGAATAAGCTGGAACGCTATTTCCCAGATTTACGACCAGCATCGTCGGATCGAAGTGGAAAGGACCTGTGGTGTGATTCTCGATGCAGGTGACCGAGATGAAAGGAACCGTACTGCCTTGTCCAGTTTCCAGCGCATTGCCATTGGGATTGAGCGGATCCCAATAGTTTTGAAAATCGAATGGCTCTCGATAGTAAATGACGACGGTGTTCGCCGGCCCGGGGGGGATAGGACACCCGGAGCAACCCAGGACGCCGGCTAGCGCCAACAGGTTCCTCGCCGCAAAGAGATATCTTTTCATTTGAGGCTCCCAGTCGGAAAGGTCAAAAGCGCGAGGTGGCACTCGCACGCAATTGGCTCCTGTACTAAGGCTAAGCGATGCGAATCGCTACAGCCTCCATCGTTTGATGGAGAACGCGCACGGAACGAACTTCGGCGATCCGTGGCGGGAATCCAGGCGTGTACTCGATGGGCCTGCAACGAAGGTGGGCTAAAGCAGCCGCCGGTGCACTGCGGCCTCAGGCGATGAACATTTTCGGTATTCGCAGCACACTGACCTGCCGCTCGTGTCCCAGCTGGTGAAAAAGTTCAACGAGCTTAACGCCCAGTTTCACTTGCTGCGGCGTCCGCCATTCCTGAGCGCCCACCGCTGGGGTTCGACCAGCCGTTCAGGATCCGCGCCCACTCACCGCGGCACACCGTCGCGCTGGCGGACCAAATCGGCAGCCCGAGCTTTGAAGCCGATAGACCCCCGGAGCTAGCTCAGCGCGGATATCCAGAGGGGGTAGCCGAAGATGATGAAATTGTGGTTGTGAGATCCACTGCCGACCTCGCGAATTCGATAAAGCGTCTCGATTTCTCTCGGCGCGGAAACGAAACAACCCCATTGCGCTAGCGTCTGTTCCGGGTCGACGTCGAATTCATCTGTCCTCTCGAAGCAGAGATCGGGCGAGACCCTGTGATCTTCAGCTTTCTGCCAGAAATTGAGGAAGTCAGCTTTGTCCCAGACCAAGTCTGAAAAGCGGGAGGCGAGCGCGCTATCAGCGATCTTGGCGTGTGCGTGATAGTAGAGCGACTGAAGCGCAGAGTATGCCGACATCCGCAGGCCGCCGCCCCATACTGGCTGATCGTCCTTGACATCCACATCCTCCAGCAGGCACAAAAGGCTGTACTCGTATATCGCACTCACGTCCCGTTCCGATCTGGATAACCAGAGGACAAATCCCGGAGAGTCCTTACCGGAGATATTGGAAGGCACCACCACACGCGATGCTCGACTTTGTTCGATAACGAACTTCACATTCCCCTTACCCGACTTGGAGTCAAAGGCACGCTCTTCTGGTCGCCCCTCGTGGACGCCCCCATTGGCCCGCAGGTAATCAAGCGTGAGCTTTGCCTTCTCGTCCTGGGTCATCGCGCGCGCGCGCTCACCCTGTTTCGCCTCTGCCTTTGGCCCTGTGAGGCTCAGGCCCGCCGTCCACTCCTTGGTTTTCTCGATCACCGTGAGCGAGGGATTGATCTGGCTGGCGTATTCGTCCAGGCGATGATCGTCGCGGAACAGGTATTCGGTAAGCATGGCGCGGGCCCTCATTCGCGTAGGTGCAGCCGTTCCAGGTGCGCGGGTTGCCGTCTCCGGGATGATCGACCTTCTGACGAGACAGCATCACATCAGCGCAATCGATGCATACCTGGTGTGCAGCGTTTGCGCCGATCTGCGTATCAGCGAGGTAGTCGACCAGCCTAACTGGATTGTCTCCCTCTGCATCCCGCGGATCGTATTCGAGTGAATTCTCAAAAGCGGATCTCCGTCTCTCGCCAGCCCTGTCCAATACGGCGGCGGGCCGTAAGCGCGGTGCACGGCCGACTCGTTGGTTGGCCGTGCTAGGCATGCTATGCGCCGCAGCCTATTCTCGCATGAGGCGAGCGGCCGGTTGTCAACGACGCTTGCGACTATCCCCCTGTGGCAAGCTGGCCAAGTTCATCACTAGTGACCGAAAGTGCGCTTTCGATGCTGACGTCAACCGATGCGCCGTCAAGGCTGGCGTAGTGGTGCAACACGCGCGGACTGAAACGTGCGATGCCGTCATCGAAGTCAAGCAGACCACGATCGTACAGGGTGTGAAGATCGCGCCGGAGCAGGATTCCATCAGTTGCCTCATTATGCCCCTCTCGCCAGTTGCGACCAGCGAGGTGAGCGGCCTCGAGTGCCTCCGGAACGTCACAACCCGAAACCGCGCACCGGCCGTCGTAGGCTTCGAAAACGGCCTTTCGGAATGCGGGCTGCTGCTGCCGAACCTCGACAGTCATAAAGCGAGCGACGCGCTTGTCAAGTTCGGTTTGTTGCCCCGGCTCCGGGTCTGTCGTCTCCGCATCTGCGGCAGCCACATTTTGCGGCTGTGGTCCGGGCACTGACGCCAGCTCGGCGCCACTCCAGTAGTCGTAGCACCGCTCACGTTCTGCTGCGTCATTTTCAATCCCGAACACCTTCCGGAATCCATCCGAGCATCGCCCAGTATCTTTCTGCACAACGAGGGATGTAATCACCGGCTCGCCGGCAGCAACGCATTCCTCGCCAAGCGACTTCAGCGCCGTGAAAAGCGTCCCATACCATAGGTCAAACCCGTTCATGAGCTCAGCGTATTTGACCGCTGATCGCCGCCGGGCGACATCGATCAGCCAGGTCCTGATGTACGGCAGTTTCGCTTGTGTGTTTGACGACGACAGACCGGTTTCCTGCGATCCGTCGATCGGGAAGTCGCCATTGCCGGCATCGGTCAGATGGCTCTCGGCGTGAGTGGGGAAGTCGCGCGCTGAGACCCATTTCGAAGCGCACTGCGCGAACAGGGTACCGTCATCGTCAACCTCGATCGATGCGATGGGAAAGGGGTCATCGCGATAAGACGCGATAGACCGTTGGCTGGCGACTGGATCCACGGCAGTCGCCACAATCGTGTAAGCGGCTATTCCCCCCTGCCAGATCTTCTTCAGCTGCCGCACGCGTTCGTCGCGACCCGCCGAAGCGCTTTCAACCAGTGTTTGAATATGCAGCACGCCAACTCGGCGAGTTTTCAAGTCGTATTCATCCGCCCACGCGCGAAGAATAATGACGTTCCCCCGCTCCGCACCCCAAGACCAGCGGTCATTGTGCAGGGGCATCCCGATGTCCGCAAAAAAGCGGCTGATTGACTTGGCCATTTCTATCCCTCAAATATGAAGCGTTCACACGGCCGAGTTTGTACAAAAAACAACGGTCGCGATACAACCCGGTGTTCAGTTTGTTCGCGTCGAGGCGATGAGCCTTATTCGTCTTCCAGACGCGTGTACGTGTAGGCATCCGCCCCAACATTTGAAGCGACCGGCAGGAACGCGCCACCCCCAGTGTCGTCGCCGGCGGCCCCCCTGTACGGGAACCAGTTGACGCTTGATGTCACTTGTCCGATGAAGCCCGTCACCCACATGCGGTTCAGGTAGTCGCGGTACCGAATGTATCCATAGAGCCACATGGGTTCTCCGTTGTTGCAGGCTCTCGCTTGCGTCTCGGTTAGGCCAATGTGTCCCGTGATCGGGAGCCTGATTTGATGGATCCAGGCTGCCCGCACGGTGTTGCCAAAGCTGCTGGCGTCAACCACGTCTGCGCCCCCATAGTCCGGTTCCGGGGAGATCTTGCCGAAGGCTGTCTTCACTGCAGTGCTGACGACTTCAGCATCTGACCTGCCTATGTTTTTCAGGTCGACAGTCAAGACCCCCGTATACCCGGAGTTCGCCCGGGCTATGGCGTTGAGCTGCATGCCCATCCCGGCAACAATCCACCGTGCGCTCTCCCGGGCGATCATCGCGTTCACCATCTCGCCCGCGACCCTTGCGCTCTCGAGCGCCGCGGTAGCAGACTTTTCTGCGGTCAATCCGGCGGACCTCGCCTCTTTAAAAAGTCCCCAGGTCGCAAGCCACAGGGCGAACGTGAAAACCGCGAGCAGCAACGTAACCAACACCATCGCCAAGTCGCTCACCTTCACGTACAGACCCGAAATCGTGAACCCTTCTTTGCCTTCAGCTGCAGTCCGATCCGAAGTGCTTGCGTTGCCTTCGCGCGGGTTCACTGCGGGGCTGTTCGGGACCGCAGCAGTCGATGCGGCAGCCGAAGCGACATTCTGGACAGCCCGATTGGCACCCTCTGCCGTGGCCTCGGCCCGAGACGTGTTCTGAGCCGTGCCGGACGCGGTTGGCTCATGGCGTGCATCAGCGAGGGCCCGCGAGTGCTCAGGCTTGGCATTGTCGACTGCCGGGGCGGCAAACGAGGAGGATGCAGCAATTGCGAAGGCAACCAGAAAGAACTTCGGCATGGCGCGGGCGTGCGGGAAGAAACCGGCCATCGTACCCGAAAGGCATGCGAGCCGGAATTGTCCGCACGGTAACGCACCGCCCTTGGGCGCTGCGCAGGTGGGAGAAACCGGTTCATGTCGGTCTGCGTTGTGACTTGCTTTTCACCACTGAAGCCCCTCTTGGAAACATAGCGTTGGTTGATATCAGCGAACGATTCGCGCTGGCTCAGCGCGTCATCTGCTTTCAGCTACATGACTTGTCTGTAGGTCCGTACCTCCGTTTCGCTATGATGTCTGAGGAGGTTCAGGAGCGGTTGTCCGCTGCAGCATCTGGAATGACCGCGACAGGTATCAAGGCGTCACGTCTCAAAGAACTACCTATCCCGATCCCGCCGTTAGCCGAGCAGCGTCGCATCGTCGCCAAAGTTGGCGAGCTGATGCGACTGTGTGACGAACTCGAAACGCGCGGTCGGCTAGAGGCCGAGCAGCATGCGAGGCTGACCGCGACACTGTTCACTGCGCTGGCCGCGAGCGAGTCGGCGCACGCGCTCGCCGAAAGCTGGGATCGTGTTGCCGCCCATTTCGATCTGCTGCTAGATCGAACCGAGGCAGTGGATGTGCTTGAGGGAACCATTGTGCAGCTCGCTGTACGCGGGTTGCTGGTACAGGCCGACCCGAATGATGAACCTGTAGACGCATTGCTGAACCGCATTCGTTCAGAAAAGGAGCCCCTAGCTACCGCTGGGAAAATCAAGCGGAGCACGGTTTCCGCGGAGACAGGAGAGGATGATCAACCGTTTGAGGCGCCTAAGCACTGGGCGTGGTGTTCACTCGGTGAGCTGATACTCAAAGGACCGAACAATGGATATTCCCCGAAACCGTCACCTACTGAGACCGACGTACGTTGCTTGAGCCTCAGCGCAACTACGCAGGGCTACTTTAAAGAAGACTGCTTCAAGTTTGTGGACATCCCAGTGCCGACGGCGGAGCAGTATTTTCTAAAGAGCGGAGATTTGTTGATACAGCGAGCGAACTCTCTGGATTACGTCGGCATTGCTGCCATCTACGATCGGGAAGACGATCTTTTCATGTATCCAGACTTGATGATGCGGTTACGCCTTTCCACCAGCGTCAACGTTCGCTATATCCATGCATACCTGATTTCCTACTTCGGCCGTCAATACTTCAAGGGAAAGGCGACGGGCACCCAAGGGAACATGCCAAAGATAAACCAAGGCGTGGTTGTCAACATGCCGATTCCTATTCCGCCGGCCGCCGAGCAAGCTCGCATCGTCGCGGGACTCGACCAACTCCGGGGACTGTGCACAGATCTACGTCAGCGCCTAGCCGAACGGCGGACCCGCCAAGCACGCTTGGCTGAAGCGATGGTTGAGCAGGCCACGACCGCTGCTCGATTTGTGGCGCACTCGGACGACCTCGCAGCAGCCTGACGGATTGGCGTCGGCCGGACGCCGCATCGCGACAGGTGGCGGGCGCGTGCCGGCCGACATCCGCCCGCCGGCTACGGCGAGGTCGCTCCGGAGCGGTCCAACAGCTATTGATAAAACCGGTAATCGATAGCCGGCGCCAAGGGTTCACCGATAGCCGCATCTTCCCAGAAGGCAACCTTCGGGTCAGTTCTCTTTCGGAACGCCGGTGTGACCGATGACGCGACGAACAGAGTTTTGGGGAACATCGCACCAGAGCGGCGCGAGCAGTTTGCCGGGCAGGCCGCGGCGCTCGCCAATGAGCCGTCCGCGAGCGGCAGCCCCGAAGGCCTGCTCAACGGTCCGCAAATCAACCCGGAAGGCAAGGCGGACGTGGTGCAGGACCAGTCACAGGTCGAGGATCTCCTGGCGCCGCTTGGGTTCGACTGAGCAAGATGCCCCAACCATGGCTACGAGGTTGGGGGCTACTCATCGCCCGAACGCGGGAAACTCGTCTCGCATCCCTTCGGGGGCGCTTTGCTCGTGCACTCCGCAAGGCGCTGGAAGATTGACTATTGCGCTCGTGCATCGGTGTCGATTTCCGCCGACAGCCTCATTCAGCAGCCTTCCGAATCAACCGGGCATCTTCCGGGGCAGGGACAGTGCTCCCGAAAACTGCTTCATTTTTTATTGGCTGTTTCCGACGTTGGAGCGGAACCAGACGCTGGCGCGGGAGCAGACGCCTGAACCGGAGCAGACACCTGAGCAGCAACAGAGGCCGGAACGGGAACAGCAAAATCGGGAACCGCCAGACGGAACGGGAACAAAAGGCGCGGAAGGGGAACACGAACCGCCGGAACGGGAGCAACGGGGTAGGGGCACGCACGCGGTTCGCCGTTGTCATCGAGCGGCGGCGGCTTGAAGTAGTCGCTCGTCGAATAAGCGGCAAGCCCGACTACCACAGCGGCCCAGATGGCAAGCGCCAGCTGCGCTCCATATTTGAAGGTCTCCAGACTATCCGCGTTTCGATGAGGGGGGAAGAAAAAAAACCAGTGCCACCACCAGAATATTGGAGGCACCACCCCCCATAAGATTGCAGCGACGATCACCGAATCGGGCCGATCGCACGGAGGGGCGGACAACGCCACCCACACTGTGATCGCAAGCAAAAACAATGAGGCGAGCCCGCCAGACCAAAACCAAAACTGCCCCTGGCGCCACCACGCGTCTGGCGCCCGAGACCAGAACTTTCCGTGAAGCGGCGGATAAACATTGAAGCGAGTAAAGTCGAGGGCCGGCGGGATCGCCTGACCAAGTGCTAGGTTGGCCGCTAGCTCCAATTGTTCGACCGGGGCTTTAATATCCCTAAGCCGCTGTTTAAACTCCTCTACCCGGAGCAACTTTTCAAGTGCATCGTCTGCAGCCGCCAATTGAGGAACAACGGCCTGAAGGTCCCCAACCTTATCCTGAAAGACCTGGGGCGCTCCGGGAGGTTGAGTAGCGTTCGCCGCCAAGTCGCCGATATCGGTTGTAATCGCCGTAACCTTGTTTCGAAATCTGGTTACCGGATCGCGTGGCGCCCCAACACCTGCAGGGACTGGGGCCTCCAATTCACCAACAATGGCTCCAAGTTCTCTCACCTTGTTTGTCAAGCCGTCTACTGGCGCGGCTAACGGGTGCTGCGCCGCGGTAGCTGGTGGGGCGGGCACCACCTGATGAAGTGCCGCGGCCGCGGCCTCCAATCGATCGAAAACAGCTCGAATGTCTCTGACTTGGCTTTGAAAGTCGGCTACCAGCGGGGTGGCGGGCATGTTTTTGTTCCTTTCGACCCTGGTCGCAATCAGTGTAGGCGACGTACCCACGCGTTTTTCCCTGTCTGTACGGTGCCCCACCCTTCGTCCGTCAAAAAGCTGCGGCTTGATCCGCCGCGCATCTACGCGCTTAAATCGAACCCCCACAAACCCTGACCTTTGGACGGGCTTTTCCTACCTAGCACGACCCCACTCAAACAACACGGCTGCGCTCATGTGCGGGCGCAGCCGTGTTTCACCTTCCGGACGCGGTGCTTACCACGCCCACTGCACGCCAGCCTGACCGCCGTAGTCGTGGGTGCGGTTACCCTCCTCCACGGTGAACTTGCCGTAGACCGTGGTTCCCTTCGACACCGACCACAGTGTACCGACACTGGCGCGCAACGCATCGCGGTCGGCTGGCGTGGCGAAGACTTCTCAGCTGTTGCCAGGGCTCGTCTGCAGCGCTGCGCTCACCGACTTGCTGGTGTCATTGAGCCGGTGATGCCACGCGATGTCGGCATCGAGGTGAACCGGATGGCCTGAACGCACCCGCGAAGAGGGCGATCTGATTGATGCGGTCGGCGGAACTCGACCCGACTCGGTCGTTTTCGGCTTTGGCCTCCCAAGGGCGAAATGTAGACGGGAAGCGGACGTACAGACCATACAGCCGCCATCATCGACCGCTCACAAATCCGTAGCCTGCTATCGCTCGCGAAACCACAGCGTGGCCAGCCACTTCTCACCAGCAAGCACGGGCTGCCCACAGTGAAGAGAGCCAGGGTGCGGTGTAACTCTATCGTCTAGGCAATTGTCAAATATTAGAACCGAACCAGCGCGCGGAAATACAGTCAACGCGAGCTTTGGAAAGGCAGTCTCTCCGCCAGAAAATCCATCATTTAGATAGAGCAATGCCGAAAGCATGCGCTGACCGCGGGTCAGCGTGCAGCGCTGTCCGCGTGTAGTCTTCAAATCGTAGCTGTCGAAATGGGCGCGGTATTCACCGCCTTCTCGATATCTGACGACGTGCAGTTTTTCAGCACGCTGCGCACTTATGCCTGCGATGCTTGATACGACTCCAACAACGCGGCGCGTTGCACCATTCAGGTCGTGTGTCAACCATGTTGATTCAGCGTACCGCGCTCGATCTACCAGACCACCCGCTTCGCCGCTCAACAAGGCTGGAGTTAATCCTGGCAGCGCCGCCGAGATGATGGCGAAAGCAGTGTCGACCGTTATTGCGTTGTGGTGTAAGACAACGCGAGGGCTATCGGATAGAACCTCCATCCGAACGCTAGCGTCGGTATCAATCGCACTCATATTCGTCACCCGGATGAGTATGCGCTGGAATACTCAGCGGGAATGCGACCTAGTGTGCGCCGCATACCCGCTACACCAAGCTATTTGGGTTGAGGAATCTCCGATGTTCCGCCACCTGCCCACGCGAAATTTAGAGATACTTTCCACAACTTGATTGTACGCGTTCCATCAGGGTTAATTTGGATTCCTATCTGCCCAGAAAAATAGACCCCATTTGGCGCGCTCGGAACCTGGTTCTTCGGCACATTTCCGAGGTAGTAGCCGGGGACTGTTGCCGGGGCAGTGTCCAATAAGGCGGAAAACTCCTCTCCGTCGCCGGGGTCTGGTTCGGGCGCTGGTTCGGGTGCAGGTTCGGGTGCAGGTTCGGGCGCTGGTTCGGGTGCAGGTTCGGGTGCAGGTTCGGGTGCAGGTTCCGGCGCCGGCTCGGGCTCAGGCTCAGGCTCAGGCTCGGGCTCAGGCTCAGGCTCAGGCTCAGGCTCAGGCTCAGGCTCAGGCTCAGGCTCAGGCTCAGGCTCAGGCTCAGGCTCAGGCTCAGGCTCAGGCTGCGGGAACGGGTTAAGATCCGGCGGCGGGTACGGCCCTGGAGTTGGATCTGGCGGGAAACCAACAATTGGCGGTAGTGGCGGCGGAACGGGGTCGGTCTGCCGAGGCCCAATGGTGAACGTGATAGTCGGGTTAGAAACCGAAGGGGTCCCATCCCGCGCTATCCCCAGTGTGAACCCTCCCTGTATCGAAACGTCTGGCAGGCCAGGTATAGGGATTGAAGGCAGAGTGACCTTGCCTGAGCCAGCAGATGGTACATGTGCCATATTGCTCACCTGTTATTCTGTCATTAAGTAGGAGCGAGGACTCGATGCCGAATAAACTTAAGCGCCAGCCCATTTTCGGCAATCCGATACCATTGAAGCGGAAATCGAGAAAATAAAAATCGGAATGAACTTTCATTTAAACACGTCAGCTTGTCTCCTCGTCGATTGTCAAAGTTGATTATTTGTTATTGCTATGATTAGCAACGTATGCATAATACCCTCCGAAACTTTAAAAAACTCTCTGAATTTACAAAAGAGGAATAATTGCTGCTCGGCAGGAGTGTTAGCCCATTAAATGTGCTTGCAAACGAATAACCCTACGTAACCTTCGGTTCGATACTTCCTCGAGTGCAGCGCAAGTCCGAAACTGAGGACCATCAAAATGTGCACCAAAATTCTGACAAATTTCTTACTTAATGTGCGCTAGGTCACAATGCGGAGAATAATATGCAATATACATATAGGACTCCAGCGCAATGCGGCGGATTCACGGAGCGAATCAATCATGTGAATTTCAAGGCGCTCGCCAAATTGAGAGTCGCTTTGTGGCCCGACCACGGCCCGACGTAGACCGGCGGCCGTGGTCGCCCATAGATCGGCCGCGTCGGACAGCAGTCGACCCCCACATCGGCCGTCCATTCTGCGCTACTGATCGGCAGGTTCCGGAATACAGCAGTCACCCGGTTAAAGCGGTGTCAAGCGGGCGACCGCGCCGGAAGAGACAGTTCAATGTCGACCGCAAAGATACAACGGCCATCAGGCTATCTGTCGCGCTGGCGCGTATTCGGTCTTTGCGCGTAGCCCTGAGACCCGCAAACTACCGCTTCGAGTAGGCGATTTCTATTTTTCGATACATTGCGCTTGGTGCGCTAAGGCAAAAATGCGCGGCACTGACCGTGCTTGAATTTGTCGCGTAATCCCGTGCGCGTCCTTTGTCGAAAAGGTGCGACGTCATTTCGGGCGGTCTTCCCTGTTCTGCGCGTGGAGCCATCAATACGGCCATTCGGCTCGCTGACCATCCGGGTTGACGATGATGAAGAATCGCTTATGCATTGAGTCTGTTGCAGACACAGAAACACTGGGAGGTGTTGGTGATGACTTGGGAGGAGCCGACGGCGGCGCATAGCTCTCAACTGTCGCATTTTCTGGCGGATTCGACATCGTTACGGTCAGTTTCTTGAACAGAGTCGGGTCCGTGTCCGGGCTCGCCGGATCAGCCTTTGCAACCGCACCAAGTAGCGGCTTTTCTTCAAAGCCAGTGGCTGATGCCAACTTCAAAGCAAAGGTGGCATTTTGTGCGAGACCACTACCGACGAGTGTCCAAGTAATCGTATTCGCGACCGTATCCACTGTTTTCTGCACATTGGCGAGAATGGGGCCGGCCTTACGCACCAGCTTTCCGCCGACATAACCCGCCGCGCTTATCCCCGCCAGTTGCAAGAACCCATTGGGGAGTGTTGGAAGATTCTGGATGCTCGCGGGGTCCAGCGCCACGGTGTACACCAGGAAACCCACAGCGCCTACCAGTGTCCACAGGAAAAACTGGAAACGCTCCGGTGCGATGATGCCGCCAACCGACCAGAGGTCACTTATCGATGGCGAAAAGGGCCCGGCCGATTTTCCACCCCTAATGGCAGAGACTCCGCCGACGGCGACACTCGTCCCAACCGAAACAACGAGAACACCAGGCAACCCGTCCGGGATGTCGGAGAACGTCACCATCCCCTGAACGAAGCTCCGGGCGACGCTCAAATAAACCCATCCAAACAGCGCGACAAACGTCCAGATAACAAGCTGTACTCTCGATAGACTGTACGTGTTTGAGTCGAAGTCAATGAAGATGGTTTTCCATCGCGGAATTCGCGCGGAAGGTGTCTCCACGACCCCCTCCGGTATGGTCACTTTCCTGCGATTCAGCAAAAAGAGCAAAAGCACTACCCCTGCCAAGACACCGCCTGCCGAAACACGCGGCATGTAGGGTGCGCATCCCGACAATAGCAGAGGAACCTGATTCGAGATCTGGTTCGCAACCACGACGTCCAGTGTCGCAGGGCCTTCAACAGTTCGGGGCATTCCCGTCACGGTAATCGCGGTGTCATTGCCCTGAACGATTAGATTCCCGTCACAGACGGCGCCGGCCGGCGGGGCGGGCGTGCATGGAACCAGTGGGACGCCATTGATTCGAATGGTGTTGACTTCGTTGTTTTTTGGACTTGCAAATGCACTACCGAAAATTGTTAGCTGGTCGTACAACGGGTTGAAGGTGTTGCGCGGATAAAGCGTCTTTGTAGACAGTGAAGCAATAGCGGGAGGCGCTCGTTTGACGTTGAGCTGAATGGAGCTATAGCGGTAGACGTTTAACCCTTTGTCGAGTTGGATACGGACGCGATACCACCCAGGTGAGACGAACGCTGGCACGTGAAACTTGATTCCATTGCTCGTTGATTCGTCATCTGCCAAAACATAAGGCTGGCTACATGATACGTCGCTCTCGCGACATAGCTCGACGCTCGATACGATAGGGAGAATTTCCCCCGCAATTGAAACCTGAGCACCCCCCACAATTTCCGCAGGGACGAGCGTCCCCAAGTGAACGTTATCGAAGCGGGAGATGTCGGAGCCCGCGTCTGCGGCGAACGCCGCCGCTGGAGACAAGAACATCAGAAGCGCCGCGACCGAAGTTAGCGTTCCCATGATGCCCTCCAATTCCAGAATCTCCAGAGGGTACACCTCGACTATTGGTCGTCTGCGTGCTGGCACACAGACAACGAGAATCTTCAGACTGACGAGTTGCCTAGCCTTCCTGGAAGGCTTGTGGGACAGTACCGTCCTGGGATCTTGCCGTCAGTTTTACGGGTACGGCAGATAGGCGCGAATGATGCCAATTCCCGCGCTTCAGCGAGGGGTGCCGGTCTCGGCGACAGCGTGACGTTCTTGCTGAAGGCTAGAGGGTCGCCGGTCACCATAGACGGGCGCCTGTTGAAAAAGTCCGTGCGCTTCTGGGCCAAGCTCGATGACGTGAACCGCATCGAAGTCTGGGAAGCGACGTCCTAAATTGCTGAGAACCCGGGCGACACAAGTGCCCCCGGGCGAAGGCTAGTCTGATTAGAAATGCGGCCAGTCGATGTGGACCGGAGGAAGCGCAGGAAGCGGCAGGACCGGGATGATACCCGTGATCGTCTTGATTACCTGATTCACAACGTCCGTTGTAGCGTGGACTGGATCAGTTATTGCCTTGAACAGGTCGCTTCCCGGCGCAATTCCGAGTGCATTGAGAACGCTGCCGCGCACCTGGTTGATGACGCTGTTGTCGCCGCCGAGCGGGTGGCCGCTCAGGATTTCGGCGACGTCGATGTGCGTCATGTATTGCGGCAACAGGTCGGAGATTCCGCCGGTGATGACGGAGACCGTGAAGTCCATGCCCTGCTGTAGGAATGCCACCTTGTCCGCTGAGTCTTGGCATTCGTCGGCCTTCGTGTTTACCTCGTTCAGCTTCTGAGTTTTGAGATCTCCAAGTGCCTTGAGGTATGCGACGAGATCAACGAATTGGTCGTGCGCAGCGTCGTAATACTTCGTTGGATCGAGTCCCTTGTCCTGCATGTGTTTGACGATTACACCTGCGTCCTGCATTAGTGGATCGACGGCCTTGTCTACAGCGTCCGTCATTTGCTTACGTGCGTCGTCACAGACTGACATCCTCGTTCTCCTTTCTTGTGGGACTTCGGGTGTTACAGGAAGACTGCACGCGCGCGCGGGTGTGGCGGCAAGTGTAGGCATGCAGTATGGCTAGCGCAAGGCGTTACGTGCGCTGGCCCACATAGATGACGTCTGCAAACTCCAGAACTCGCTACCTACACTAAGTAGCAGGTTATTCAATTTCAGGGGGAAAATAGTGCCAAATTTGATTGCAGGAACCGACATCGAGACCACTGGCCTCGAATGGAAAGAGGGGTACCGCATCATCGAAGTCGCCGCCGTCATCTACGACCTGGACACCGAGCGTCGTCTGGGCCAATACGTGCATCGCATCGATCCGCAGCGTCCGATCGATCCTGGTGCGCAGAAGGTGCACGGGCTCACGTTCAAGCAACTGGCGGCCGAGCCGGTCTGGGGGAACAGGTCGCCGCGAACTTCGCGATAGTGCTGAGCAAGTGCCAATACCAAGCGGGCCACAACGGCAAGGACTTCGACTTCGCGTTCATTACGCACGAGATCCAGCGCGCGTGCATCGCGGTGCCGCAGTTCAACGTCATCGACACGATGCACGATGTGCCTTTGACTTTCGTGCAGGGTTCCGCTTAGCCACACCTACGCCACACCGGGTAACAGGGCTGGCCATCGACCTCTACCGTGAACAGTCGATTGGCGCGGGTGGCCGCGCTGACAGCCTGTAGCTATCTGCAGCGCGGCGCGAAATTGCGTCGGATCCAACAGTTGTCCGTCAGAAACCAGGCGGCGGCGGGGCTACCAGAGCCTGCTCGGCTAGCGCCGTTTTCGAGCGCGGTAGTTCGACTGCCACAGGCAAACTCCCCATGCGCGAGCCGTCCCGATTTCGGGCATCTATCACGATATATCACGGGGTTTGATAGAAGTCGGCTGCGGAGACAACAATTCTCGCGTGCGCTTCATTGTCCAGGCGACTTCTGCGGCGGAAAACTCCCATCTGCCACCTGTAACCTTGCGCAGCACGCTCTTCTCGACACGCCCCAGCGCGTCGTCCAACAACCAACCGAGCTCGGAGATTTTTTGCGCGGTGTATACCGCGAGCTGACGCGCAAGGTCTTCACACGCTTCATATCGCGTCGACAGTTCACACTCAGTGAGACCCGCGACATACCGGCCGTCTTTCTCGCGCCGCGCTAGGACCTTCGGCTGATAACCGGATACGGTTCCCAGCCACAGCTCTCTCGGAAAATCATCAGGAACCGCACGGTTGTCGCTCATCGTCTGCTCCCAGATTCGACGTTCACGTTCGCCTGGACCTCCCTGTCGTCATCACGCGCGCTACAGAGGGATTCGCCTGTCCAAGTTGCTCCATCTCCACCCGGTACCCATATACGTGATGGAGCCCCAATGCAATGGCACATGACCGTGAGTAGCCCCCCTCGCAGTGCACAACAATCGATACGATTTCCTCAGGCATGTCATTGACGAAGGACCAAATCGCCTGCGCTTGCTCCGCTGTGAACGCATCGCCGAGCTTTTCCGCAGCTCTTCTGGACAGGCTCGGGTTGAGGAAGTCAACGTCCGCAAAGCTCAGGCGCAGCACATGCTCGAAGCCATCGAGATCTGCAGGAGGCCGCTCAGGTGCAGTAATAGAGATGACTGCGATCGAGGGCAGCCGCGGCAGTTTCTCTGCATCAGCTCGAGACAGCGCAAACACCTGACGTGTGCCGGCCGCCGGCTTGTAGAGCTTGCCAACCACGTCCTGTAATCGCTGCGTCAAGGCTCCTCCGGCCCACCCTCGTCGTCGGTCTTCTGCGACTGCCGCCGCAGGCGCCCGATGCCCGACTCGATATCGGACCGAGACCATTTGTTGTCCCGTTTCCAGTCCGACTGCACGAGTCCGAGCTGACGGGCCGTCGCTGCCGGCAGGCGCAGCAGGACGGTGCCAGCACGCGACCACGGGCCGTCAATCATCGTGACATCGGCCTTAACACCGTCGAGCTCGAGGTAGATAACGTCGTCGGCCTCGAGCAACTCTTCGTACAAGTGCCAGCTGGGCAGCTCGCCTTCCTTGTCCTTGAACCGCAATGTGACTTTCGTGCTCATGGGCTACACCCTGGGTCGTAAACGAGCTTCGCTAGTTCGCTAGAGCGTCTTGAATGTCGTAAACGCGCTTCGCTAGCATCAGATTTGTCGTTTTCCAGCTTTTCTATACTCGCTTGCGCTTATCGGCGCGTCCGCAGCCAAAGCGCCGCAACGGTAAGGCCAACGCCAGTAGCGACAACAATGGCAAGTGCGTAGATCAGTCCGGTTTCAAGCGCCATTATTCCAGTCTCCGTTTTCCTGTTCGGGCCTAGCCGTGCACGGGACCCACCACGTGATCTTTCGCGGCGTCGACTACGGCCGCGGCGTTCGTGGCCGGTACCTCGCGCGGGCGCCGGCCACGAAGCAGGCTGTTGGCCGACTCGAACCAGGAGGCGATGCGAAACGGCTTGTGGCCCTCGAAGACTTTCAGGACCTCCGCGACTTCAGCGATCGGGTTGCCGAGTTCGTCGAAGATGTACCGGGGGTAGAGGTTCTGGCCGGCGCGCTCGATCGCAAACACGCGGCCCTCTGTCTGCCAGCTCTGCACGAGCGGCGGTGACGTCAACCAGTGCGTGCCATTGAGCACCGCTTCGACTGCTTTCACCTCCTCGGCGCCCAGTTCGGGACTAATTGTCTGCTCCTTTGTTGGCGTCCATCGGAAGAAATCTAACCCCGAGCCCGGCGAGCGCGGTTTGCTGTCGCTGCGGGCGACGGACCACGAGCACTAGTTCGGCAGCAACTCAAAAGACGAAGCGCGCCGAATCCTGAATCTCTCTTTGGCCGAGCCGATGCATGCCGAGGCGTGCCTCGCGCCGGCGTGTTTGGTAGGAGCGGCTCATTACCCAGGAAGCGAAGCCCACACGCTGGGAAGCGCCGTTGAAGAAATCTCCAGGTCAAAATCGAGTGGGTAGTGCCGCAAAAGTCGTATCGCCTCCTCTTGCACCTTCTGATGGTTGACCGGGGCGTCACCGGAAGCGAGCTTCTCTAGGAACTCGCGAGTTTGGACTACCGTCCGAGTTCGTTCGTATGGCGTGGTCATTTCCAAACGGGCCTTAGGTGAGGTAGCCGCAGGCCTCAGTCGTTTTCGTGCTGGGGACAGCGCGTCTGTATCCAGCCGTTTCGAATCACTTTGCCGCGATTGCCGCACACCTCACAGAGGCGCTTGCTCATCGTTTCCGCAAGTCCGATCATGGCCGCCTGTTCGCCATCTGGTCCATTCGCGTAAAAGCGAAGTCCGCCGAATTTCTCTTTCACTTGACTGGCGACAATCTGTGGCGCGCCGTTCTTCGTTGCGTGCTGCAGGTTCAAACAGAGGACGTCTATCAGGTCATACCATCCGTCGCCGCACTCGAAACCCCGCATCGCAAATGGCGAAGGCACAGGAGGCACGTCGGAATCGTCGGGATCGACAGTCGGTTCGACGGTAAAGATCAGGGGGTAGTCGGAGCGCAATTTGGCATCCAGTTCAGGCTTCATTGTTTTTTTCCGTTGTTGGCACATTCGTACAAGCCGACGGAGGCGAGCGTCTCGTCGGCTTCTTTGAGCGCGGTGTCGAACTTCCGGCGTTCCAATCTCGGGAGCGTGACGCGCGCGCCCGCCACGAAGCAGTCTTGACTACGATCGCTATTCATGTCGGGATCCCATGTAGGATTCGCCCCAACATAGCTTCAACTTGTTCGGCGCCGGCGGCGTTAGTCACCATAGCTTCATAGGGCGTCCTGCCGTCGAGCTCAGGATGCGGGTAGCGCATCCAGGCGTCTGCGTCGGTGGCGTCATCCCAGACATACATTGCGAGGCGGAGGATCCGCCACGCGAGGCTCGGTTTCTCACGCGACGCTTTCGTGCCATTCACAGACACAACGTTGACTGACGACCTCACGCAGCCAGCTGGATCCGTGATCGACTTGGTGTCCTGCAACTGCTCGTTCGCTTCGAGGGGCAGCCCATTCCTCTCGACGAACTCGTCGGTAGCTTTGAAAAACGCACGAAGGAGATCGAAGTGGGGAGCATCGGCGACGGATTTGCGCGATGACGTGGCTTCGGCCAACACCAAGCCGCGCAAATCGTGTGGACCGTCGCCCCGGTCCCGGCGCGTAACCCGGAACCACTCGCCCAGGATGGCTTTCACGCAGTGCTGACAGAGATCGAGATCGAACTCGACGCGGTGACCATAGACTGAAGCACAGCCGCCGCGCCACGTGAGCGACATCCTTTCCTGCCATTCGCCGTCGCTGGCATCCGGCCTCATCAGCCGCCCGCACCCGTCGCAGATGCAGGCAGCTGTCTCGAGGACAGCGTTCTGACGGTATTCGAGCATGCGCTACTCCTCCGGGTGACCAGACACGTCTTATGCAGGCTCCAACGCCTGCTCCAAGGGGGCCTCTGGCACAAGGCAGTCATCGCAATACACACGACGCCAGTAGGATTCGCGAAACTTGCCGGACCTGCCGCAGCTTTCGCAGATATAGCGAGAACTCGCTACTGCATTGTCTACGTAAGTGCGAATACGTTCCGCAACATCCGCCGGGCACATGGACCCATACTGAAACTCCACTTTGAGTTCACCATCGACTTGCGAGATGTCTGTGCAGTAGGGAAGGACTGGGAAGGTCGCGCGGCCGGTTGCGAGTGCATATTCCAAGGCTGCGATCTGGTCCGGACGGTGGAATTGTTCGCGCCACAATGCACGCAGCTCGGATTCGACGTCACGCGCTAGCGCTTCAATAGTCGGATACCAGCCGACCCCACACAGAATTCCAAAGTGCGAAATGTTCGTCGGGTATGACCAGGGATAAAGGGCTGCGCGGAAGAAGAGCGGGTAATTCAGCATCCATACGCGGGGTTGCGGGTGTTTAGCCATCTTGGTCATCCGGCGCACGGCTGCCAAATCTTCGATCAACCGTGTGCGATGCTGAGCTCGAGGAGCAGTCACCAATAAATCTCCGTCATCAAACCTCCGCGCAGTCGCGCGGGTCTCTCGCAGTGAGCGATAGTGAAAATGAAGTCTGTTACCGACGCATGCGTTGTCTGGGGTTCAGCTCTGACGTCAGCGTGGCATATCAATGGGCAGTTACCGCTGGGGCAAGTCCTTTCATCTAGCACCGCTTGCAAATAGTCTATTTTGGACTATTCCAAAACAGGATGCAACCTTGCGGCTCTTCTCCTTGAGCCGCAAATGGAAAAATCTATCTACTCCCACCGGTACGGGTTGTTCGCTCAGCTGCTTCGCGCAGCCCGAGAAGAGGCTGGATTTACACAAGAAGAAGTCGCTACTCGCCTTGAGACAACACAGACCTTCATCAGCAAATGCGAGCGCGGGGAACGCCGGCTGGACGTTGTCGAACTCTGTAGCTGGTGTGAGGCTCTGGGCATTCCAGCTGGGGAGTTCGTGGCCGAACTTGAGAAGAAGCTGTAACCGAGCGATTGCGGTCGTCGAGAGCGTGGGGCATCACCCTCGATGAGGTCTCACGATCCGTAGACTATTGTCGCGACGCTGTTCAATGAAACGGAGAGGGTTGCGCCGGGCGTGGATTACGAGCGCGCCCCTGTCCGTCCGAAAACGGCGCCGACCTGTTGTGCGCGCCGCGCATCGTCGACGTGAAGATAGGTCGACGTGGTCGAAACCGACGCGTGCCGCAGATTGTCGCGCACGGCAACAAGCGGCACGCCACCAGCCAGCGCATGGGAGGCGTGCGTATGACGCAGCCAGTGCGGGCTGGCCTGTTGCAGGCGTGCCGCAAATTCGGGGTTCTTATCGAGAAACACCCCGGCGGCGAGCCCGAAAAAGACATCCAGCAGCTGGCGCAGTCGCACACTCGTAATTGCGTCCCTGCCGTGAACGGTCAGACCCAGCGACGCCACGACCGGCGCGGATGGCTCCCATCGGCGGCGCGTCACCGGGAGTCCACGCTGCCGGAGGTACCGCTCGAGTGCTTCGCGCGCAAGCGGCGGGAGTGCCACCGTACCGGCTCGCGCGCCCTTGCCGGTGACGCGTAGCCACCATTTTCCCCTGGCATCGATGTGCACGTCGCCCAGCGTCGCACCGACCAGTTCATGGGCCCGCAGCCCCGTCGCGTACAGAAAATCCAGCAGGAAGCGCAGCCGCTGCGCCGCAGGCGCTCGCCAGCCGTGAGAGCCCTCGAGCCGGTTCGCAAGGTTACGCACCGCCCGCCATTCACTGCGGGTAAGTGCGCGCGCCGTATCGAAGGGCGCGGTGCGCTGTCCGCCACGCACCGTCAGCCCGGCGAACGGATTGCCGAGCACGTAGCGCTGCTCGACCAGCCAGCGGAACAGGGCGTTGAGCACGGCGAGCGCATATCCGGCCGAGCGGGGCGACAGGCTGCGTGCGAACGGGCGCCATTCGACGGAGTCGCGTGGCCGCGGCGGACCCGTCCAGCGCGTCCGCGGCGCGGGATGACGCAGGAACGCGCGGTAGGCGACGGCATCCTCGGTGGAGAGCGACGAGAGCGGTTGCTGCCGCTCGACGATGGCCCACAGCATCAGCCGCTCGGCCTCTCGGCGATACGCGCGCGCGGTGTGCGGTGCCTCGTGCAGCGCCAGCCACGCCTGCACGCCCTCGTAGTCGTTGCGGGCATTGAGCAGGCAGGCGCGGCGCGGGGCCCGGAAGCGCCCGTGTGAACCGTCGAGGTCCGGTGCCGGTTGCAGGTGCTCCCAGGGCGCAATGCCGTCCTCCCGTGATGGCTGAAGCCGTTCGACGAGGGCCCACGCCTGGCCGGTCAGTGCGGGGTGCGCCGCGAACAGCGCCTCGACCTGATGCGCACCGGTGCGCCCGAGCCCGGGAATGCTGCGCCACCACAGGCGCCGCCGCGGGACGCGCAGCGTCAGTTCGGCGAGCGTCCTCATGCGGACGGTGCACAACACCTGCGCGATACGCGGTGGCAGCCATGCGCCGACGCCGTCGGTCAGCCGCGGTTGCGGCACAGCGGTGCGTCGCAGGATGTCAATCGCGTGGGCAACGGCTGCCGCGTGGCGGCCGCGGCGGCCGGCGGGCAGGGTGAAGAGCGGGATCAGGTCGTCGCGCTGGCGGGCGTGGGCGCACGCCGCGAGCTGCCGGCGGATGCGGGTGATCACGCCGCGCGACGACTGGCGGTCGGCCCGCGGGTCATCGAGGTAGCGGGTGACGGCCGCGCGCGCCGTGAGCCCCTCGTGCCAGGCGCGCAGTGCGGCGAGCGAGGCGAGCTCTGGGAGGTCGGGGAGGTCGGGCAATGCCGCGGGCGGGGCAGCGGGCGTTCCGGCGGAAAGTCCGTTCCCCGGCCCGGTGACCGGTTGGACGCGGACAGGGACGGTTCTCATGCAACCAGTTTAGGCCGCTGCGGCGCCACTGGCGATAAGGTCATTTATCGCAATTGGTCGCCGGTGAATGTCACTTCAGACAGGGGGCACGGGTGCCCGACTGCGCTCTGGCAGGGTTATGCAGTTGATCACATGGCATGCGAAAGCGGTGAGGACCTGGTTGCCGATGCTGTTGCTGTCGTTCGAAGACGACGGCGGGCTGCCGGATTGCAGCGCTCTTCCGGGGGGGCGGTCTTCGCCGGACGCATAAAAAAAGCATCGCGGCGCAAGATTATTTTTCCGTGGTGCAGCAAGGGTGATTGCATCGCCTTGCGGGACGGTGGCATTCACGTCCTATAAAAGTCGTACAACTACACATTGCCCCAAGCATGAAAATGACATGCGACTTCATGGTTGACCATGAAATGGCGCAATGCGCAAGATGTCATGCCGCGCAGACGGTCATCGAAGTGCAGCATCGAGGTGGAACATCCGGTGAGCCTGGTGAGGCATTGGTGTCATGTGAAATGCCAGTCCTGCAATTTTCATAAGTTGTGCTAACTGATCGGAGACGGCCGCCCGGCCTGGCTCGACGGAAATTCCGACATTGTTTGTCATATCATGTGCCGACAAAAACAGTTTCACATGAAATGAGCTGCATTTAAGCATCTACGTTCGGCGTTCGTCCCTCGTCCTTGTAGCGGCTGGTTAGCTTCATTGACGAAGTAAAGAAGTCGCGCCAGTAACGTGAAATTTCAACTATGGACCGTCGGTGATCTGGAGCGAACAGGGCCGCGGACGTGAGGTCCCTCTCACGGGACGCTGTCTCCGGAGCGCACGCAGCATTCGTGAGGCTTGAATTTCACAAAGGGCTGCCTAGACTCGGATCCGCGGAGGACGCGGGCTCATCCGCCCGGAAATGCCCATGACGCGACTGGCGGACTGTTGATGTGGGCCAGACGTGTGGCAGATCCGGACCTTACCAACGCTGAGGGATGGGAGGCGTCGCCGCCGCAGAAATCGGGCCGCGCAGCGCTTTGGCCCGAAGTCCGACGCGCGGTCTGCGTGAGACTCTGGAAGTTCGTCTCAGAGGGCCGAAATGCCATATCGTGCAGTTCAACAGCGGAGGCACCTGGCCATGAAACAAGGGCCGTAAAGAAAAGCGGACAGCAAAAAACGGAACGGGCACCCGGTTTGCCGACCGGGTGCCCGCTCTTCCCGGCCTGATAGCCAGAGTGGACAACTGACAACGTCATACTCTGCCCAATCCGGCCTCGTGTCAAGAGCCTGAACAGCGGAGGCAGGAATGGACTCGTCCATGCATTCCCGGCGGTGGGGAAGACCAGCGCAAACTCGACCCATCGTCGGAGACAACCGAGCCGACATCAGACCGGAAAGGGTGGCAGCCCGGATCCCCGTGCAGCGGCAGGCAACGCGGCCGGAGACGGCGCGGGAAGATCTATCGGCGTTTTATTCACGAATGCGGGTTTATGCGCAACATAGGCTGGAGGCCAGGATGGCGGCCTGGGGCGGTCCGATTCCGGGGCCGGCTGAAACCTCGAGCCTTCAGGGGCACCGGACCATCCGATTCCTGGACGGACCGGACTCAGACATGCGCAGGGACGCCTTGTGGGCGCGCCTCAGACAGCTAGCTGCTTACGATAAGCAAGTGCTGATGGTTCAGCGCAAACCAGGCGAACTTCGCGTCCAACTATTCGAGCGAGTCGCCGGTCTGGTAGCAGCGCTGCGCACGGTTTTCCCGGAGCGACCGGTCCTTGTCGGCATCGACGGAGTCGACCAGCACGTGACTTCATCCACTGGCGACGCGATTGAGTTGCACGGGTTAGCCAACCTGTGCGCCGGAATTGTTTGCGCCGTCGACGGGAGATACGGTGACGAGCGGCTGCTGAGGTTTAACCTGCGCTTGCTGGGCGTCACGGTGCTTCGCGAGCCACTCTTTCCGGAGAGCCGTGCGGGAGGCACTGCCGCACATTGGACGTCCTATTTCCCTACGGCTGCGAAGTCTCGGGCAAGAGTACGGCGCCCAGCCAGTCACGTCTTTGATTTCCTTTATGTCGACCAGGGAAAGGAATTTAGCGGCAAGACACACTCGCTCATTCGCCGGTTCGTGGTTGAGGTCTGGTATGCGCCAGCCTTTCGTCCTGACCTTCGAAGCGTAATCGAACGACACTTTGGTACCGTTCCCGGATTCTGGAACTCGCTCGACGCTAACGCCGGTGTGCAGGGCAGTGCGGGCTGCGTACGCCGTCGAAGTCCCAAAAGCCGGTAATCAATTCAAGCGACGCAATGTGACCGGGCGGCCGGCCCGAAGCGGTCCTGCCTCAGCGAACGGGCGGAGCCTTTCGCTTCAGCCGGATGCGAGAGAGCCGAATCCGCAGATGCCGATCGGAAAGGGCTTGGCGTGACTCGCATTCTGCTGGATCGGACGAGCCGGTAGTCAAGCAGGGCAATCACAGATATGGCGGGTAGTAAATAAGGATTCCGGATTGAATTATGTAATGTGATCTCTGCAGCGATGGCGTTCCGTCGAACCGCTGAGGAACTGTGACGCATGAAGCACGCGGATCAGCGGTAGCGTTCCGCCCGCCGGCCCGGTAGCACGAAAGGAGGAAGCGGGCTAAAGACTGTCTCATGGCGAATCCGTTGCTCCGGACGGCAATGTCAGTCATTACGCGAATCGCGGAAAGGATTCGGTGCGGCCAGAAAATCAGCACAAAGAAAAAGCGGATGCCCCGTGGACACACGGGACCTCCCGTTTTTGTCGGCTCGAACGGCGCCGCCGGTTCTGCTTCCGGGCGGAACTCGGGGTCTGCGCCGACGAGGCCATTTGTCGACCATTCTCCGAAGGAGAAAGGCAATGCTTTCGTCTAATACTTGTGGGCAACTACGCAGTCAGACCGGCCTCGGCAGGCGGGATGCGGTGCGACCGCTGGAAGCGCCGCCCGGATATGAATCCTGGCCGCTTGAACTGCCGTCTGAAATCGCGCAGCAGGTTGAAACTGCCGGGAGCAACGTACGGGGTGTCGCGCCGGACGCTGAATGTTTCGCTGACAGCCCGGCCGAGGTTCTCCTGTTGAATGGCCCCCGGTCCCGAAATCGTCAGGCTGAGCTGATCAGCATCGCGTGCCGGGAAGCAGGGCGCGTATGGCTTGATGAGGGGGCGTACCCGCGACCGTGCGTGCTACAAAGCAGCCTGTCAGACAGTCTTGACGGTGCGTTGCAAAGGATCGTGAAGAGAGTCCCAGACCGTGACGCGAGGGTCATCGGACTGGATGCACCCGATCAGGATTGTCAGAACCTGGTCTCGGCGGCGGTCCTGATTGCGAACATCGTCGCTTGCGGAGGCTACGTCATCTGCGCGGTTGATCCCAGGCGGGAGCGGGCCGGGATCTTCAAGTTAGCCTTGACGAGTTGCGGACTCAGGCTGAAGCAGCTCACCCTGGATAGTCGGCTGAGCGAATACACGGCCAACACAGGTCAGAGACTACGAAGGTACGCAAATCTTCAGACAAGGTATGCAGGACTCCTTTGAGTAATCAGCCTGTCAGCGGAGTTTTGCGTCGGAATTTTCGCATGCTCCTGGATTGTCTGGAGCCGCAAAAGCGCAGCATCGCTTCAAAGCACATTGGTCGGGAAGTGCCCGCTCCCGCCCTGGACGTCAAGTCGTCCGGCATTTCCCGCCTCAAGAACGTGACATATGCGGAAGCACGCGAGGTTCGCGGCGAACGGGTGGGCGGCACGAGTGTGCAAGGTCCTCATGCTGCACGCAGAGCCGATGGCGAGGCGGCACAGCGGGTCGCATGTGCCGCTGCATACCGTAACGAATATGCCATCGCGCGACTGCTGAGAGAGTGTCGCCTGCGCTAACCGTCGTGGTCTCACCAGACTGCTGGCCAGGCGTCGAATAGCCGCTGCTTCGCTGCGCCAGCGGTCCATTGTGGGCTGGCTGTATGTCCAATTTGCGCCGGATGTGCCGTGGCACGCCTTCCCGCGCAGTCCATTCTGGAGGCTGACATGAAGAAGCGAACCCGGGACATGAAAAAGGCAACGCGTGCGCGCAAGCTGAAAGAGCAGGCGGAGGCCCGCAGCAAAGGACTTCACTACCGGTGGCTGCACACGCGAGAGATGCCCGGATCCGGGACCAGGACAAGACTGGCTTGCGAGAAGGCGGCGCTTGATGAGCTTCACTTGATGTCCGAAGCGGAGCACGCGGAATTCCTGGAAGGGTGGTACCGGTCTGACGTGAAGCTGATCCTCGAACGGGTTGCCCTTGACCGAGACAAAACGCGACGCGCGGCGGCATCAATCGGTGTTCACCACCCGACCTATCGGGACCTTGATGAGGCAGCGGTTCTCAGCACAGACCTGGTCTACTTCACGGAGCGAGGAACGACTCATAACCGGGAGGCGAGGTCGGTCAGGTCGAGGCGCAGTGGCCCCAAAGGCAAACTGACGCCCTCGCAGCGGATTGAGCAGAAAACCTGGGAAAACGAAGGAGTTCCATACTCGGTAGTCCGGGCTGATGGCATGCACGCACCTCGTTCAAAGAATCTGGCCTGGATTTTTCGGGCGCACAACGACACGGTCGGGCGCAAGCTGTCTGGCGCCGAGATAACGGCGCAGCGCGAGATGCTTCGCCTCGTCCGACGACAGAAAGAGCTGCGGGTCGTCGACGCCGGCAGACTCGCTGACCTGACGCTTGGTCTTCCCTCTGGATCGGGCGTGCGCGCCTTCCGGCAACTCGCGGGTGCCAGGCGGTTGGCCTTTGACCTTGACGTTCGGGATCCGCTCGACCTACGCCTGGAGGAGATCTGGTGGCCACGCTGTAACGAGGAACGTTCCTAATACGCCAACCCTTAGCGGAGGCTCGAATGTCGATGCAATCGAATTGCCCACGCGAAGTCGCCGTTTGCGAGGTCCTAAAAGAGCGCAATGGTGAGCGCATCTACATCGTATTGAAAACAGGGAAGAACTCGAGGTGGACCCATCTGATAGACATCGAGCATAAAGCAAAGTCAGCGGCCTGTCGCAGGGCATTGCCGTTCAAGCTCAAGACGGATGAGTTGCTTCGCCGACTGTCGACTAATGTCGAGCCTGAGCTCGCACTCGAAAAACTGCCAAAGCTTCCGGGCAATGTATCTGAGCGAAGACGCGTCCTGCCTTTCTCGTTGTACCGGAGGTCTGAAAAATATCGCGAGATCGCGGAGGACCCGACCAAGTCAAGCGGATGGCAGATTATTGCGGGACTGTTGACCTTTGACCTACCGCCCCGAGCTGACGGAAAGTTGGCTGAGCCGTCGTTTCTTGGCGATGAGTTTGAGGAGCTGCTTCATAAGGAAACCCGCAGGAAGAGAATTTTGAGGTATTGCGCAGTCTCCCGAATATCGGAAGACACTGTTTATGGGACGCTTCGCCGTTTTTGCCAGCAGGGAATGACCCCCGCAGCGGCCTCCGATGACTACGACCGATGTGGTGGCAAAGGCAAAACACGTAACTGGAAAAATACGCCAGGTAGGAATCCTCACCGAAGGACGCGAAAGGCATCAGCTCGGAACGAGGACGTGCAGCAATTGTTGGCGCAGGCTGCTGATTACTATGCATCGTTTGCGTACTCGAAGGGACGGAGGTCACAGAAGACCCTGGAGCAGGCGTTGAACTGGCTACGGCGAACGTATCTACGGGACAGGGCTGTCTACAATGACAGGGGGGAAATGGTCGAACTGAAGTTCGGCGATAGTATCGTCCTGACGAAGCGGCAACTGCAATACTATATCCAGCAAAACTACTCCTATGAAGAACGGCGCATACATCGCGTTGGCCTTCGACGTTATCTACTTCACGAGCGCCCACTGACCGGTCGGCTCCGGACGTCGATGGGGCCGGGCGAGCGCTTTCACATTGACGCGACCATCGCCGACATTTACCTCGTGAGTCAAGTCTTGCGGACCAAGGTCATCGGCAGGCCCACGCTGTATCTTGTCGTCGACGACTATTCGGCAATGGTGGTTGGGTTCTATGTGACGTTCGATTCCCCGAATTGGGATGGGGCGATGTTAGCGCTCGCCAACGCGATCAGTCCAAAGGTCGCATTTTGCCGGTCGCTCGATATCTGCATCGACGAGAGACGGTGGCCCGCTGCTCGCTTGTGCGAAGTTCTGTATGCGGACCAGGGGGAGGTAAGCAGCGTACACAAGGCACACGCTCTCATCCAGCATTTCCGGGTTGAAGTGGCGAATGCGCCGGCTTTTCGACCTGACCTCCGCAGCGTAATGGAGCGGCGATTTGGCATCATCCCTGCAATCTGGAACGCACTTGTCCCTGGAATTGTGGAGAAAGGGTCGTTCGACCGTGGTGTTGGCCATCCCGCATATGATGCGGCGCTTGATATTAAGGAATTCCGTCGGGTCGTCTGCTACGCGGTGCTCAACTACAACCAACGCATCATCCGTGGCTATCCCACCCCTCCAGACATGGTGGAACGTGGACTTGCTCCGACGCCTTTGAACCTGTGGGCGTATGGCACTGAGATCAATGGTGGCGGAAGACATGTCGACGTGGCTGAGTTTCGTGCAAGAGTGATGCCGAAAGTGACGGTCCCAATCGATGGCGACGGAATATTCCACAACGGACTGCACTATGCCTGTCCTACGCCTTCGCTCCTCGAGCGTCAGGCCATGTTCCGAGGACAGAAGGTCGAGTCACTCGTCGAAATTGGTTACGACTCTTCTGACAACAGTGCCATCCAGCTATATGGCTTGGGCGAGCCGATCTCCTGCCCGTTGTCTGATCGCGAGAACGAGAAGCTGCGCGGACTGACGTACCAGGAGCAGGCTCTATGGGCCGATATCGACGCGACGAATCGCGGCATGGCGGAAGAAGCGGGCGAGCCTGACCGTGCGATGACAGACCATAACATCGCAAAGATCGGCCAAGAGGCGGCATCAAAGACTTCACGGGCCTTGAAGGAGGCGGGTATGACCCGACCGGACATCAGCGATATGGATGAAATGCGCCAAATGGAGCGGTCTGTCGGGGCGGGGACGCGAGACCTGGATGGCCCGCAGAAAACGCGGAAACGCAGGAAAACTGGGGCGTCGTTCAAGAAATTTATGAAGACCTTGCAAGCAAAGGGTAGCACGAATGCGGCGCCACAGAACCGGTATGACGTGGAAGGAGATGCTTATAGAGAGTCGGTAAATCAGGGCAGTGTGCCGTCAGGCGATGCTGGCCAAATGACCACGAAAGAGCTTCGTGAAAAGCGTGCCCGCCAGTGGCTTGTGCAAACGGACGAATAGGAGAGAATTATGGCCATTCTGAACTCTGTAAAGAAAATACTATCGGGTGCAAAAGCGCGTGAACCCGTTCCCGTGAGGCAATGTGTCGAGGCAGTCGAGGCACAGTATTACGATGGCGACGATCTGTTGCCAGAATACCGGGGCAATCTGCTGAACTCGGCCTTGGGACCAATCTGGGATAACAAGTCGATCGTCCGGGCGCTCGACGTGCCCGTTGCCTTTTCTGAGACCGAGCGAAAAAGGAGCGAAGAGTACCGGTTGCACGCAATCGGGCGTCTTTCCAATCTTGTCGTCGCGTTTCCAGCCCATCTTGATGTCGTGACCACGACGCAACTCATGATTCGCCAGCACTACGTCGGAGGAGATATTCGGGGAGATGCAGCTCAAGATATTTGGGATCGTTACAGGGAGAATTGCGACGGGAGGCTTGTTCCCATTTACCCGCATCAGCGGTCCCATGCACATTGCTTCGGGCTCTTCGGGCTTTCGGGGGGCGGTAAGACTACAGCGCTGCACTCAGCACTAAGGCTGTTCCCCAAGGTGATCCATCATAAGGAGTACGGTGTCAACCAGGTGGTATGGGTCAAGATAGACTGTCCACGGAGTGCGAGTCTCAAGGACACACTCAAGCTTCTCATTTTGACCTTTGACGACCTGCTTGGGACCGACTACATGGCGGAGATCGGACGGAAGGCTACGCTGGCGGACTACGCAAACAAACTGCATCGGGTTACCCGGCTTCACCACACAGGTCTCATTGTTCTTGACGAGATGCAGAACGCCCTCTATGCGGTCGCCAAGAACGATCCGCTCTTTGATTTTTTTGTCAATCTCACCAACGTGGTCGGGATTCCCGTCATTGTCAGCGGAACCCCGAACGCGGCTCAGCTTTTCCGGAAGACGTTACGGTCTGCGCGGCGTATTAGCAGCCACGGCGTGACTACCTGGAGCGGAATTGGCGAGAAAGACTGGGGGCGGTTCTGTAACCAGCTGCAAAAATATCAGTGGCTTGCTAATGCGGCTCCTCTATCCGAGAGCGTGCGGAAGTATCTGTATTCCCTGACACAAGGTCTGCCTGGAATTGCGATTCCGCTGTTCCAGTTGGCGCAGTATGCCGCAATCTATTCCGAGGCCGAGAGACTGTCGCAACAGATCTTCTGTGATGTCTTCGACGAAAAGATGGAATCGCTCCGGCCGATGCTGGCCGCGGTCCGGTCCGGTAACAAGGCACGGATGGTTGAGTACGATGACCTGCTGGGCGACACGCTGGACGACATCGTGGGGACCATGGAGGCGGAGGCAAAGCGGCACCTCTACTATGAGGCCGCTATGGACCATGACAAAACTGAGTCAGCAATCGATGCTGTGTCCCGCCTCATGCTCCTTGGAGTACCCCAGCAACTGGCGTCGTCGCTTGTGGGCATTGTACAACGGGAATATCCAGCTGCGTCCTCGCAGGAGTTGAGCAATGAGGCGGCGCGCCGTTTCTACCAACAGAAGGCGCCCTCGGATTCGTTAAGGAAGCCCGCAACGAAGTCCAGGGAGGAGGTCATCAAATAGCGGCGAAAATCTAAGGCGGCCTCGGCCGCCTACAGTTTATTTTTAGCCTCCCAATGCGGAGTGATGCTCCTATGCTCCTTCATGCCAGGTGCCGTGAGCCCGCGAGCTCTGCCTGTCGTCGTCGCCTCGATCAGACCGGCAGATCCTGAGGAGAAGGCTTGTGGGTATACGAATGAAAATAGATTGAGACGTGAATTTTCGGAAGCTATGCAGTGTTTCGATTCATTTCGGGCCAGGGAGAGATGCTATGGCAATCGCACTGTTTTCTCTTTGTGATGGGGAGACCATTGGCAGTAATCTGGGGCGCTATGGAGACTCCGTTGGTCTTGGGACCACGTTAATGCTGAGGCGGCGACTATTCGGTCATCCCTGTCGACCCAATGCCAAACTTCCTGGCGGAGTTCGCCATCTTGCCGAGGAGACCAGAGACTATTGGAACCTGGATGCAAAAGAAATTATAGAAGGCCACACCGAGTTCCATTACGCGACCCTGACATTATCCGAGGCACAAAGAAATCGGATGTTTTTGGACATGCTTGATCAGCCTGCGGGAAGATGTTCGCGGAGGAGCGCGTGCGGATGGATGGGGGAGCGTGTGACAAGATTTCGCTATTGCGAAGAATGTCTGTCGGCGTGGCGAGCGAAGGCCATACCACCCTACTGGATGGTGAATCATCAACTGCCCGGCGTGTACGTCTGTTCGCAGCATTCGAGGATGCTAAGAGCAGTAACCACGCCGCCGCCTTCGGAAAATATTCGGGACTTGACGGTCGTGACTCTGAAGGAAAGCTCTGACCAAGAGATATTGACGTCAGCATCATTGACGGAGTGGTCTGCCATTGAGGATGTGGCCAGACGTAGTGCTCAGTACAGCGCGGGGAGCAAAACCTTCCCTCCGGCGACGAAGTATCGTGAATGGCTTCAGGTTGCAGGGTTCGTATGGCCAAACGGAAGGGTGGACCATCACGGCCTAGTTGCATCTCTATTGAGACATTTCGGTAAGGAATACTGCGAACTTGCGGGCCTGACCAGACAGAGATTGACGAGTTGGTTGCGCAACATCATGGACCCGGCGAGAGCTTGCGAGCCAGGTCATCCGTTTTTGTTTATCGCAATCGGATCACTACTGGCACAGCGATGCGCCTTACCGGGATCGTTTGTACCTGCGATGCCGAACGGCACTGCAGTTCTGAAGATGGAGTCTTCCAAGAGCGACGAGAAGAAAAGCGATCTAAATATAACCGAGCTTTCGTGCATCGGAGTTCTTCATCGGCCCAATGACCGGTGGAGAGATTGCGCGCGGGAGGGGAACGGATGGAGGCTCGCCTGCTCCTGTGGAGTGTCATATCAAACGTCCTATGCGTTGGGAGCCAGAAGGGCGGAACTCGCCGTGGAGGCTTATGGCGTGCGGTATCAAAACCACATTTGCAGGATGCTCGCGAATGGTGTCAGTGTCGAAGACGTCTCGCGAGAGCTTCGTCTGTCAGTTGAAGCGTTGTTGCGTTTGGCGCATTGGCCCGGATTCGCGAAGCACAAGGCATTGTCGCAGGCAGAGATCCAGCGCATGCGCGACCGCTGGCGTTCCATCGTTCGAAGCGCTCCGCCGGAAAAGCGAATTACCTCAGCCTATCGCGTCGATTCAAAACTATATAGGACATTGTGTCGATACGACCGCGAATGGTTTTCGGCGTTCAACCTAGCGAATCGGACACCTCCTAAGCGTTCTTCGTTCACCGACTTGGGAAAAAATTCGACAAATCATTAGTTAATCACAAGAACATTTGATCCGCGCTAGCGAACATACAAAGGAATCTTTTGTCGAGATGGATAGCTGACGATCGCTTGATTGTCGCCAGACTACGAACTGCTAATGTACGGCTTCGAGGCCTTTTTGCTACGGGTGCCGGAGTGCCACATTCCGACCGGTGTTTAAATCGCTGAGCCAGCTCGAACGTTCGACCGACACCAATCATGAGGGATTTCACGATGGCTACTTCTTTATTTCCGCTTCAGGATGGGGAAACGCTCGAAAACAACATCATCCGTTACGCCGAATATATGGGGTTAGCGTCGACCCAAGATCTTCGCCGGCGACTCTTTGGATATCCTTGCCGAGCTGGGACGAGATTTCCATGTGGCATCTCTCATTTAGCGCTGCAGACGCGAGACTATTGGGGTTTAGATGCCGATCAAATTATCGAGCATAATACCGAGTTCAATTACATGACTATGATGGCATCATCGGCGCTACGGTCGAGCATGCGCGCGATCATGCAGAATCCTCCTGGCGTGGGCGTACTGCGGATGAAGCGAAAATTGACATTGGAGCGTGACTCGAGGCCGCGATATTGCGACGAATGTTTGGCTGACTGGAATCGCTCGGGGATAGCGCCTTACTGCAAAATTAGCCATCAGCTTCCCGGAACGTATTACTGTGATGTTCACCTTACCCCACTGAAGGCAGCGGGCGAATCACGGGGCGATGTAGTGCTAGCCGCGATGTTACAACCACTTGTTCGTAAGAGCGACTCGGCCGCTATCTCGGACGTTACCGCAGCCGAAGCGAAGGCAATCAAAAGCGTTGCGATCAAAAGTGCGCGGCAGCAAACAAATGGGGACACCAGGGAGCGAGTCCACTATCTTAGCTTGGTACGCGATGCAGGGTTTCTGATGCCAGATGGCCGTCTGAGGAAGGGGGCCTTGGCTAATGATTTACGTGTGTTTTTTGGCGTAACTTACTGTCGTTTGACAGGGCTGGACGAACGGAAAATAGCGGCGTGGTGGAATGTTGTCCGCGGGCAAACAAACGCGAATAGTCTTCGCAATCCGTTCGTATTTTTGGCAGCGGAATCCCTACTGGAATCCCGCATTTCTTGTCCCGGAACACATTTGCCACTCATTCCAAGTGTATCTATTGATGAAATTTTGCCAATATTGCCGAAATGTGCGGGTGCTTTGCACCGAGATTGCGACTCGTACGGTGCCATGGTTCGGGGCAGGACGGCGCAACGCTGGAAAGTTACGTGCTCGTGTGGAATGACTTATAAGATTTTAACCAATCCCGACGATTCTGCCGTGCATATTGTGCCGTTAGAATATGGGGAGCGTTACAAACAACATTTCGATGTATTGCTGTCCACTGATTGCGGTCTTGGCTTTGCCGCGCACGAGATCGGAATAAGTTTGGGTACTGCTGTTGCGTGGAAAAGGATAAAGGCTTCGCCAGGAGGTACTAAAGCAGTTCCAAAGAAACGACTTCCTCAAGCTGAGATCAAGGAGCTGAGGGGAAAATGGCGGGCGCTGGTCCTGTCTGCTCCACCAAAAGGTCGAATTAGATCTGCTTATAGTAAGGGAGCTGCAATATACAGAAAGCTTGCACTACATGATCATGAATGGTTGATCAAGTTTAATAAAAGTCAAAGTGCGCCGTCCAAGGGTATGATTCATCGTTCAAGGAATCAATTAACCGAAGCAAGATTGCAGCATGTCCGCGAAGCGTACGATGATTTGATTCGCACGGAACCACCGGTTCATATCACTAGGTCGGCTATCGTTCGGAAAGCGGGATTTACATCTGCCGTTGAGCACAATGGAAGCTGGAAGGGAGTGTTTTCACAGTTGTCCGAAACGAAAACTGCCTACGTAGAGCGAGTTTGTACTTGGTTTTGCGAATTGCCGAGAGCCCGAAGGCCGAGGAATTGTAGGGAATTCGAGCGTCTAACACACTGTGATTGGCAGTCTCTAAGCGATGAGCAAAGGCACAGGGTTCGAACCGGCTTTTCGTCAGCTAGGTCATGATGTCCGAGGGTTTGCTCGCCGCGTAGACAGGCCCTCTGATGCTCTGGTGCGTCGGAGTTTCGATTCCTCCCTTTTATGTTCTGCCATTGGGACGCCCTTGCACTGTGAATGCAGCAAACTTTGCATTTGCGCGATCGAACGTGTAGCGACGTCTGCTCAGATTGCCATCGGATTCCACATTTTTCTCGTCCGCCAATTGCGACGATGAACATCGCGGCCGCAATTCGCTCACAGAGTGTGATGCTCGCAGAAAAAATGGCTGTTCGAGAGAGATTTGGCACGATGCAGCATTTCTTCGATGCATCCCTTTTTACTGGCGGCTTCGGATGTCTTGTCGGAAGGCGCTCCCGCAGAGTTTCTGTATTTGGAAACGGGGCGAACTTGAGAAGCAGCGGTTGCTGCCGCAGACTTTGGCCATTTGTCATGGTGGGAGCATCAACAGTGATACTGGCCTTCTGAGCATTTTTTCCCGCAGACTTTGATGTCTCCCCATATGGGGTGTGAGTGCGCGACGAGGGTCTGTTGGGACGAGGACGAGCGGTTTCAGGCGATTGACGCGTCGGATATTTCCGACGTATTCTGTGCGAATGACTACGACCGATGTCTTTGGGGCGATTGCGAACCCGACGCGCAGACGCATCCTCGAAATGCTGCGCAGTGGCCCGCGTGCAGCCGGGGAGATCGCGTCCGCGTTCGCCGTGAACCGCCCGGCGGTTTCCGAGCATTTGCAGGTCTTGCGCCTTGCTGGCCTGGTCACGGAACAGGCGCGTGGACGTCAGCGCCTTTATGGATTGAACGCAGGCAGGCTGAGGGAGCTCGCGGAGTGGCTGCATCCGTTCGAGCAGTATTGGGCGCAGCGCCTGGATGCACTCACTGAAATACTCGACAAGGACACGCGATGACAGCACCCGGACTCATCCAGCTCACCCGCTTCATTCCGCACTCGCCGGCCAGGGTCTGGACTGCCCTGACCGACCCTGCCATTCACGCCAGATGGTGGGCGGCTGGCGATGTGCGCGCGGTCGTCGGGCATCGCTTCACGCTGGATATGGGGCCGTGGGGCCTGCAGCCCTGTGAGGTCGTCGCCGTCGAGCATGAACGGCTGCTGTCCTATTCGTTCGCACCCGGCACGTTGAACACGACGATCACCTGGCGGCTCGCAGCCGAAGGGAGCGGTACCCGCCTGTCACTCGAGCACAAGGGCTTCGATCTCGATTCGCCGCTCGGCAAGGCAGCCTTTCAGGGTATGGGCAAGGGATGGCCGGACGTCATTCAGCGGCTTCAGGACCTGCAGGGCGTGTGAGGCGCGATGGCGCGGGTGCTTGCCTCTAGCGCAACGGCCGTTACTGGCGCTGCGTATTACCTGGCAGTCCTGTAAAACTGCTTGATCGGCCCCATCGGATACCGCCTGATGGGTCCGACCGTAGTCGACCCCGGGCGGACGTTCAGCGTGGCGCGGAGCCGAAGTACAAATGACAGCATTCGCCTGCCGAGCATGCAAACCACCGAATGTCCTTTCCCGCGCATGGGTTGATCGCGATCGCGAACCGGATTCTCCTAAGATAACGGCGAGACCGATCACGAAGGAGCCGTCTATGCCGCTCAGTCCAGCATCGTCATTGCAACCGTCCGCCGATGCCGCGCTCGCCGAGCGTGTCGATGCGGTGCTTTCGCGGGCGATCGCCGCGCAGAGTCTCGTCGGTGCCGTAGTGCTGGTCGCGCGCGCCGATGCGCGAGGACACGCTGTTCAGGCTCGCGTCGGTGACGAAGCCGATCGTCTCGACGGCTGCAATGGTGCTCGTGGCGCAACGCAAGCTGTCGCTCGACGATGATGTTACCCGCTGGCTGCCCGATTTCCGCCCGGCGCTCCCTGACGGCCGCGTGCCCGTGATCACGGTGCGTCAGCTGCTTACGCATAGCGCGGGCCTTGGTTACCGCTTTGCGGAAGCCGATGCGAACGGCCCCTATGCGCTCGCCGGCGTATCGGACGGGCTCGACGGGACAGCCGTCACGCTAGGCGAAAACGTACGCCGGATCGCGAGCGCGCCACTGCTATATGCGCCCGGAACGAGCTGGAACTATTCAGTCGCGCTTGACGTGACGGGCGCGCTGATCGAGGCCGTCTGTGGCATGCCACTCGGCGATGCAGTCAGTGCGCTGGTGCTTCGTCCGCTTGGCGCCCGCGACACGGCATTCGTCGCGCTCGATCCCGCGAGGCTCGCGACACCGTACGTGAACGACACGCCACAGCCGCACCGGCTTGCCGAGAACGAGACCGTGCCTGTAGTGGAAGGAACGGTTGGGGTGACATATTCAACAGCTCGCGCGCTCGACGCGCATGCTTTCGCATCTGGTGGCGCCGGGATGGTAGGCACCGCGGGCGACGTGCTGAAGGTGCTGGACACGCTGCGCGCGGGCGGTGGGGCATTGCTTCCATCTGCGCTCGTGGACGAGATGGGGCGCGTGCAGACCGGCGACTTCGATTTGCCGGACAGGCCCGGCGTTGGCTTCGGGATCGGCTTTTCGCTGCTGCGGGATCCCCGCGCAGCGGCATCGCCGGAATCGCCAGGGACGTGGCGCTGGGGCGGAGTCTACGGCCACTGGTGGTTCGTCGACCGCGCACGTGGACTGACGGTCGTCTCGCTGTCGAACGCGCTGTACGAGGGCATGAATGGCCAATACACAATCGATTTGTGCGATGCCGTTTACGGCGCCGGACAACGTGCAGGCCTCGATTGCTCCGTCGTTTGACCGGCAATGTAGTCACCCTTTCCGGGGAGCGTCACAGCGGATCGTCGTGGCATTGGCTTTTTCCACCGTCAGGTTGATCGAGCGTGCGCCGCCAGGACGAGTGCGGTGGCGCACGCCTGCGGGGACGGTCAGCAGCTGACCCGCGCGCAACTCCGTTGCCCCTTCTTCAAAATCAATGATCAATACGCCTTCGATTCCGATGAACGTCTCATCGGAATCGGGATGGAAATGCCAGAAGTACGGCACTTCCATCACGCTGACGTGAATGTCGTGATTGTTGACCGTCGTGACGACCTCATTGCGATAACCGTCGCGTAAGGCAGCTGTCATGGCCAGAAAGTCAGTAGCTTCAATCATGCGCTCGCTCCTACCTATGGGCTGATAAAACGGCACGCATCGAACGTTCCTGCTCGATGGCCGTAGCCTGATCGATTTGGACGTCGTCCAGCCGAGTTCACTCATGCGATCCGAATAACCGGTTCGGGCACTTTTAGCGCAATTGCGCGCCTGCATGAAAATCTGACACGCATGAACTCGGTCGTCTTCGTCGTGAACATGCTCGTACATGTTGGACCGATTATGCGAATCGCCTAACACGCGAAGTTTCGTCATGAATTCGCTTGTTTAGTAATTTCTGATAAACACAAAACGCCAATAGATAATCAATTGACGCCATTCAAATGTCTCGTATAGCATGACTTCGAGCCACATGCCACATGCTACTTGAATAAACAGGATAACTAAACAAAACCAGATACGCGTAGTGATACTCAGGAGACAGCCATGATAGATTTACGCCGTCTTGCGGCCGCCATGATCATCATTGGTTCTTTGGCGGGTTGTGGAGGAGATAGTCCAGGCCAGTCCGGCTCCGCCGCTGTCGCGGCTGACCAGTTTCAGGGAACAACTCAGGGTAGTCCCAGTGCCGGTTCCAGCAATGCCAACGCGGCTGTCGCCGCCGAGCAAACTCCCGCTTCCGATCATGGCACCATGCAATTGACGCGGTATGTCAACCCGCTGATCGGCACGTTGGCCAGCAACTCTCCGAACCCCGTGCCAGCAGGGCAGGCTGGCAGTGTGGTGCCGGCAGCGGGACTGCCGAACGGCATGGTGCAGTGGGCACCCGATACGAATACCACCTCGGCTCCCTCGAACAGCGCGGAGCCCGGTTCGCCGGCCGGTTACTACTACGACATCGGCTCGATCCAGAGTTTCAGTCTCACCCATATGAGCGGCGCCGGTTGTTCCGGAAATGACGGCGAATTCCCCGTCATGCCGACGCTCGATGCCACCAGGCCGCTCACGCAGACGTTTAGCCATACCAACGAGAAGTCAGTAGCGGGAGCCTATTCCGTAGTGCTCGATAACCAGGTCAAGGTCGAGTTGACTGCAACCCTGCGTACCGGCTTTGGCCGCTTCACCTATCCTGACAATCAGCCTTCGACGCTCGTGCTCAACACGACGTATACAAACACGCAGACGAGCGTAGCCGGCTCGGTCACGCAGGTCGACGCGAGAACCATTTCGGGCAGTACCACGGGTGGCCATTTTTGCGGTAATTCAACGAATGTCCCGGTGTACTTTTATGCGGAGTTCGGTCAGCCATTTGTAAAGACTTCATCCTTCAACAATGGCGTTGCCGTGATGAATTTCGGCAAAGGCGCCACTGTCATGATGAAAATCGGTATTTCATATGTGAGCATCGCAAACGCCAAAAATAATCTCCAGGAAGAAAACCCCTCCTGGGATTTTGACGGTGTCAGGAAGGTTGCCGATGCGATATGGAATCAGCGCCTCAACACCATTCAGGTAAGCAGCAGTGATACCACAGCGTTGACAAAGTTCTACACGGCTTTCTATCACGCATCATGGGCACCGAGCGTATTCAGCGATGTGAACGGTCAATATATCGGCTTCGACCAGAAGGTTCATCAGGTCAGCGCTGGCCACGCTGCGCAGTACACCAGCTTTTCGGGGTGGGACATCTATCGTTCGCTGATACCGCTCAAAGCCACGCTATTTCCTGAGGAAACGAGCGATATGGCGCAGTCGCTCGTCAACGATGCGGATCAGTGCGGGGCAATTCCGCATTGGGTGAATGACAACGTCGAAGACGGCGTGATGCCGGGCGACGCCGGCTCGATTATCGTGGCGGGCGCATATGCTTTCGGTGCGCGCAAGTTTGATACTGCGGGCGCCTTGAGCCATATGATCCAGATGGCCAACATTCCCGGCACCGCGTGCAACGGCGTGACGACCAATGGCGGGCGCGCCAGCTATCTACAGTTCGGCTACATCACGAACGGTGAATGGGGGCAGGCTTCGTCCACGCTGGAGTACGGCAGCAGCGATTTCGCGATCTCACAGTTTGCCGGTGCACTAGGCAACACGGCGATCCAGAAAATGCTGCGTAGCCGCTCGGCCTACTGGCAGAACCTGCTCAACACTTCCTTGACGCTGCCTCTGATCGCCGCACGCAACTCCGACGGCACGTGGATTCCGGAGAACCAGGGCAGCACCGACAACTACGTGGAGGGCAACGCTGAGCAGTACACATGGATGGTGCCGTTCAACCCGACCGGGCTGTTCGCACAACTTGGCGGAAATACGGCGGTGGTGTCGCGGCTGAACACGTTCTTTACCGTGCTGAACGCGGGTACGACGCTGCCCAATTTCTATATGGGCAACGAGCCGACCTTCGAGGTGCCCTGGTTGTATAACTGGGCGGGTTCGCCGTCGGGTACGCAGAATGTCGTGCAGCAGATCATGGCGAGCGCCTTTGGCACGGGGCCGAACGGTTTGCCCGGCAATGACGACCTGGGCGCCGTGTCGGGCTGGTATGTGTGGGGCGCGCTGGGCCTCTATCCGGAGATCCCGGGTGTCGGGGGCTTTGCGATCGGCAGCCCGCAATTTTCCTCGATAGTCGTTCATCTCGGGAACGGCAAGACGTTGCGCATCAATGCACCCGGTGCGCCCAGCGCGAATTATGTGCAGGGGCTCACCGTCAATGGCAGGGCTCACAATAGTTCCTGGCTGGACGTTGACGCACTCGCCGACGGCGCGACGCTGAACTTTGCGATGGGTTCGTCACCTTCGCAGTGGGGCTCGAACCCGGCCGAGGCGCCTCCGACCTATGGGGTGCCGGTCGCGCGTAACGTGGCGGATGCTTTCAACAACCACGGCATCAGTGCCGACGGCAGCAGCGACACCGACGGCCTCGGTTCGGACTTCGACGGCTCTCTGTTCAGTTACTCGTCGACCGCCTTGGCGGCGGCCGGCGCGGCGCCGGGCAAACCTCTCGTCGTCGGCGGAGCAAGCTTCGTTCTGTCCAGTGGACCGCTCGACAACGCGGTCGCGGTAGGACAGACGATTGCGATGCCGCCCGGCACGGCCGGTCATTCGCTGGTTCTGCTGGGTTCGGCCAACAACGGCCCCGGATCGGGCGCCGCGCTCGTGACCTATGCCGACGGCACGACCACGCCGTTCACGCTTGCCTTCGACGACTGGACCCTCAATGGCGGCAGCGCGGCTCCGGTGGACCCGATCGCGTTGACCACCGCGTATCGCAATGCCGGCAACGGTTCGACCGACGGCGTCAAGACCTATCTGTTTGCGCAGTCGGTGCCGCTGACGCCCGGCAAGCTGGTGGCGAGCGTCACATTGCCGAGGCAGTCCAACGAAGGCAAGTTGCACGTGTTCGGAATCGCGGCAGCGCCTTGAATACGTTGGGCGCCGCGCAGGCGCCGCCCAACGTGCGGCTTGGTACCACAGCAAGGGCATCCATCACCCGATATCGTCGATGCAGGCTGGTGGGCAAGCGCATAATCGGGAGCTAACTGACTACAGGAGTCCGGAAATGGTGGATGCAGTGAATCTTCCAGATGTCTGGTCGCCGTTCGGTGCGTTCTCGATGGCGGTTATCCAGGGCGACGGCCAGGTGGTTCATTTGAAGGGCCAGGTATCGCTCGACCGGGAAGGGCGAGTCGTTGGACCCAACGACATGCGAGTACAGGTGCGCAAAGTCCTCGAGAATATTCGCGACGTGATGGCGGCGATGGGAGGGCAAATGACTGACGTGATTTCCCTCGTTCACTACGCGACGGATATCGACGCATTCATGGCTGCTGGAGACATTCGAAGTGAATTCTTCGATGCACCTTATCCGGTTACGACTACCGTTCAGGTCGAGCGCCTGTACCGTCCGGAATTGATGATTGAGATCACTGCGATTGCAGAAATCCCGCGCTCCCGATTTCGCCGTCCGGGGTCGGGCAACTGACACTCACCATTGGTCATCATGACATTATCGGCAGCGGAGACCGCAATGTGGCGGCTCGTGCAACGCTATACAGGGCGAGTCGGATACCGGCGGGGCGCAAAGGTCGAAGGGCTGTTGGAGAACCCTCCAGTCATCGACTGTTCCGGGTGGACTGGCCTGCTGCTTACAGAAGCCATGTGCGCGGAGAATAATGCGGCTGGCCATGTCATGTTTACTGATACTGATATTCGAGCTATGCAAGCGTGGTCGGATCGCATCATTCAGGAAATCGCAGTTCGGACGGGATATATTCTTGCGGGATCCGAGATCAATGCATGCAGCCTTCCTCGATGCGCCACCATCGGGTTGAAGATGGGAGCGCCAGGTTGGGCGGCAAACCATCCACGGGTTCGCGGTGTCACCCACATTATTCAGATCGTTCGTCATCCGGAAGACGATGTGCCGTTCGTTTCGGAATCGTTCGGCGACCCTGTGCGGCCAGGAATCAGCCTGACGTCGCTTGCCGATTGGCTCGTGCGTTCGCAACCGTTTCTCCAGACCGACGCATTGTGGGCCGTCGATGCTTTTCGCCTGGCGTCGGCAAATTAAGCGAGCGCACTGAAGGTCGGAACGTGCCGATTGCTGCGCGATGCGGCCGGCAGACATCGACCCACAACGGCCTGTCACCACGCTCCGAAGCGGACGCTCAGTGCGACATTCGCGCTGCGCGGGTTTCCATTTACGAGTTAAGACTTACTTTGTGAAGGTCGCATGAATCAGCTTCCCGCTCTTCAGGTCAATCTCGCAATCGAATCCATTCCAAGAGGCGCATTTAACGCTATGGTCGCCTGACATACGCACTGGATTTGCATACGAATCGCCATCCATGGCTCGTTCGGAAAACCACAGTAGCGTGCCCTGAGAGTCGACCATATACAGATTCGATTCCGATTCGGGGTATCCGCAGTAGTCCTCCCGCACCAACACACCGTATCGCGTTTTAAGAATTTCCACAACTTTTGTGTGGCGTGCCTCAATGTCCATTGGCAATTAACGTTGTAGGTAAGGGGCGTGCTTGCTGGCCGTCCAGCGTCCGAAGCGAGCGACCTTGACCGGAATGTTAGGCGTATTCGCTAGCACTTGGCTGCAACCATAGCTCCGATCTTGGTATCTATATATTGCTCCAGCCAATTCCGCGGGTCGCCGAGATAAGTGTATTCGAGGTCCGGGTAATCGGCCGCGTACTTCCGTCCCAGCGGGTTCTTTAGCCAAACATTCACGGTCGGCATCGGCCAGTCACTACTTATCTCGACCATAACATTCCCGACAGAAAGCTCGGCGTCGAGTATCTCGCGGAGATCACCGGTGAGGCGAGGCAAGATGACCGAAAGGTCGTAGTCGTGGATCATGGAGTCCGGCTGCGTGGGCGTTGAACCAGGGGCTCATTGTCAACGATCTACGTAGCGCCGTCGACCGTCCCGTCGTGGCCGACTACTGCGCGACACAGTGCGGACGGCGACCCGAACTGGCCACGTAGTTTAGCAACAGGGCACGGCGCGCTCAGAGGAAGTTCCTGAATAGCATCGTCACCCACCACCAGGCACCCCCGCAGCCAGCGGCCCGGCAGCGCGCATCGGGATCCGCCAGAAGGCGGCCATTGGCGTCGCTCACCGAACTTGAGTTGCGCAGGAAGTACGCCACGCTGTCTTGCAAGGGATCGAGCCCGTCGTCAGGGATATCTATCCACAGGCCGTTTTCGGTATTCAGGCGGGCCGACAGCGAATCGAAATTGAAACTGCCGAGATAATATCGATGGCCGTCGATGAGGACCAGCTTGGCGTGCATCATGCGGTTCTCCTGGTCGGAATATTCGCGCACCTCGATCCCGGCATTCACCAAGCCGGGCAGATCGTCGGCATAGGCGCGCCCGACTGCGGGGAATTCCTGCGTGATGCTCGCCAGCGAGGCGCTCACCAGGATCACGTGGACACCTTCGCGCCGCTTGCGCTCAAGCGCCTCGCGCAGTTCCGGCACCAGGATCAGGTAGGGGTTGATGATCAGGATTTCGTGCTGCGCCGTATCGAATGCTTGTAGCATGTCCTGCAACGTGCCTGGCGAGCGCTTGTCGGGCCAGTCGTGGACATAGTGCAGGCGCTCGCAGGCGATCGGCATCCAGGCGGGATCAAAATACGCCCCGGGAGCGGGCGGAGCGGCGGGATCATTGGGCGTATCGGAGGCAGTTGGTGTATCGGTAACGTCCAGGTCTGTCGCCCGGGCTGCTGAATCGAGCGGAGCCAGCAGCCATTCGCGCCAATAATGGATGCGCGCCGGGTCCAGCGTCGCATAACCCTCGGAGACGCGATAAGGACTTGCGACTTTGAGGAATTTTTCCGGCTCGGGGCGAACCACTTGCGGGCTATTCCAGAACAGGGCGAAATGCTGGTACATGGCGTGCAGGGAGGAAGCATCCTGGCCGGCGTCGCCCGACACCATCAGATCGCGCTCGCTGAGCCAGTTACGGAAGCTCGCATCCCAGATCGAGGTACTGCCGATCACGGCCGTGTCGCCAACCAGGAACAGTTTGTCGTGCATGCGATGCGAAATCTCGACGAGATCGGATCGTGGATGGAAGATTCGGAGTTCAATGCCGGGAGCCACCTCGTGCAGGGCGACGATGAACTCGTCCTCGAACGGGTAGTGCGGCTCGGGGCCGATGCCGTCGATCAGCAGCTTGACCGGCACGCCTCGGCGCGCCGCCTCGACCAGATGACGCAACAGCAGGCCGCCGGTCTGATCGATTTCGAAGATGTAGGCGAGGATGCGGATCTGCTCGGTAGGCGTGGCACGGTCGACCAGCGCAATCCGCGACTGCATCAACTGACCGTCGTCAAGACTGGCGACCAGGTCGACACATTGCGCGTGGCCTTGCTGAGAAGAGGCAAACACGCATGCCAGAATGAGCGCCAGGCTTCTTGTTGTGGTCATGATGTGGCGAACTGGTTCGATGTGTCTCCGGCCCTACGTCCTTGAAGGTCTGGAAGGCTTCCCGGCCTCGATAAATGCCTGTTCCAACGTATCAATGCGCAGATAAACCGCGGTGAGTTTGCGAGCAAGTGTTTGCGCTATGGTTGTTTTTCCGGTGCCCAGTAGTCCTCCGAAGGCAATCAGCATTTTCGACGCTCTCCCTATTCGAATGTTGGCTGATTGTCGCAGGATTCCTGTCGCGACTTCCAGTGACCGCTCCTGGGCGCATAGAGTCGCACGCCGAGTGCGTCTCGGGCGCGCACTGTCATGAAAAAAGCATAGGTCGCCAGCAGTGACACTGACAATCCAAATCTCCGGACACTTCAAACGGATCCAGTCGAGTCGTCATCTGGAGCGCGGCGCAAACGCAATGTCGAGTTGATATTGCCCACGGCCTCGCGCTGTACTTGCGTTCAGCGCGCATCGCGGCGCAATTCACGCACGCTCACTTGACGCGCAAATCCTGAAAGTACGACAGAGGCGATTTGCCGAGCACCGACTCGATACGACGCTGCAGGGTTCGCTTGCTCGTCGCCGGAGCGTCGGCCGCCGATTCCAGCGAAAAGCCTTCTGCGAGCCGCGAACGTGCCCAGCGCTCGAACCGTTCGACAAGTGGATCCGCGCGCGCCAGGTGCTCCGGGATCATGTGCGTCGCCTGCGACGGCCGCCTGTCTACCAGCATATAACGCGCGACAAGAGCGGAAAGCTCGGGGCTCGACTGACGTATCAACTACAGTGCGAGGTCGAGATGCCCCATTGCGGCTCCCGCAGTAACGAAGTCACCCGAGGGAACCAGCATTCTCGATTCGTCGAGACGTACGTCCGGATAGCGCTGGCGGAACAGGGGACTCAGCCACCATGTCGTCGTGGCATCGTGGTCCTGCAGCAGCTGCGATTCCGCCAGCACGAACGTGCTGATGCATGACGCCGCAATGCGCGAGCCACCGGCATGCCAGGCACGCAATCCGCGAGCGAGGACGGCTCATCGCAATGGCAGGTGAGCGCATGCACATCGACGGTTACGTCGAGATAAGCGCTGTTTGCGTGCATAACGAGCATCGCGGCAAGGGCTTTGCAGGGCGACTTGAGGGCGGCGAACTATCGAGTTCGCGCCGTGCGACGAGTTTCCGGCTCTCGAGTTCACGGAGTCGAATGCTAAGCACGCGCGCGGAAATGGTATCGCAATTGAACTCGAACGGGTGGACATTGAGTCAAAGCGCACACAAACCGGAGTCGACTTTCTCACCATCAACCCGAAGGGAAACGTACCCGTACTCGAACTGGACGACAAGGATTTGCTTACGGAAGGCCCTGCAATCATGCAGTATCTTGCAGACTTGAAGCCAGAATGCGAACTCGCGCCCCGGAACGGGACGATGGCGCGCTACCGCCTGCAGGAATGGCTCGGTTTCGTTAATTCAGACTTGCACAAGAGTTACTCCCCGCTCTTCAATCACTCGACGCCCGCACCAGTCCGTGCCGGAAGGCAAGAGGCACTCTTCAAAAATTACGCATTACTGGAGCGGTCCCTTACGGCCCGACAGTGGTTGCTGGGAGAGCGTTTCTCGGCAGCAGACGCCTATCTCTTCACGGTGACAATCTGGGCGCCGCACGTTGGCCTGGATATATCGCGGTTACCTGCTATCACAGCGTTTCAGCAACGCGTGGCTAGCCGACCGCGAGTTCAGGAAGCACTAATAGCGGAAGGGTTGCTGCGGGGCTAGTCAGGTAAGCGGTCTTGTGACCGCTTTTCGCAACGCAAGGCGCCAGGTGCCGAGTCAATTCGCAATTCATGGGAGTCAGCGTTCGGTCGCAAGCAGCGAAAACAAACGTTGATTTTCTGATCGCTGACGATATGAAAGGCTACGATGGGTGTCGGCACCTGCGGTGTTGAATCAGTTGTCGTCGCTTCTGGACGGGAGATGCTCGTGAGGCTCGGGCTCTGCCGCATCGGCGTCGGGAAGGTCGTCTGCGGCAGGATTTTGCCGGCCCTTCGGATCGGGCTGGCCAGTCGTGCTGGTGGAAGTTTGCGCGGGGTCGAGGGAGGTGCCGGTCGGCTCACTGGATGGATTCGACGTCATGATGTGCTCCTGCGCTGAAGAATGCAGCTTCCCATCATGATAGTCTGCTTTGTCGCCTTACGCCGATAACCCGATTACGATTGGGCTTCCTGGCTGCACAGCTAAACTCCTGGTAACTCTCCGCTCGCCGCTGGACCTGCGGTAACGCACCGGGCACACAATGGTTCCCTCAGCCCCAAAGTCGCGGCAGTTCGCCCTAAAGGAAGTCGAGCAAAGTGCAGGATTGCGACAACGAACAATCATGCTAACTGAGCAGCGGTTCGATACAAGGCCGCACCAACACCGGATACCAGCCGCTCAACATTCTCGTCCTTGAGTTTCCCTTCGACATCGAATGCCTGATGCGCGTGGCTCAACGCAAACGACTCGGGAATGACCAGCATGCCGAGTTTGTCGAGCACCGCACGCATGCCTGTCTGCGAGCGAACGCCGCCAAGCTGTCCCGGTGACGCAGAGACGAGCGCCGCGACTTTTCCAGTCAGCAACGCGACGCCCGATGAGCCGTCATTGCACGGTCGGCTGATCCAGTCGATCGCGTTTTTCAACAACGCAGTGTAGCCGCCGTTGTATTCGGGCGTCGCGATAAGCATCGCATCGTGCTTCGCGACAAGCGCCTGGAGCGCATGTGCTCCGTCAGGCAGTCCATATTCGGCCTCAAGGTCGCCGTCGTACAGTGGCAATGAGTAGTCTGCGAGCGGGATCGGTGTCACTTCGGCGCCGGCGATTCTTGCGCCGACCACGGCAACGTCCAGCAATATCTGATTGAGCGAGTCGCGGCGAGAACTGCCGTTGACGGCGAGAATCCGGATGCTCATGACGGTTCCCAACAAAAGTCTGACAAACGCGCAGCAGGTGCACTCACGCGGCTGGCGGCGTACGATATTCGATCTCTCCGCCGGGCAGAAAATAGAGCATGAGCGCGTTGCCGGTCACAGTCGGAAAGTGTTCGCTAAGTGGCGGGAAAACGCGCCACCCGACGCGTGGCCACAGAATTTCGCCCCTTCTTCGAGCGGGACGATCATGTTGATCTCCCCGTTCGTGTGACAGTGGTACTGACCTTTCACGTCGCGCAGCAGTCCGCTCTCTACGCTCATTTGCGCTGTTTCACTCGACGGATCTGCAATCCGGCCTCGGCGATAATCCCCGCCCTCGACCTTGACATAGGCGGCCCAACGTTCCTGAACGCCGAGCTTCAGGAGGCGTGCAAGCTCGGCATACGATTCGGTTCCCGGGCCGAACGCCTGGTTCAGTTGCGCCTCGAGATCAGCATCGAGCGGGCGGTCCCGAATGTCGTCGCACAGGCGGCGCACGGCCTGCAACATCTCTTCCTTGTGTGTTCCAGATGGCAACATGATTTTCGCTGTCTCCGTTCCAATCGCACGAGCATCGACTACTGACCGCCCAGCGAGCTAAAGGACCTTGCGCGTTCTCACGGGATAAGGCCGTCTTGCTTGCCGGGTCAAACCGGAATACCAGTCGATCAGACACCAGCTAGTCTAGGCGGCCGCGTGACGGCCGGATAATCAAAAGTTGCGATGGCCGTATTCCCGATTCGAATACCAGGACTTTCGAGGTGAGTCTGGACGGAGCCAATGAAGAACGGGTCTCCATCCGCGCCTGGACTCGAAAATCCGCGCGATTACCGTCCTGCCGAGCCGTTACACCGTAGCTGAGGCACGGGGGTGCTGGACGATCTGGTTGTCCTTACCCTGGACCAGCGGCGTGAGCGTGAGGTTGAACTCGATGTCCTTGTACGTATCGGCCTTCACGCCGAGCGCGGTGCCACCGGTCATTTCCGTCACGGGCGGAATCAGCTCTTCGCGCGTTGCGTAGGCGAAGTCGTCCCAGATCAGCGGGTCGCCTTCGATGTTGAACTGTGTGGTCAGCTTGCGATGATCGTCACTTGTGACGAAGAAGTGCACGTGCGCCGGGCGGTTCCCATGACGGCCCAACCCGTTCAACAGTTGCTGAGTCGCGCCTTGCGGCGGGCAGCCATAGCCGACCGGCATGAGCGTGCGGAATTCGTATGTCGAGGCCGGTGACCGTGCCGTGAATGACGAGCGGCCCAGCATCGGCGTCGGCGTTGAGGTCGATGCGCGAGACGCTCTCGCGCACCGGCGCGCCTGCAACATACAGCGGCCCTTCGATCGTGCGCGGCGTGCCGCCTTCGAGACCCACCGCCTTGTCTGCGGCGTCCATGCGGATGTCGAGGTACTTCTCGAGACCGAGACCGGCAGCCAGCAGCGCCGCTTCGCCGTCCTGGCCGAGCTTGTTCAGATAGTTCACGCCGGCCCAGACTTCATCGGGCGTGATGTCGAGATCGTCGATGGCCTTGAACAGGTCGCCCAGCAGTCGATAAACGATCTCTGGAAACGGGCGTTGCCGCTGCCGCCGTTCAGATTCGCAGCGGCCTTCAGCAGGTCCTGCACTTCCTCGCAGCAGGTTCGACAACTGAGCCGAAATGCACCAGGAATTGCAGCACTAGGTCAGCGTGACTCTGTGCCTCGGTGTCGCCGGTATTCCAGCGTGGAATACCGCAAACGGAAACTTTGATTATTCGGGGTCCCGCGCGCTGCCTAGACTGACGAGCGCGAGATGATGCTTTGAACGGCTCAGCTCCGATGGCAAAACGTATGACGATAGGACAGTCGAATGAACCAGACAATTGAACACCGCGTGGTCGAAGGCAAGGCCAAGCCGCGCGGGCGCTTTCCCCATATCGTTCGCGCCGGCGATTTTCTGTTCGTCTCGGGCACGAGTTCACGACGCGCCGACAACACGTTCGCTGGGGCGACGGCGGACGGCTTCGGCACGGCTACGGTCGATATCCGGGAGCAGACACGCACGGTCATTGAAAACATCCGCGATATCCTCCGTACGGAGGCAGCGGACCTGATCAACGTCGTCGAAATCACGGCGTTCCTCGTCAACATGAACGATTTCGGCGGCTACAACGAAGTCTATGCCGAGTACTTCGACGAGACTGGTCCGACCCGCACAACGGTGGCCGTTCACCAGTTGCCACACCCGCTGCTGACCATCGAGATCAAGGCGATCGCCTACGCGCCGCGCGACGGTGCGGTCCAATAGTCCAGCAAAACCGCGGCCATATTCAGCAATAGACAGGAAGGGGACAACCATGGCGCATTACGCCAAGCCGTTCAACTTTGCTCGCTGGATCGACGAGCATGAGCATTTGTTGAAACCGCCTGTCGGCAACCAGCAAGTCTGGCAAGACAGCGATCTGATCGTGACCGTCGTTGGAGGTCCGAATCATCGGACTGATTTCCACGACGATCCGCACGAAGAGTTCTTCTATCAGCTGCGCGGCAATGCGTACCTGAATCTGATGATCGATGGCAAGCGCGAACGCGTCGAGCTGCGCGAGGGCGACGTATTTCTGTTGCCGCCACATGTGCGTCATTCGCCACAGCGCCCTGAAGAGAACAGCGCTTGCCTCGTGATCGAACGCCAGCGGGCGCCGGGTACGATAGACGGATTCGAATGGTATTGCCTGAACTGCGATGGCCTTGTGCATCGCGTCGAGGTGCAGTTGAAGGACATCGTCGAGGATCTGCCACCGCTCTTTGCAGGGTTCTACGAATCGCGGGAAAAGCGCACATGTCCGCATTGCGGCGCCGTACACCCGGGCCGCGACGCGATATGAGCGGGTTCGGCGCCCGCTAACGGCACCGCCGGGACGCCGCTGCTAAGATCGAGCTTCACGATTCCCTGATCGACGGCGCCATCATGCATCGCTATCCTCTCAGCCAGATAGGACTGAGCCGCAATCTGAAACTCAGTCAGCTGCTCGTATTCGACCGCGTGATGGAGACCGGATCGATCCGGCGCGCCGCGACCGACATGGGCCTCACGCAGCCCGCCGTGACGAAGGTCATTCAGGAACTCGAATCGTCATTCGAAGGTGTGCTGTTCGAGCGTCATAGCCGCGGCGTCATTCCGACCGATCTCGGCCGTGTCGTCGGTCGGCGTGTCAAGTCGCTGATCGCCGAGTTTCGGCACATGTCTGAAGAACTCGACACCTTCCGCTTCGGCACGGCGGGGCACGTGGTCATCGGCACGCTGATCTCGGCGTCGGCTCATCTGTTGCCGGCTGCGATCGCGCGTTTGAAGTCGCGTGCCCCGGACGTGCTTGTCACCGTGCGGGAAGGGCCAACCGCGCAGCTCTTTCCCTTGCTTGCGACCGGCGAACTCGACATCGTCGTCGGCCGCCTGCCGGAGGTCGAGCTGCCGATTGCCGACGCATTCCCGCTCACGCATCACAAGCTCTTTGACGACTCGTTGGCCGTCGTTGTCGGCAACGGGCAGGAAATGGCTAGCGCATCGATCGGTTCGCTGCGTGATCTTGCGGACGCGCCGTGGATTCTCCCGACGATGGAGTCGCCGCTGCGCTACGCGGTGGAGCGCATGTTTCGCCAGGCAGGGCTCAAGCTGCCCGCGGATATCATCGAATCGCTTTCGGTACTGACCAATCTCGGCATCCTGCTCGAGGCTCCGCGTGTGGCCGTCATGCCGCGTGTAGCGGCCACGCGCTTCATGCGGGCTGGTTTGCTGCGCATCCTCGACATTCCCGAAAGCGGGTCGTTCGGCACCGTAGGTTATTCCGTGCGCTCCGACAAGGAGCTGAATCCGGCCTGCGAGTCGTTCGTCGAGTGCCTGCGCGAGGCTGCCAAGGCATCGGCATAGTCGCCGTGTGAGTCTGCGCCGGTGAGTTCGCTATTCCATGTTTTTATATCGGCAGCGCAAGTTTTGATTATTCAGCGCACGGAGGCACTCCTACACTGACTGCACATCAATCAGTCAGCAGGAAGGCCCATGAATGCCAACTCCCGGGCACGCGCTGCCTTACCGACGCGCCTGCGCCATTTCATCGACGGCGAATTCGTCGACGGCGCCGATACGTTTGCCAACCTGAGCCCGATCGACGGTCGGGAACTATCGCGTGTCGTTGAAGCGGACGCGGCTGCAGTCGATGCCGCCGTAAAGGCCGCGTGTCGTGCGCAGCAGGGCCCGTGGCGTCGCCTGAGCGCCGCGCAACGCGCGGACTGGCTGCATCGCATCGCCGATGGGATTCAGGCGCGTTTCGACGATTTCGTCGCGGCCGAAGTCGCCGATACGGGTCGCCCCATCACCCAGGCGCGCAGCCTGGACGTCGCACGCGGCATCGCGAACTTTCGCACGTTCGGCGATCTCGTGCGGACCGCGAGCGGCGAATTCTTCGAAACCTCGACGGCCGACGGCGAGATGCTCAACTACGTGACGCGCAAGCCCCTCGGCGTCGTCGGCGTGATTTCGCCGTGGAATCTGCCGCTGCTGCTGTTCACATGGAAGGTCGCTCCGGCGCTCGCAATGGGCAACTGCGTTGTAGCGAAGCCTTCGGAAGAGACGCCCACTTCAGCCACGCTGCTCGCGGAAGTCATGCGCGATATCGGCCTGCCGCCGGGCGTCTTTAACCTGATCCATGGTCACGGCGGCAGCGCGGCCGGCGAATGGCTCACGCGTCACGCTGGCATTGACGCAATCACGTTCACCGGCGAGTCGAAGACCGGCAGCACGATCATGAAGGCTGTGGCAGATGGCGTAAAGAACGTGTCGTTTGAACTGGGCGGCAAGAACGCGGCCGTGGTGTTTGCCGATGCGGACTTCGACGCGGCAGTGGATGGCGTGCTGCGTTCGAGCTTCACGAACGCGGGGCAGGTGTGCCTGTGTTCCGAACGGGTCTACGTCGAGCGGCCGATCTTCGAGCGCTTCGTCGCGGCGCTCAAGGAGAAGACGGAGATGTTGAAGGTCGGCTCGCCGTATGAGGCGGGCACGACGACTGGGCCGCTGATCTCGAAGGGTCATCGCGAGAAAGTGCTCGGCTATTTCAAGCTCGCCGCCGAAGAGGGCGCGACGGTTGTGACTGGCGGGGGCGTGCCGCAGTTCGGCAACGATTGCGATCACGGCGCGTTCGTTCAGCCGACGATCTGGACCGGTCTGCCCGACACCGCACGCTGCCTGACCGAGGAAATCTTCGGGCCGGTTTGCCATATCGCGCCATTCGATACCGAAGAGGAAGTGGTGCGCCGCGTAAACGATAGCGCCTACGGCCTCGCTGCCTCCGTGTGGACTACGAACCTTAGCCGCGCGCACCGCGTCGCGCCGCAATTCGAAACCGGCATCGTGTGGGTCAACGCCTGGTTCGTGCGCGATCTGCGCACGCCATTCGGCGGCGCCAAGCTCTCGGGTTTCGGTCGCGAAGGGGGGCGCCATTCCATGGACTTCTACTCCGAGCTGACCAACGTTTGCGTGAAGGTGGCGTGATGACGACCCAGCTTCAGGCACTTCAGGTCATTGCGGACACGCTCTGGCAAGCGCAGCACCAGCAGCCGTTCGGCGCAGTGCAGCCGGTTCGCGAGGCGATCGCCGCCCTCGATGGCGACCCGCTCTCCAACGCTTACCGTGTACAGCAGATCAACACGCAGCGGCAACTCGAAGGTGGCGCGCGGCTCGTCGGCCGCAAGATCGGACTGACGTCTGTGGCCGTGCAAAAACAACTCGGCGTCGATCAGCCGGACTTCGGCATGCTGTTCGATCACATGGCGTATGGCGATGGTGAAGAGATTCCGTTTGCACGCACGCAGCAGCCGAAGGTCGAGGCCGAGATCGCGCTGATTCTCGAACGCGATCTGAGCCACGAACGTCATACGATTGCAGACATCATCGGCGCAACCGCATACGCGCTGCCGGCAATCGAAGTGGTCGGCAGCCGCATCGCGCAGTGGGACATCCGCCTCGCCGACACCGTGGCCGACAACGCTTCGAGCGGCCTCTTCGTGCTCGGCAACCGGCCGGTCAAGCTCGAAGCGTTCGACGTTGTTAGCTGCGGCATGGTCATGGAGCGCGGCGCGGACCCGGTGAGCGTTGGCGCGGGCGCGGCGTGCCTCGGCAATCCGCTCAATGCCGCCGTGTGGCTCGCGAACAAGATGGTTCAGGTCGGCGCGCCGCTGCGTGCCGGCGACATCGTGCTGACCGGCGCGCTTGGCCCCATGGTTGCAGTCAATCCGGGCGACGTGTTCACCGCCCATATTCAGGGCCTCGGCGCCGTCCGGGCGCAGTTCTCCAATCAAACGGAATCGGCATCGTGAAAGACAACTCTCGACTCTCCGTTGCCGTCATCGGCTCGGGCAACATCGGCACGGATCTGATGATCAAGATCCTGCGCCACAGCAAGCATCTGGAGATGGCGGCGATGGTCGGCATCGACCCGAACTCCGATGGTCTTGCGCGTGCTGCGCGCCTCGGCGTGGCGACCACGCATGAGGGTGCGGAAGGGCTCACGCGCCTGCCGTGCTTCAACGACATCGACTTCGTGTTCGACGCGACGTCGGCCGGCGCGCATGTGAAGAACGACGCGCTGCTGCGCACGTTCAAGCCGTCGATTCGCGTGATCGACCTCACGCCCGCCGCAATCGGCCCGTACTGCGTGCCGGTCGTGAATATCGACGCTCACATTGAAGCGCTCAACGTCAACATGGTGACGTGTGGCGGCCAGGCCACGATTCCGATGGTCGCGGCGGTGTCGCGCGTCGCGAAGGTTCTCTACGCTGAAATCGTTGCGTCGATCAGCAGCAAGTCGGCGGGCCCCGGCACGCGCGCCAACATCGACGAGTTCACCGAAACGACGTCGAAGGCGATCGAAGTGGTGGGCGGCGCGGCGAAGGGCAAGGCCATCATCGTGCTGAATCCGGCCGAGCCCCCGGTCATGATGCGCGACACGGTTTATACGCTCTCCGAAATGGCCGATCGCGCGAAGGTCGAGCAGTCCATCGAAGAGATGGTCGCGAAGGTACACGCCTACGTGCCGGGCTATCGCCTGAAGCAGAAGGTGCAGTTCGACGAGATTCCCGCGAACGCGCCCTTGAATATTCCGGGCCTCGGCAAGTTCAGCGGCCTGAAGACCTCGGTGTTCCTCGAAGTGGAGGGCGCCGCGCACTATCTGCCCGCTTACGCAGGCAATCTCGACATCATGACTTCCGCCGCGCTCGCCACCGCCGAACGCATGGCGAAGACGCTTCTGAGCGTGGAGGGATAAGACCATGAGCAAGAAACTCTACATCTCCGACGTGACGCTGCGCGACGGCAGCCACGCCATCCGCCACCAGTACTCGATCCAGAACGTGCAGGACATCGCCCGCGCGCTGGACCGTGCGAAGGTGGACAGCATCGAAGTCGCTCATGGCGACGGCCTGCAGGGCTCGAGCTTCAACTACGGCTTCGGCGCGCACAGCGACCTGGAATGGATCGAAGCCGTGGCCGACGTGGTTACGCATGCGCAGATCGCCACGCTGCTCCTGCCCGGCATCGGCACGATTCACGACCTGAAGGCCGCGTACAACGCGGGCGCGCGCGTGGTGCGTATCGCCACGCACTGCACGGAGGCCGACATTTCGAAGCAGCACATCGAATACGCACGCGAACTGGGCATGGACACCGTGGGCTTCCTGATGATGAGCCACATGACCACGCCGGAAAACCTCGCCGTCGAAGCGAAGAAGATGGAAAGCTACGGCGCGACCTGCCTCTACGTGGTCGATTCGGGCGGCGCGCTCACGATGAACGACGTGCGCGACCGTTTCCGTGCCGTCAAACAGGTGCTCAAGCCCGAAACGCAAACGGGCATGCACGCGCACCACAACCTCTCGCTGGGCGTGGCGAACTCGATCGTGGCGGTGGAAGAAGGCGGCGACCGCGTCGATGCGTCGCTTGCCGGTATGGGGGCGGGCGCGGGCAATGCGCCGCTCGAGGTGTTCATCGGCGCGGCGGAACGCATGGGCTGGAATCATGGCACCGACCTCTACGCGCTGATGGACGCCGCCGACGACATCGTGCGCCCGCTGCAGGACCGCCCGGTTCGCGTGGACCGCGAAACGCTCGCGCTCGGCTATGCGGGCGTGTATTCGAGCTTCCTGCGCCACTCGGAATTGGCCGCGAAGAAGTACGACCTGAAGACGGTCGACATTCTCGTCGAACTGGGCAAGCGCCGGATGGTGGGCGGCCAGGAAGACATGATCGTCGACGTGGCGCTCGATCTGCTGGAAGCGAAGCAACGGCAGCCGGCGAGGGTGGTGGCCCAATGAATATCGAACACGCAGCACGTTATCTCGACGATGCGGCCCGCGAGGCGCGAGCCGTCGAGCAACTGAGCACCAGCACGCCATTCCCGATCGAAGACGCCTATCGAATCCAGCGAGCCTCGATCGCGCGCCGTGAGGCGCGAGGCGAGCGCACCATCGGCGTCAAGCTCGGCTTCACAAGCCGCGCGAAGATGATCCAGATGGGCGTGGACAGCCTGATCTGGGGCTGGCTGACCGACACGATGCTCGAGGAGGACGGCGCACCCGTCGATCTCGACCGCTTCATTCACCCGCGTGTGGAGCCCGAGGTGTGCTTCGTGACGAAGCGCGATATTGACCGCCCGCTCACGGCGCTCGAAGCGTATGCATACCTCGAAGCCGCTGCGCCCGCGATGGAGATCATCGACTCGCGCTACGAGGCGTTCCGCTTCACGCTCGAAGACGTGATCGCAGACAACTGTTCGAGCGCCGGCCTCGTCATCGGACCGTGGTCTCGGCGCTTCGACGGGCTGCGCAATGCGGGGGTGCTGATGCGCTTTGACGGCCGGGACGTGCAGATCGGCTCGACGGGCGCGATTCTCGGTGACCCGTTGCGCTCGATCGTGCAGGCTTCCCGTCTCGTTGCCAACGCTGAAGTTGCGCTGCCGGCTGGCTCGCTGATCATGGCGGGCGCTGCAACGGCCGCCCAGGCCCTGACGCCCGGGCTGCACGTGCAGTGCGTGATCGGCGGTCTCGGCCAGGTGGAATTCACGACGCGCCGCCACGGTTGAGCAGCGCCGGATAGACCTCAACATACGAAGCGGCGAAAGCCGGAGTTTCAGGCAATGACATTGCGAATCGACATCCATTCCCACTTCTTTCCGCCGATCACGCAGGAGGAAGCCGCGCGCTTCGACGCGCGAGACGCACCGTGGCTCGCGCTCGATGCGAGCGGTGAGACAGGCATGATTATGAGCGGCGACCGGCCGTTCCGTCCCGTGACGCGCCCGCTGTGGGATCCCGTAAGGCGCATTGAAGAGATGGACGCACTTGGCGTGGACGCGCAGGTGATGTGCGCGACGCCCATCCTGTTCGGCTATCGCTATCCGGCGCAGACGGCGCTGGAATGGGCGCAGCGCATGAACGACCGGGCGCTCGAACTGTGCGTGACGGCGCCGACCAGGCTCGTCACGCTCGCGCAAGTGCCGCTGCAGGACGTCGACCTGGCCTGCGCCGAGGCGACGCGCGCGTTTGCGGCCGGCCATCGCGGCGTACAGATCGGCAATCACGTCGGCCCAAAGGATCTCGACGACGAGAGCCTGATACGGTTTCTCACGCACTGTGCGAACGAAGGCATTCCCGTGCTCGTGCATCCATGGGACATGATGACCGACGGCCGCATGAAGAAGTGGATGCTCCCCTGGCTTGTCGCGATGCCGGCGGAGACGCAACTCGGCATTCTCTCGCTAATTCTCTCGGGCGCCTTCGAACGCATTCCGCGCTCGCTGAAGCTGTGCTTCGCGCACGGTGGCGGCAGCTTCGCCTTCTTGCTTGGCCGCGTGGACAACGCATGGCGCGAGCGCGACATCGTGCGAGAGAACTGCCCGCAGCTGCCCTCGTCGTATGTGGACCGCTTCTCGGTCGACAGCGCGGTGTTCGATCCGGGCGCATTGCAACTGCTCGTGAGCGTCATGGGCGAGGAGCGCGTGCTGCTCGGCTCCGACTATCCCTATCCGCTCGGCGAGCAGCGGATCGGCCACTTGATTGAAGCTCACCCGGGCTTCAGTGCGCGTGCCAAGGCGCTGCTGAGTGGCGAGAATGCCCAGAAGTTCTTCGGTCTGGCAGCGTTGGAGGCGGCCGCGTAACCGTACCAGTGTTCCGCAATCGAACAGGAGAGCCCCGCTATGCGGGGCTTTTCGTGCTGGGATGATCGATTGAGAAGTTCATGTTCGGATTCGTGATATGGAATCCATATAAATTTCGGGATCGAATGAAGCGCCAGGAATGCGCACATCTTCATCTTCCGTACACCGCACTATCAGTTTCTTTAATGGTGCCCCGCGCCTGATTTGATTTCCTGAATGTGTCACTACACTCGTTTTCAGCGATACGCCGATTTTGATGGCTATCCAGGGTTTCACTCTTCCAATCTGGAGACATCCCGTGAGAGACAACCATGCTCATATGAGCGACTACTTAGGCCGGCTTTGCGCCGGTCTTGCGCTCTGTCTGTTTTCAGTGGCGCCGGCCATGGCGCAATCCACATCCCCCGAAAAACTGCCCCACGTAGCGGTGCTGGCAACCGGCGGCACGATCGCGGGTACTGCGGGGAGTGAGACGCAGACAACGGGCTACAAGCCAGGCGTACTGACGGCTGACGCGCTTCTCAAATCGGTCCCGTCACTGGGCAAGATTGCACAGGTGTCCGGCGAACAGATTTCGAATGTCGGAAGCGAGAACATCACCAACGATATCCTCCTGAAACTGGCGAAGCGCGTGAATCAGCTTCTTGCTCAACCGGACATCGCGGGTGTCGTGGTGACCCACGGCACCGATACCCTCGAGGAAACGGCCTATTTTCTTGATCTTGTCGTCAAGAGCGACAAGCCTGTGGTGGTCACGGGATCGATGCGGCCGTCGACGGCCATCAGTGCCGATGGTCCGAGCAACCTCCTGCAGGCAGTCACGGTTGCCGCGTCGCCGGAGGCCCGCGGTCACGGCGTAATGATCGTGCTGAACGACCGGATCGGCTCGGCTCGCTACACCACGAAGACCAATGGCACGACGCCGGATACGTTCAAGGGAAACGACGCCGGCTACCTGGGCACGCTGGTGGACGAGGTTCCTCACTTCGAGACGTCCGTGTTGAAACGCAATACCACTGCAACGCCGTTTGACGTGTCGAAGCTCGATTCTCTGCCGGAAGTCGATATTGTCTACGGCTATCAGAATGACGGCGGTTACATGTACGACGCCGCAGTCGCTCACGGAGCAAAGGGCATTGTCGTCGCAGGCGTTGGAGCAGGCAGCGAATCGCTTCTCACTCTTCCGTCAATCAGGAAGGCGATCGCCCAAGGGGTGATTGTGGTCCGCTCTTCCCGGACAGGGGGCGGATTCATACCGGAAGATCCGGCCTATGTGGGTCTTCTCGGTGACGATCTGAACCCCCAAAAGGCCCGCATTCTCCTGATGCTCGCGCTCACGGCGACCAAAGAGCCGTCGAGCATCCAGGCAATGCTTCACGAGTTTTGAATCGCTTTCGCCGGCTGAGGGACGGTGAAGATGATTCGTTCAGGCGCGACGGTGCTGCCAAAGCACCGCCGCGCCGCGTGCCGTTCCAGGAGACCCCGGAGCCGGCCCCCGGTCCGAGCCTCAACCGGTTGGCGTACGTTGAGGCGATCTATTTCAACCTCCGCGTGACATAGTATTAGAGTTATTGATACTGACACCGGACATGCTGTTTTCTTGAATCCCACTCCCTACACTGGTTTCAGAAGGCGCAGGAGGCGCCTCGCTGATAACCAGAGTCCAGGAGACGAAAGTGAGCAAGCAGATATTGATGGAGGACGTTCCGCTGCGCGGTTTCCACTTGCGCGTGGCGTTCAGCGGTACAGGCGGACAGTTCAGCGACGGTTTCGTGCTGGGCATCATCGGCATCGCGGTGAGCATGGCTGCAGGGGCTCTTCACCTGAACGCGCTCTGGATGGGAGCACTCGGTGCGGCGTCCCTTGCCGGCCTGTTCTTTGGCAGCATGTTTGCCGGTCCCGTGGCGGACAGATACGGCCGGCGCACCATTTTCGCCTTCGACATGCTGCTCTTCGCGGTGATTTCCGCAGCGCAATTTTTTGTGACGTCGCCGACCCAGTTGCTGGTGTTGCGCGTGCTGCTTGGTCTGATTCTCGGCGCCGACTATGTCGTGAGCAAATCGCTCGTCACGGAGTTCTCACCACGCCGCTATCGTGGCCGCCTCCTGAGTGTGCTCGCAGCAGCCTGGGCGGCGGGTTACGTCTGCGCGTACCTGGCCGGGTTTGCCCTTCGCGATATCGGCCCCGACGCATGGCGGATCATGCTGGCCGCCAGTGGACTGCCGGCACTGCTGATCCTGCCGTTCCGTCTCGGCGTACCCGAGTCGCCCATGTGGCTGATGAAACGCGGCCGGAAGGACGAGGCACTGGCAATCATCCGCGCAAAGTTCGGTCCGGAAACCATCCTGCCTGCACCGGCAGCCGCGCCCCAGCGACGTCGTGGTGCCTGGTCAGAACTGTTCTCGGCCCGCTGGAGAAGAAACACGCTGGTCGGCTGCGTATTCTATACGTGCCAGGTCATTCCATACTTTGCGCTCGGAACCTTCTCTCCGAAGGTACTGCAAGCCTTGCAGGTCAAGGACGGCTTTGTCGGTGGACTTGTCTATAACGTACTGCTGTTCGCCGGAGCAATCTTTGGACTGCTGATCGTTGACAGGCTCTCGCGCCGCGCGTTTCTCATTGGCAGCTTCTATCTCGCAGCGATCGGACTGGCGGTGCTCGCTTACGCCGGATTCGGGCCGCTCGGCACGATACTCGCGTTCGGCATTTTCGCCTGCATTCTCTCGGCGGCGGCGAACCTCGAATTCGTCTATCCGCCGGAGCTTTTTCCGACCCACCTGCGCGCGTCAGGCGTCGGGCTGGCCGTTGCCTCCAGCCGGTTCGGTTCCGCGATCAGTACGTTTCTCCTGCCCGTGGCCGTGCAACAGGTTGGCATTCACGCGGCGCTCGGTGTGTGCGTGGCCGTATTGGTGTTCGGTGGCGTGTTCTGTCATTTGTTCGCACCGGAAACGGGCAAGGAAAGTCTTTCGGATATGGGTTCTGGCCAGGGCGGCAACGAGCCCGCGGTGGACGGTGCCCAGAACGTGAGCCTGCACACAGTGGGACATCGCCACTGAAACCCTGGCGTCCGGCGCTCCCACGTTGGCGCACTCATGGCAATGTCTGCTGACCGTAACTATGGGAGAGCCCATCGTGTCGCTCAACAAGCCAATTGATATGTATGCGGTGCAGGTCTTCGTCGCCGTGGCGGAGGAAGGCAGCATGTCCGGGGCGGCCGCGCGCATGGGCATCTCCCAATCGGGTGTCTCGCAGATCGTCCGCCAGCTGGAAGACGAGCTGGGGGTCGTGCTGGTCAATCGCACGACCCGTCCCCTCGCGTTGACGCCATACGGCATCGCATTGAGGAACCGCGGAGCGGTACTCAGCGAGGAGATCGCCAATCTGAAGGCGCAGGTCGTCGAAGCGGGGCGGGGAATCAAGCCTGATCTTCGCATCGGATTTGTTGACTCGTTCGCGGCCACCTGTGGCTCAGCTTTTACGAAGCGGCTGCTGGAGAAGGTATCGCAACTGTCTATCCGTACGGGATTGAGCCCGCAGCAAGGCGAGGCGCTGCTGCGGCGCGACCTGGACCTCATCGTCACGAGCGACGCGCTGATCGACGCCAATGACGTAGTGCGGTTCCGGCTCCTGTCCGAGAAGTACCTTGTCATCACGCCCCGGGATTTCCGCAAGTCGGTCCGAAGCGTGGAGGACATCCGGGCCCTGGCCGACGCATTGCCCATCGTGCGCTTTAACCGGAAGTCACAGGTCGGCATGCAGATCGAGCGCTATCTGCGTCGAATTGAGGTGCGCACACCGACCCGGCTGGAGCTCGACAACGCTGACGCGCTGACTTCGATGGTGGCCGAAGGCATCGGCTGGGCCGTGACCTCGCCGATGTGTCTGCTACAGGGTGCAGCCTACGCGGACGGGGTGACTCGCCACGTCGTCGACAGGCTGGGCCTCGAACGGTCGCTGTATCTGGTGGCGAGGCGCGACGAATACAGCGCCTTTTTCGAAGATGCATGCGATACGGCATCCGAAGTGATCGAAACATCGTTTCTCCCGCGAGTGAAAAAAGCTCTCGGTCAGGAAATTGAACAACTGATTGATGTTGGAAACAGGAACTCAAATGAACAGTCAAGCCAAAGCTGAAACGCGTATCGAGCGCGACTACGTTGGTGCAGTCGATATTCCGGTCGAGAAGTTGTATGGCGTCAACTCGGTGAGGGGCGTCGACAATCTGACGGTTTCTCCTCTCAGCATTGCCCACTATCCGGCGTTTGCGGTGGCTTTCGCGCAGTGCAAATGGGCGGCCGCGCTCGCGAATCGGGACACCGATGTCATCACGCCGGAACAAGGCGATGCAATCAGCCGTGCGTGCCAGGAAATCATCGAAGGCAAGTTTCGTGACTCACTGATCGTCGATTTGCTCGAGGGCTCGGGTGGCACGTCGACGAACATGAACTTCAACGAAGTGATCGCCAATCGGGCGCAACAGCTTTTGGGTCACGAGCCAGGCTCGTACGACGTGATCCATCCGAACGACCATGTCAACCGCTCGCAGTCCACGAACGACGTGTATCCAGCCGCGCTGAAGATTGCGACGTACGCGATGCTCGGGCCGCTCATTGCGAAAGTAGAGCAACTGGCTGAGCAGTTCGATCGCAAGACGATCGAGTTTGCCGACGTCCTTCATCTCGGCCGTACGTGTCTCCAGGATGCGCAGCCGATGCGTCTCGGTCAGCTTTTCGGCGGATATGCGTCGCTTACGCGACGTCTCGCGGAAGAACTGATGGCGGTTCGCGACAAGCTGCGTACGCTGCCGCTCGGTGGTACGGCCATCGGTACGGGCTTTGGTGCGCCGGCTGGGTATCGATCCGCTGTCTATCAACATCTCTCGGAAATCGTAGGCGTTGGCTATGTCGCGCCGGCAAACTCGTTTGACGCGATGCAGAATATGGACGTGTTCTCGCGCGTTTCAGGCGAACTTCGCACCTGTGCGGCGTCCATTGCGAAAATTGCATCGGACCTGACGGTTCTCTCCTCCGGCCCTGTGGGCGGAATTGGGGAACTGCGCCTGCCGGAGGCGCAGGCCGGCTCGTCGATCATGCCGGGCAAGGTGAATCCTGTGCTGCCGATGGCCCTGATCCAGTTGAGTTTTGCGGTTATCGGCAATGATGTCGCGGTGGCTCAGGCGGTCCAGTATGGGGAACTGGAAATCAATCACTTCGAGCCCGTGGTGGCTTCCCGTGTGTTCGACAGCATCATGCTGCTGACCAACGGCATCGAGCGGTTTGCGCAGAAGTGTGTCGCCGGCATCACCGCCGACGTTGCATGCAATGAGCGACACTTGATGGACTCGATGGCTGTGGCGACAGCGCTCGTACCAAAGCTTGGATATGCTCGTGTCAGCAAACTGGCGCGACAGTCGGTTGCGGAGGGTAGGCCACTGGTGCAGATTCTCGACGAATCTGGGCTGCTGTCGCGCGACGATACCCTGTCGCTGATCGATGTGGCCTCATACCCGGTATTTGAGCCGAGGTGATCGGCTGGCTGGCCGCGCGAGGCGGCGGCTGGCATGACAACATTCTGGATTGAACGGGAAATGATGGAAAGGGACGAATTGCTGGCACTGCTCGAGCAGCAGGACGTGCCGTTTGAATGCGAGTTCCACGAACAGGTGCTCAACATGGCGGATTCCGGAGCGCTCAAGCTGTCGCTTGACGGCGCACGCTGCAAGAATCTTCTGCTGCAGGACAAGCAGGGCGGTTTATACCTCGTGGTGACGACTGCACATAAATCGCTGGATCTGTCCGCAGTTGCGAAGACGCTGAACAGCAAGCGGCTGTCGTTTGCTTCGGCCGATCGTCTTTTTGATCTGCTTGGGGTTAGGCCTGGCTCGTTGAGCCCACTGGCCCTGGTCAATGACGGCGCTCATCATGTTCGCCTCGTGATCGACAACGACCTTGAGCACGAACGGGTCTTTCTGTTTCATCCACTCGATAGCACAGCGACGATCGCGTTGTCGAGGCGAGACCTCGAAGTCTTTCTGCAGCGCATTGGTCACGCCCCGTCGTGGCACGCCCTCGGAGAGAGACGACCGGCTTGAAGCGCCAGCTCATGCTGGCAATGCTCGCGATGTCGGGGAAGGGCAAAGCGGATCACGCTTGCCGGAATTGCCGGACCGTTATGGTGTGGTCAAGGCGCAGGCGCTGACCGCCTTGCTGGTGCCGGGCCCAGCCCGACGACCCCACTCAGCAGTCCCTCGAAATACCGCCACACTTGTTACTCCCAACCTCCGATTCCCGGTAGCAAACTACTCACGTCACCCAACGAGCGACGCGTAGCGGACGCCATCGCGCCGCAGGAATTTGCCCAATTCAGGAGGTCGCAAAAGCCATGAGTTCATCAGCCGAAAACGGAAGGAAAGGCGGACAGCCAGCCATGCTCAGTCCGCCGGTCGTCTCGTCGCAGGCGTGGGAAGAGGCGCGTCAGCAGTTGCTTGTGAAAGAAAAGGCGCTGACCCGGGCGCGAGACGCCCTGGCCGCCGAGCGCCGCCGAATGCCCTGGATGGCGGTGGAGAAGGCATACGCATTCGAAGGGCCTGCGGGCAAAGTCAGCCTGCTGGATCTGTTCGACGGCAGGCGTCAGCTGATCGTCTACCGCGCATTCTTCGAACCGGGCGTGTTCGGCTGGCCCGACCATGCCTGCCGGGGCTGCTCCATGGTGGCCGACCAGGTCGCCCACGTCGCCCATCTGAACGCCCGCGACACCACGCTCGTCTTCGTCTCGCGTGCGCCTCAGGCCGACATCGCGCGGCTGAAGGCGCGCATGGGCTGGGAGATACCGTGGTTCACCATCACGGACAGCTTCGACGCCGACTTCGGCGTGGACGAGTGGCACGGCACGAACGTGTTCTACCGCGACGGCGAGCGCGTATTGCGCACCTACTTCATCAACAATCGCGGCGATGAGCAAATGGGGGGCACCTGGAACTACCTCGACATGACGCCGCTGGGTCGCCAGGAGGTTTGGGAGGACTCGCCCGAGGGCTATCCCCAGACCCCAACCTACAAGTGGTGGAACTGGCACGACAGCTACACCGCAGACGCGCCGCCCGACAAGAAGTGGGCCGAGGTGTCGGACGCAGGCGAGGCTGCGTTCCGCAAGCAGCACAAGGACGGAACGCCTTGAGCGAAACCTGTTCGGCCGGGCATATGCCTCAAGCGGCAAGCGCTGCATCGACCGCGGCCAGGTACTGCTCGAAGCCTGCCTGCTGCAGCACGGTTCGCACGCGCGCGAGCTCGCCTCGCGCGGCTTCGTCCGCGGGGGCCTGGAGGACGCGCGCGAGCGCGCGTCCGCGCGCCGCGAACAGCTCGGCCCAGGGCAGCGGTTCGCGCTGCGTGTAGTCATCCAGTGCGTTCGCATAGCGCAGCACGCCGGCCGGATCGCGGGCCGCCAGCATCGCTTCGATCGCGTCGCGGTAGAACCAGAGATGGTTGTGTCCGACCGCACCGAGGCGCAGGAGGTCCGCGCCTTCTGCCAGCAGGCGCGTGCGCTCGTCATGCTCGTCGACCGCGCAGGCGAGGGCGCTCAGATTCTTCGGCGCGGAGAACTGCGTGCCCACCTCGCGCGAGATCGCAAGCGCCTCGCGCAGCGCCTTGATGGCTTCGCCGCGGCGTCCATCGGCGAGCCAGACACGCCCCTGCATTTCCAGGTTCTGCGCTTCGAACCGACGCGCGCCCAATTGCAGGATCACGCGCCTTTCCTGCTCCAGATGGACCTGCGTCGCCGGCATATCGCCTAGCTCGTAGCAGGCGAACACGCCGAGCGTCTCGCCCAGCAATTGCGCGCGCGGCTGCCCGATCAGCGCGGCGGCGCGCACGGCGGCAACGGCGTCTTCGCGCGCCTGCCGCGGCTCGTTCAGATAAATGCGGCTGAAGCCCTGCATCGAAAGATTGGCGACTTCGATCCGGCCGCACCCGTGCTCGCGGCTCAACGCCACGCAATCGCTGAAATGGCGGAACGCGGTCCGCATCCGGCCTTGCGCGTAGGCGGCATCGGCCAGGCCGCCGAGCGCCCGGGCCTCGGCCTCCGGCACGCCGAGGCGCCGCGCGTACTCGAGCCCGCGTTCGTGCTCGGTGCTGCAGGCATCGATCTTGCCGAGCGGAAAGTAGATATTGCCGCGCAGATAGTGAAGGCTCGCGAGCTCGGCCACCCGGTCGTCGCGTTCCGCGATCCGCTGCGCGGACTCGAGCAGATCCAGCGCTTCGTCGAGTCCTTCGCTCACCCGCAGGCCTTCCGCGAGCCCGAGCTGGCAGCGGCACAGACTGGCGTCGTCGGGGGCGGCCGCGAGCGCCGCGCGCCAGGTCGCGATCGATCCCGCGATGTCGCCAAGGTCGCGCTGGAGCTCGCCCTTGCAACAGCTCAGGGTGTGGCGGTCCGTTTCCGACTGCGCGATCTCGAGGCCCCGCTCGGCGAGTCGCAGCGCGGCCTCGAGCAGGTGGGCCGTGCGCTGCGCGAGCGCAGCGGCCAGGTAGGCCTGCGGCGCGCGTTCGTCCTCGGCGCGGTCGAGATGCTGGGCGTGCAGCGTGGGGTCGCCGTGTGCGAACCAGTCGGCCGCGCTGCGGTGCAGCTCGCGCCGGCGCGCGCGCAGCAGTGTCGAATAGGCGCTCTCCTGGATCAGTGCATGGGCGAACAGGAACTCTTCGCCCTCAGGCAGCACGAGCGCATTCGCGAGCAGGCCGTCGCAGACGTAGCCGGGGTCGTCGATGAGCCGCCGCAACAACGCGATGCCAAAACGCTGTCCGATCACGGCAGCCGCCTGGAAGGCCAGGCGGTCGCGCGGCGCGAGCCGGTCCATCCGCGCGAGCACGAGGCTGCGGATCGAGCCAGGCACCGCGTTGCCGCTGCCTTCCTCGGCGTTGCGCAAGAGCTGCTCGAGGAACAGCGGGTTGCCGCCCGCGCGCTCGATGCAGGCGAGCGCGACCCGCTGCGTCGCGTCGATGAAGTTGCCTGCGAGGCTCAGCGCTTCGTCCTGGCGCAAGGGCCCGAGGTCGATCGTCGCGAACGGGGTGTCGCGGCAGCGCGCGCGCCACGCCGCATCGATCGGATCGCCTTCCACGCGCGAGGTCGTCACGAGCAGGCCGGGGCCGTTCGCGATGCCCGAGCCGAAGGCCGAGAGATAGTCGAGCACTTCGGGCTCGGCCCAATGCAGGTCTTCGACGACGATCAGCGTGGCAGCCCGCCTGCAGGCGTCGCCGGTCAGTCTAGCGGCAAGCGCCTGCTTGCCACGCTTGCGCGCGCCGTGGTCCATGGCGTCGTAGACGGTTCGCCATTCGTCTGCGAGCGGCAGGTCGATGAGGTCGTGGAGAAACGCGAGCTGTTCGGCTTTGACGATGCCTTCGGCGGCGAGCCGCGCGGCGGCCGCGCGCCGCGCGTCGCTCGATGCGCCGGCCGGCAGGCCGAGCAGGCTGCCGGCGATCGTGTGCACGGGATCCTGCCCCTTGCCTACGCCGAAATCGAGCACGAGGCCCCGATGGATCTCGAAGCCCTGCGTCTGCGCGTAGCGGCGCATCTCGTCGACGAGACGCGTCTTGCCGATGCCCGCTTCGCCGCGCACATGGACGATGTGGCCGGCCCGCCTCGCGATGCACGCGCGGACGATTCCGTGAAACTGCTCGAGTTCGGCCTCTCGTCCGACGAAAAGGCTCTGACCCGTCTTCGCCGATTCGCCCGCCGGGTCGCTCGAAATCGCGCGCAGCCGCCACGCGCGGACCGGCGTGTCGATGCCCTTGAAGCGCTGTTCGCCGAGCGCGTCGCAGACGGCGGCGTCGCCGAGTGTGCGCGCCACGTCATCGGCAAGCCAGGTCTCGCCGGCCGCTGCGGCGACCTGGAGCCGCGCGGCCAGGTTCACCGGACTGCCGGTCACGGTGTAGTCCCGCGCGTCGACGCAGCCGAGCGCGCCGGCGACGACCTCGCCGCTCGCGATGCCGATGTGGGCCTGCAGCGTGCGCGCCGCCTGCGCGCTCAGTTGCGTCAGCGCCTCGTGGATGTCGAGCGCCGCGCGCGCCGCGCGCAGCGTGTCTGTCTCGTGAGCGCGGGGCGCGCCGAACAGCGCCATCACCGCGTCGCCGATATGCCTGTCGGTCGTGCCGCCCCAGGCGAGCACGATGCCGTCGACGAGCGCCGTGAAGCGTCCGATCAGCGCGCGCACCTCCTCCGGATCGAGCGTACGCGAGAGCGCGGTGAAGCCGCAGAGGTCGGCAAACAGGACGGTCACCTGCCTGCGTTCGTCCGCGGGGATCTCCAGCGCGTGGGGTGCGTTCGGCACTTGCGCCACGGGCAGAGCCGCGCCGGGCGGGTTCGGCGCAGCGGCAGCGAGGATCCGTTTGCGGTGGCCGAGCGACTGCACGCCGAGTTCCCGCAGATCCGCGTCGGTCAGCTGCGCGAGCAGCGAGAGATCGATATCGTTTGCCGCGAACGCGTGCGCGTACTGCTCGAGTCCCAGGGCGCGCAGCCATTGCTCAATATCCATGTTCGCCGCCTGGATCCCATGCCGGTTGCCCGATGCGAACTGCCCCGAGCCCGTCGGGGATCGTGCCGGTGAATATCCAGTGTAGGCGCGCACCACGGGCCGCGTACGGCGTTTGACAGGCTTTCCGGCGCGGACGGATACTGGATCGCTCCCCATCGCGCCTCGCGCATTCCACCGGGAATTCACGTGAAGCCGGGCAAGACCGTTACCGTCGCCGACGTCCCGCCGCGCTCGCGCGTCGCGGCGCTGCCCGGCGATCTGGCGGCCGGCGCAGTGTCGGCGCTCGTCATGCTGTGCTACGCGATGAGCCTCGGCACGATGATCTTCAGCGCCGATCTGGCCCGTTACGCCATGCTCGGCGTGCCCACGGCCCTCGTCAGCTGTATCGTCACGGCGCTCGTGATTGCCTTGACGAGTTCGATGCGCCTGAACATCGGCGGCCCGGACAGCAATGCGGCGGCGTTTCTCGCGGGTGTGGCGGCAGGCGTCGCGAGCAGCGTGCGTGCGGACGGCGGTTCCCCGCAGACGCTCCTGCTCACCGTACTGATCGCCATCGCGCTTTGTTCGATCGTGACCGGCATCGTGCTCTACGCGATCGGTTCCTCGAAGCGCAGCCGCTCGCTGCAGTTCCTGCCTTACCCGGTCCTCGGCGGTTTCCTCGCCGGCACGGGCTATCTGCTCCTCGCCGGCGCGTTTCGCGTCATGACGGGCGAGTCACTGCAATGGCGCACGCTCGCGGTGTTGACGCATCTTCACTGGCTCGCGTGGCTGCCTGCGCTCGTGGTAGGCGTGCTGGCCACGATCCTGATGCGCAGCTGGAAGCATGTTGCAGCGCTGCCGCTCACGCTGGTCTTCGGCATCGTTCTTTTCTACGTTCTGCTGCGCGCCGCGGGCCTGTCGATCGACGAAGCGCGCGCCATGGGGCTGCTGCTGCCGCGCGCGGCGCTGCGGCTCACCGGGCTACCGGGGTTGCACTTGAGCGCGCAGCTCGGGCAGGGTGGCATCGACTGGACGGCGATCGCCGCACACCTGCCGGAGAGTCTCGTGGTCACGTCGGTTTCGGCAGTCACGATCCTGATGAATTCGACGGCAATCGGCGCGGCGACGGGCGAGGAAGTCGATCTCAACCGCGAGATGCGGGCCGCGGGGCTCGCCAATCTCGCGAGCGGGCTGTTGGGCGGAATGGTCGGCTATCAGTCGTTCAATCGCTCGATGCTCAACGCGCGCGTAGGCGCGACGAGCCGGATGGCGGGCGTGTTCGCCTCGCTCGCGTGCCTTGTCGTGCTGGCGGCGTCGCCCGGTTTCGTCGCGCTCTTTCCCGTGCCGGTGCTCGTCGGCCTCCAGCTTTTCATGGGGCTGCGCCTCATCATGCAGTGGGTTGTCGGCGCCTGGGCGAAGCTCGCCTGGTACGAGTACCTGCTCGTGCCCGTCATTCTCGGCACGATCGCCGCTTGGGGCGTGCTCATCGGCGTGGGCGCAGGCGTGATTGCGGCGTGCGTGATGTTCACGCTGCTCTACGGCCGCGTGAGCTGCATACGCATGGAGTTCGACCTTCGCACCCGGACTTCGAATGTCGAGCGCAATATCGAGGAGACCGAAGCGTTGCGCGGGCTCGGCGCACAGGTGTGCGGCATGTGCCTGCAAGGGTTTCTCTTTTTCGGCACGGCCAATTCGATCCTCCAGCGCATACGAGTGCGCCTCGCCGCGCGCGATCCGGTGCGGGTTCGATTTGTCGTACTCGATTTCGCGTCGACCCAGGGCATGGACGCTTCGGTATCGATCAGCTTCGTCAAGCTGCGGCAGCTCTGCGCGGCGATGGACGCGGACCTGATCCTGACCGCGCTGCCGCCGCGCTCGCGCGATCTGCTGACGAAAACCGGCACGCTCAACCTGCGGATTCGCGAATTCGACACGCTCGATGCGGGCCTGGAGTGGGTGGAGGACCAAGTGCTCGCGTCGACCGCGCTCGCACCGAAGCCAGGTGACGACCTTCACGCGCTGCTCGCGCCGCATTTCACGGCCAGCGCGCTGAACACGCTCTCCACGCGGCTCGAAGTGCAGGATCTGCAGGCGGGCCAGGCGCTGTTTCATCGCGGGGACCCGGGCGACGCGCTGTACCTCATCGAGCGCGGGCGGGTTGCCGTTTCGCTGCCGCTCGGAAACGGGCGGTCGGTGCGGGTGCGCGTTTGCCTGCCGGGCACGGTCATCGGGGAAATGGCCGTATACACGCAGCAGCCGCGCAGCGCGGACGTGTTCGCCGAGGCGCCGACGCGGGTGCGCAGGCTGTCGCTGGCCGCGCTCGTTGCGCTCGAGCAGGACGACCCCGCAGCCGCCCAGCAGTTTCATCGCTTCCTGGTGAAGGTCATTGCGTCGCGCCTCGCCTTGGCCACCGAGGCCCTGCGCGCGGCCTACTGAGCGGTGGACGGGGGTTCGTGTCAGACTGAATTGTGCGGCGCGTCTTGCAGACCTCTTGCCGCAACGCGCTCCGTCACACCTTCATGCGGGTGATCGTCGAGCGATATCCGCGACGTTTCCGGCAAGGACATCCCGCCAACCAGTGCCAGCAGCGAGACGGCGATCAGGTAGAAAGCGGGCGAGATGTTGTTGCCCGTCGACTCGATCAGCCACGTGGCGACCAACGGCGCCGTGCCGCCGAAGATCGTATAGGCGAGGTTGTAGGTGATCGCTGAAGCCGTATAGCGCGTCCGGGTCGGAAAGATTTCGGACAGCAGTGCCGCGGTGACCACACCCGACAAGACCGCGCCGAGCGCAAGCAAGCATGCACCGGCGATCGCCGATCGAAAATCCCCTGATCCTCCCAGCGCGAAAGAGGGGTACACCGCGGCGATCAGGATGGCGCATGCCGTGAAGACGGTTTTTCGTCTTCCGACTGCGTCCGAGTAGAGGCCGGCGAGCGGGCAGATGGCCGCGGCGAATACGAGTGCGATGACCGTCACCAATAAGGCGCTGGCCCGGCTCAGATGACCGACGACCTGCAGATACGTGGCGAAGTAGGTCGTGAAGGTATAGAAGGAGAGCGCAGTCACGGACACGAAGGCACCCAGGCGCACGATCACGCTTGCCTGGGTCTTGAGCGTTTCGCGCAGTGGGGCGTGCGCCAGGTCGTGATCGTGTTCGACCGCGGCAAACGATGGCGTCTCGCCGAGGCGCGTGCGCAGATACAGACCGACCAGGCCAATAGGCGCTGCGGCGATGAAGGGGATTCTCCAGCCCCAACTGCTCATCGCCTCTGGCGACAGCATGGCGTCCAGTCCGGATGCCACCACGGCGGCGCTCGCGAACGACAGGAACGTGGAGACCGGCAGAAAGCTTCCGTATCGCGCGCGCTGGTGCTTCGGCGCGTGCTCCATCAGATACGCGCAGGCGCCGGCGTATTCTCCGCCGGCGGAAAAGCCTTGCACGCAGCGGACGATCGCGAGCAGCAAGGGGGCGAGCATGCCGACCGATGCGTAGGTCGGCAGGAAGCCGATGACCGTTGTGGCACCTGCCATGATCAAGATGGTCAGGGCGAGCGTTTTCTTGCGGCCCACCCGGTCTCCCACCACGCCGAAGAAGACGCCGCCGAGCGGCCTGAATGCAAAGGCGACGGCGAACACCGCGAAGGTCTTCATCAACGCGATCGCCGGATCGCCATTCGGAAAGAACTGGCGAGTCAGCAGTGTTGCCAGAAATCCGTACACGGCGAAATCGAACCATTCGACAAAATTGCCTACCGCAGCGGCAACGATCACCTTGCGAAGCGTCTTGGGGTCCACTTTGGGCTGATACGCTTTCATTCTCTGGCCGTCCCTTGTGCGTTGAATAAGGCGTGCGTGTCACCCTGAATGGCGAAAGCCATCAGAGGCGAGCGGTTTTACGCTGAAGTCGCACGGTGATGATTTGCACAGTTAACGCGACCAGAAATGTCGTTCCTAGAACGAAGCCGACATGATGACGCGCTGGAAGCGACATCAGAATGTGCTGTCGCGGGATGGCAAAACGACGTCGCGTTTCGAATGTTTTTTTCGACGGCGGATAACGTCAGATTTGATTCACTAGCCGGTCTCGCAATTGTCGCCGCAGCACTTTTCCAACCGGCGTTTTCGGCAGATCGTTCACGAAGACCACTTGCTTGGGCACTTTGTAGGCGGTGAGGCTCGTGCGCGCAAATTCGATGACTTCCGACTCGGCCAGCCCCGCCTCCTTTTTCACCACGAAGGTCTCGTGAACTCCGCGGCCGGGCGCGTGGTCATGGCGGTCCTGAAGGTGATCGCACCGGCAATCGTCCAGTCCGGCACGAGCTTTTTCTTCTTTCGAACGACGTAGTCGACAAGGATGGATTTCGGGAAGCTCTGCATCTCCGCCACGCGCGCGACGATCACGTGCTTGATGTCGACATGGGCGAGCGCCTGCTGGAGCGTGGCCGCGGAAACTTCCATGACTACGATCGCCCGCGCACCGGCATCCTTGATCAGATTCGCCAGTTCCGGCGCGGTGTAGAGCGGGTTGACGTTGACCACGGTGAGCCCGGCCCGGAGTGCGGCGAACATCGCGATGGGCTGTTGCAGGGAGTTTGGCAACATCAGCGCGATGCGGTCGCCGGGTGTCAGCTGAAGGTCTTTCTGGAAATAGGCGGCGAGGCGCGCGGAGTACTCGTTCAGCTCGCGATAGGTGAGATTCACGCCGAACTGATGAAAGGCGATCCGGTCGCCGAAGCGCGCGACGGCCTGTTCCAGCATAACGGCCATCGAGGGGTAGTCTTCGAGGTCGATGTCCGCCGCCACGCCAGCGGGATATTGCGAAAGCCAGGGCAAGTTTGACATTTCGTGCTCCGCTGCGGGACTGCTTCGGCGTTCGCTGCTTCTAATTTTGGAGTCCTGGCGTATTCTCGCTGCGGCTTGCCAAGTGTGCTGTAGCGCACGTACGCGCACGATCGGATGCGCGTTCCCGCGCGAAGCACGACGGCTATTCGACGGGAGCCGGCTGAACGTTGATTTCCAGAGGTTCGCCGGGCATTTGCGACGCGGGCGCGACGTCTTCTTCCGGCGTCGGCTGGGCGGTCTGAACGGCGGGCGGTGGGATGCTCTTGCCCACGACGGGCGCCTCGGCGACGGGCGCGGGCGCTCTGGGCTGCGCGCTATGGGCGCTGGTCATGCCCGTGCCGACGTTCGAGCCCGTGCTGTTCGCGCTTTTGAGGAGACCGTGCGAATCGAACAGGAACACGGCTGCGGACGAGTGGGTGTCGGCACCGGCGACCAGCGAACCGATGAACGGGATATAGCTTTCCGGATGCGGACGCGACGTCACGTAGGTGTAGACGAGCAGCGTCGAGCCGTCGTCCAGCGCGGTTTCGACCGACGCCGGCCCGAGCGCGACGATCACGTCCTGCAGCGTCGTGACGCCGTGCCTGAAGTTTGCCATCTGTTCGGGCCTGACCTCGACGCCGGCCGTTACGCAGCCGGCGAGTAGTGCGCCGCACAGCAGCCCGGTGACCACTTCGCGCTTCATGTTGTCTCGCCCCCTGACAGGAATTCTAGGACGAAGGAGACTGGCCGGCAGAAGTAAAGCGATCGGCGCCAGCCTTCAGACCACGCCGAGCCACTCTTTCAGTTGTACGGCGCGTGAGCGGCTCACCGGCACGACGCTGCGTTCGCCGTCGTCCATCACGAGGTTCACGCTGTCGTCGGCTTTGACGAGTTCGACCGCGTACGGCAGGTTGACGATGTGGCTGCGATGCACGCGCAGAAACGTATTGCTGTCGAGCCGCAACTCGAGGTCCGCGAGCGACAGGTTGGAGAGGTAGCGGTCGTCCTTCGTGACGATCGTCGTGTAGTGGCCGTCGCCCTGAAAACGCACGACGTCCTTCAGGTCGATCAGGATCACGCGGTTCTTGCGGTACACCGGAATCTTGAAGAGCCGCCGCGGCGGCGTGGGCGCGCCGGCGAGCGACTCCGCCGTGGGCTCAGCCGACGGCTCCGTCGTGAGGTCGGTGAGGTCGTAAAAAATCATGCAAGTGCCGCAGGCGCCGTTCATGTCCGACATGCGGGACACCTTGAGCATGAGAATGCGGTCGGGAATGTTGATCATCATCGCGACCGGCGGGGGCGACTTCACGGGGCAGCCGCCAACGTCGCGCGACTGCAGCAGGAAGCGCAGCTTGTCGCGGCTCTTTGCCGGGTGCAGCTGCACGACATCGATGCCGAACAGCTTGTCCTGGGCTACGCCCAGCGACTGCTCGCCCGCCGGTCCGAGAATCTGCAGCGCGACGTCGTTGAACGCGCTGACGCGCCCCTGTGCGTCGAGCCACACCACGCCGGGATTGAACTGCTCGAGGCGGTGCTGAAAGGTCTCGGCGCGGCGCGCGTCGGTGGTCGGCATGGCGTGCTCGAACGGTTTCATCCAGGGTTCTCCCCGATGCTGCCGCGGCGTTGTGCGCGGCGTCTGCGGCGGCGGGACGCTGCCTCCGTTTTATGTCCTTTCCCCTTTTCACGCAAGTTTTCCGGCACCCGGCGCAACCACGCCGCCGTTCGAGAAAACCCGTTGAATTGCTGCGTTGCATTGTGAAATCCTGAACTTCAGCGCAATGACAACAAGGTGATCAGTGTGATTCCCCGCCCATTCGAATACCACGCTCCACAAGCCTTGTCCGAGGCGTTCGCGCTGCTCGGCACACACGGCGAAACGGCGAAGCTGCTCGCGGGCGGCCATAGCCTGCTGCCGATGATGAAACTGCGCTTCGCGCAGCCCGATCATCTGATCGATCTCGGCCGGCTGGCCGAACTCAAGGGCATCCGCGAGGAAAACGGCACACTATGGATCGGCGCGATGACGACCGAGAACGAGCTGATCTGGTCCACGCTGCTGCAAGCGCGCTGTCCGCTCATCGTCGAGGGCGCGCGGCAGATCGCCGACCCGCAGGTTCGCTATCGCGGCACGCTGGGCGGCGATCTTTCGCACGGCGATCCCGGCAATGACCATCCCGCGCTGATGATCGCGCTCGATGCGTCGTTCGTGCTGCAAGGCGCGGCGGGCGAGCGCGTGGTGCCCGCGGACGATTTTTTCGTCGGCACCTATGCGACGCTGCTCGAGCCCGGCGAGATCATGACCGCCATCCGCATTCCCGTGCCGCAGCCCGGCACCGGCTATTGCTACGCGAAGCTCAAGCGCAGGACCGGCGACTTCGCGACCGCGGCGGCGGCCGTCACGTTGCGCCTCGGCGGCGGTAACGTCGAGCACGCGCGCATTGCTCTGACGAATGTCGGCGACACGGTGATTCGCGCGGTGGACGCCGAGCAGGCCCTCGTCGGCAAGCCGTTCGACGCACGCGCGCTCGACGAAGCGGCGCGGCTCGCGATGGCGGCGTGCAATCCGGTGGAGGATCTGCGCGGCGACGCCGACTACAAGCGCGCGATGACGGGAGAGATGACCCGCAGGGCGCTCAATACCGCCTACGAGCGGGCCGCGAACGCAGCACGCCCCTGACTCACGGAGAACGCGAAATGGCCAGCAAAACCATGGTGTCGTTCAGCCTCAACGGCAGCGAGGTCGACGTCGTCGTCGAGCCGCGCGAACTGCTGATTCACACGCTGCGTGAAAAGTGCCAGCACACGGGACCGCATATCGGTTGCGAGACGTCGCATTGCGGCGCCTGCACCGTCGATTTCAACGGCATGTCCGTGAAGTCGTGCACGCTGCTCACCGTGCAGGCGCAAGGCGCTGAAGTCCGCACGGTCGAAGGCCTCGCCGAAGGCGGCGCGCTGCATGCGCTGCAGGAGGGCTTCATGCAGGAGCACGGGCTGCAATGCGGATTCTGCACGCCGGGCATGCTGATGCGTGCGTACCGCTTGCTCCAGGAGAATCCCGATCCCACGGAAGTGGAAATCCGCTACTGGATGGCGGGGAACCTGTGCCGATGCACGGGCTATCAGAACATCGTGAAGGCCGTGCAATACGCGGCGCGCAAGCTGCGCGGCGAAGCGGTCGAAACCTCGCATCCGCTCATCGAAGCGGGCGCGGCACACGCGCACTGAGCGCCGGGAGACACGCCATGAACAATCCCGACGCCAATCTCGAACGTCTCGCCGCGCTCGAAGGCATGGGCTGCTCGCGCAAGCGCCGCGAGGACCCGCGCTTCATCCAGGGCAAGGGCAGCTACGTGGACGACATCAAGATGCCGGGCATGCTGTTCGGCGTGATGGTGCGCAGTCCCTACGCCCATGCGCGCGTGAAGCGCATCGACAAGTCGCGCGCGCTCGCGCATCCCGGCGTGCACGCCGTGCTCACGGCGGATGACCTCAAACCCCTCAAACTGCACTGGATGCCGACGCTCGCAGGCGACGTGCAGGCGGTGCTCGCCGACGAAAAAGTCTGCTTCCAGAACCAGGAAGTCGCCTTCGTGGTGGCCGACGACCGCTACGTCGCCGCCGATGCGGCCGAGCTCGTCGAAGTCGAGTACGAGGAACTGCCCGCGCTCGTCGATCCGATGAAGGCGCTGGAACCCGACGCGCCCGTGATTCGCGAGGACATCCGCGACAAGGACAGCGGCGCGCACGGTGCCCGAAGGCATCCTAATCATATTTTCACGTGGACGATGGGCGACCGCGACAAGACGGACCGCATGTTCGAGAACGCGGAAGTCACGGTCAAGCAGGATATCGTGTATCCGCGCGTGCATCCGTGTCCGCTCGAAACCTGCGGCTGCGTCGCGTCGTTCGACAAGGTGCGCGGCGATCTCACGGTCTACATCACGTCGCAGGCGCCTCACGTCGTGCGCACCGTGGTCGGGCTGCTGTCGTCGATTCCGGAGTCGAATATCCGCATCATTTCGCCCGACATCGGCGGCGGCTTCGGCAACAAGGTCGGCGTGTATCCGGGCTACGTGACGTCGATCGTGGCGTCCATTGTGCTCGGGCGTCCGGTCAAGTGGATCGAGTCGCGCAACGAGAACCTCTCCAGCACCGCGTTCGCACGGGACTATCACATGACGGGCGAGCTGGCCGCCGACAAGGACGGCCGCATCAAGGCGCTGCGCGTGAATGTGGTGGCCGACCACGGCGCGTTCGACGCGTGCGCCGATCCGACCAAATGGCCTGCCGGCATGTTCCATGTGTGCACGGGCTCGTATGCGATCCCCAATGCGTTCGTGAGCGTCGACGGCGTGTACACGAACAAGTTTCCGGGCGGCGTCGCCTACCGCTGCTCGTTCCGCGTGACCGAGGCCGTCTACCTGATCGAGCGGATGGTGGATGTGCTCGCGCAGAAGCTCGGCATCGACAAGGCGGAGATCCGCTTGCGCAACTTCATCGGCCGCGACCAGTTCCCGTACACGACGCCGCTTGGCCTCGAATACGATTCGGGCGACTACGAAACGGCGCTGAAAAAGGTGCTGGCCGCCGTCGATTACAACGCGCTGCGCAAGGAGCAGGCGCAGCGCCGCGCCGACCCCGATGCGGAGTGGCTCATGGGCATCGGCGTCGTAAATTTCACCGAGATCGTCGGCGCCGGGCCGTCGAAAATGTGCGACATCCTCGGCGTGGGCATGTTCGATTCATGCGAGATCCGCGTGCATCCGGACGGCTCGGCCATCGCACGCATGGGCACGATCACGCAGGGCCAGGGGCACCAGACCACCTACGCGCAGATCATTGCATCGGAAGCCGGCATTCCGGCCTCGAAAATCACGGTGGAAGAGGGCGATACCGCCACGGCGCCATATGGCCTCGGCACCTATGGCTCGCGTTCGACGCCCGTTGCGGGCGCCGCGGTGGCGCGCGCCTCGCGCAAGATTCGCGAGAAGGCGCGCCGGATCGCCGCTCATCTGCTTGAAGCGAGCCCGGACGACGTCGAGTTCGATCTGGATCGCTTCGTGCTGAAGGGCTCGCCCGATCAGTTCAAGACCGTGAAGGAGGTGGCGTGGGCCGCCTATCACAATGTTCCCGAAGGGCTGGAGATGGGCCTTGAGGCCGTCGACTATTACGATCCGCCCAACTTCACGTTCCCGTTCGGCGCCTACGTCTGTGTGCTCGACATCAACCGCTATACCGGCGAGATCCGCGTGCGCCGCTTTTACGCGCTGGACGACTGCGGCACACGGATCAACCCGATGATCATCGAGGGGCAGATTCATGGCGGCCTGACCGAAGGCTTTGCCGTCGCGCTCGGACAGGAACTGCCGTATGACGAAGCGGGCAATCTGCTCGGCGCGACGCTGCTCGACTACTTCGTGCCGACAGCCGTGGAAACGCCGCATTGGGAAACGGACTTCACGGTGACGCCTTCGCCGCATCACCCGATCGGCGCCAAGGGCGTGGCCGAATCGCCGCACGTGGGCTCGATTCCGTGCTTCACGTCGGCCGTGGTCGATGCCTTCGCGCATCTCGGCGTTACGCACATGAATATGCCGCACAACGCGTATCGCGTGTGGCAGCAGTGCCGCGAGCTTGGCTTGACGCGGCCCGTCTGAGTCGAAGCGAGAACGAATGAGGAGTCCGGAATGAAAGTCGTACTCGACAAGGCATTTCCGCTCGACGCGAGCGCGGAGCGCGCCTGGGCGCTGATGCAGGACATCGAGGCGGTGGCCGGCTGCATGCCGGGCGCGAAGATTACCGAGCGCATCGACGATACGCACTACAAAGGAACCATCACGGTGCGGCTCGGGCCGGCGACGATGGCGTTCAAGGGCGACATCGAAGTGCTCGCGCTCGACGCCGCAGCGCGCAGCCTGCATCTGCTCGGCAAGGGCACGGATTCGACCGGCAGCTCGGCGGCGACGATGGACCTCACGGCCAGCGTGCAGCCCACGGACGAGACCTGCACGCTGGCCGGCAAGAGCGAGGTGACGATGAGCGGCAAGGCCGCCGCGCTGGGTGGGCGGCTCATGGGGCCGGTGTCGGAGCAGCTGCTCAAGCAGTTCGTCGCGAACTTCTCGGCGCGTCTGAGTGCCATGGCGCCGCCGCAAACCGCCCCCGGCGCTGCCGGAAGTGCGGCCGACGAGCCGGAATCGCCGCTGGTTTCCCGGGCGGCTGGGTCGCCTGCGCAAGCCACCGAGCTGAATGGCATTGCGTTTGTCTGGGCCATCATTCGCGACTGGCTGCGCGGGCGCTTCACGCACAAGGCGCAAGGCCGCTGAGGGCCGTCATGACGTCGACCGACCGCATGCCGGATGTCCTCGCGCTGCAGGCGAAGCTGGCGGCCCACCGCTTCATCGTGGAGCGCAGCTTCGCGGCGGCACTGCTGCTCACGATGGAAATGCGCCGTCCGCTGCTGCTGGAGGGCGAGGCGGGCGTAGGCAAGACCGAGGTCGCGAAGGCGCTCTCGCGACTGCTCGACGCGCCGCTGATCCGCCTGCAATGCTATGAAGGGCTCGACGCGCACGCCGCGCTCTACGAGTGGAACTACGTCCACCAGTTGCTCGCGATCAAGCTCTTCGAGCAGGACACGCGGCCGCTGCGCGACAAGGAGCAGGACATCTTCTCCGAGCGCTATCTGCTCAAGCGCCCGCTGCTCGAAGCCATTACGACCACGCCCGCGCCCGTGCTGCTGATCGACGAAATCGACCGTACCGACGAGGCGTTCGAGGCCTACCTGCTCGAGCTGCTGTCGGATTTCCAGCTTTCGATTCCCGAGCTTGGCGTGATCCGCGCGACCGAGCGGCCTTATGTGATCCTGACCTCGAACGGCACGCGCGAGATCTCCGACGCGCTGCGCCGCCGCTGCCTCTACCAGTACGTCGACTACCCGTCGTTTCAGCGCGAACTCATGATCGTGCGGACCCAGGTGCCCGAGGTGCCGGAGGCGCTCGCGGCCCAGATCGTCGAATTCGTGCATGCGGTGCGCGAGATCGCGCTGCGCCGCAAGCCCGGCCTCGCGGAAACGCTCGACTGGGTGGCCGCGCTGCTGCGCCTCGGCGTGAGCGCGCTCGACGAAAACGGCGTGGACCGCGTGATGGATTCGCTCGCCGCGCTCGTGAAAACGCGCGAGGATCAGGCCAGCCTCACGCGGCCCGTGGTCGAAAAACTGGTGGCGGCATGCTGACCGGCATCGACAGCACGCTGCCCGGCGCAGCGCGGCACGATCTTGCCGATCGCCTCGTCGCGCGCTATGCGGGATTCGCGGGCTGGCTGCGCGCGAACGCGTTCGGCGTGACGAACGCGGACGTTGCTGCAATGCTCGAGGTGGTGCAACGCATGGGCCAGACAGAGCGCGACGTGCTGCGCTGGAGCCTGCGTGCGCTGCTGTGTGCGCGCGCGCAGGAGTGGCTGCGCTTCGACGAATTGTTCGACGCGTACTTCCTCGCGCCGAACCGGCGCAAGCTCGCCGAAACCCGCGCCGGCGGCGCCGGGCCGCTTGCGCGCGACGACACGGCCTGCGGGCCGCCCGATGCGAGCGAGGGTACGCCGGTTTCGCTCGCGGGACGCGGCAACGGCGCGGCGCAGGAAGGCGCCGCCGCGAACGAAGGCGCCACGCCGAGAGAGTCGCTGGCCCACGCGGATTTGCGCCACCTGAACGATCGCGACGAACTCTTCGCCATCGACGCCGCGATCCGCCGTTTCGCCCTGCGCCTGCGCGGCATCCAGATGCGCCGCGAGCAGCGCGCGAGTCTCGGGCGCACGCTCGATCTGCAATGGACCCTGCGGCGCAGCGTCTCGCGCGGCGGGCTGCCGGTCGAGCTCGGCTGGCGGCGCAAGCGCCGGCAACGCCCGCGCGTCGTCATGCTGCTCGACGTGAGCCGCTCGATGAGCCTCTACAGCTTCTTTTTCCTGCGGCTCGCGCGCGTGCTGAGCGGGCGTTTGCCCGACGTCCACAGCTTCATCTTCCATACGCGGCTCATCTGCGTCGACGAAGCATTGCGCGACCCCGATCCGCGCCGCGCCCAGGAGCGCCTGCACCTCATCTCGGAGGGCTGGGCCGGCGGGACGCGGATCGGCGAGAGTCTCGCCGGCTTCAATGCGCACTACGCACCGCGCCTGCTGCATGCGCGTACCGCGGTCGTGATCGTCAGCGACGGCTACGACGCCGGCGACGTGGCGCAGCTCGGCGAGTCGCTCGGCGCGATCCGGCGGCGCTGCCATTCGCTCGTCTGGATCAATCCGCTCGCCGATCGTCCCGGATTCGCACCGGTCAGCGCGGGCATGCAGGCCGCGCTGCCGCATCTCGACCTGTTCGCCGGGGCCCGCGACCTCGCGGGTCTCGAACGGATCTTTCCTCAAATTCTCGAGGCGCTGCAATGAATGTCCATGCCGAATCGAGCGAAACCCTCCCGGACGCCGCGGATCTGCTGCAGCTCGAGCAGCGGCTGATCGATGCGGGCGCACCGTTCGCCGTCGTCACCGTGATCCGTGCCGCGCCGCCAACCTCGACACACGTCGGCGCCCAGGCGCTGGTGGAGGCCGACGGCGCGCTGCATGGCTGGGTCGGCGGAGGCTGTTCACGGACGATCGTCATCGAGGCCGCGCGAGAGTCGATCCGCACGGGGCAGCCACGGCGCGTGCGGATCAGCAACGAGCCGGTGGCAGCCGAGGCCGAAGTCGAGGCGCACGCCATGCCGTGCGCGAGCAACGGCGCACTGGAGCTTTTCATCCAGCCCACCGTGCCCGCGCCGCTCGTGGCCGTGCTCGGCGCCACGCCCGCGGCGCAGGAAGCGTGTGTGCTCGCACGGCGCGTCGGGTTTCGCGCGAGCCTGGCGGCCGACGTGGCGCGCGCCGGGCAGCCGGGCGTTGACGCCGCCGCGCTGGATCGCGCCGGCACATCATTTGTGCTGATCGCGACGCAAGGTGAGCGCGATGAGGATGCGCTTGAAGCCGCGTTGCGCAGCGCCGCCGTGGCGGTGCTCCTGATCGCGAGTCACAGAAAGGCCGAGCGGTTGCGCGCAGCCATGCGCCTGCGCGGCATCGACGAGGCCCGGCTCGCGGCGCTGCACGCACCGGCGGGGCCGGCGATCCATGCGCACACGCCGCAGGAGATTGCACTGGGCGCCGTGGCGGGACTCGTCGCCGTGCGGCACGAGACGCAGGAGGTGGCCGAGGCCGCGGCGCCGCGCGCCACGATCGCCACGGAAGCCGTACCGCCCTTGCCGCCGTGCGAGGCGCTCGGCGTGCCCGTGGCAGAGGCGGAGGCGGGGTGCTACGTGAACCCCGTGTGCGGGATGAGCGTCGAGATCGCGAAGGCGAAACACGTTGTCGACTATCGCGGGCGCAAGGTGTACTTCTGCTGCGACGGCTGCAAGTCCGAGTTCGAGCGCGCCCCCGAGCGCTATCTGGACGTCGCCTCTGGCGCTGCCGGTCGCCCGGACGATCCTCCCACGGTGGCGCGATGAGCGGCGCGGCGTTTTCGGCGGTCGTGCTCGCGGCGGGCCTGTCCGCGCGCATGGAGGGGCGTCACAAGCTGTTGCTGCCGGTGGGCGGCGAGCCTGCCGTGCGGCGCGTCGTGCGCGCGATCGCTGCGGCACGACCCGAGGAGGTCGTCGTCGTGACCGGGTTCAACGCCCGGGCCGTCTTCGAAGCGCTCGACGGCCTCGACGTGCGCTTCGAGAGCAACCCGCGCTACCGGGAAGGACAGATGACGTCGGTCGCGAGCGGCGTTGCCGCGCTGCAGGCGGCGTGCGACGCGGTGATGATCTGCCTCGCCGACCAGGTGCTCCTTGAAACGGCCGACTATCGTGAGCTGATCGAGGCCTACGCGTCGATGCCGTACGGTTCGATCCTGGTGCCGATGTTCGACGGCGCACGCGGCAATCCTGTCGTGTTTGCGTCGAGCTATTGTCCCGAGGTCGTGGGCGGCCGCGTGAATCCGGGCTGCCGTAAGCTGATCGCCGAACACAGCGGCGAGGTGTTTCTCCACGAGGCGGCGCACGATCGCTTTTGCGTCGACATGGATACCCCCGCCGATTACCTGAGCGTCCTTGCGCGGGTGGAGAGCCGCACGGCACGCGTCGATCCTTGATACCCCGGCTCACGCTCGAAACGACTGGTGTGGTTGAAGCATTGTGGCGCTGCATTCACAATGGTCGCCAGGCGTTTTCCCACCGCGTGAGACGAGGTCGACTCCATGATGAACGGGCTGCAAGAGAAGTTCGCGTACGTCAACGGCATCCGCATGCACTACGTCGAAAAAGGCACGGGCCCGCTCGTGCTGCTCTGCCACGGCTGGCCGGAGTCCTGGTACGTGTGGCGCTGGCAGATCGATGCGCTGGCGGCCGCGGGCTATCGCGCGGTTGCGCCGGACCAGCGCGGATACGGGTTCAGCGACGCCCCGGAAACCATCGAGGCTTACGATATTCTGAACCTGGTCGGCGACCTGGTCGGCCTCGTCAAGGCTCTCGGCGAAGAGCGCGCGGTTCTGATCGGGCATGACTGGGGGGCTGCCGTCGCCGCTTACACTGCGCTGCTGCGCCCCGACCTGTTTCCCGTTCTCGGCCTGCTGAGCGTGCCTTACATGCCGCGACGTCCCGTGCGTCCATCGGTGCGCTTCGCGCAGATCACGCAGGAGTGTCATTTCTATCAGGACTATTTTCAGTTGCCGGGACGCGTCGAGCGCGAACTGGAAGAAGATGTCCGCCGTTCGATGCTCGGCATTCTGTACACGGCGTCGGGAGACCCGGTGGTAAACGGGCAGCCGGCCAATTTCGCGACCTTTCCGAAGTCGACTCGATTCGTGGACAACCTCACGTTGCCCGACCAGCTTCCGCCGTGGTTGACCGAGACGGATCTGCAATATTTCGTCGCTCAGTTCGAGCGGAGCGGGTTTCGTGGGCCAATCAACTGGTATCGGAATATCGATCGAAACTGGGCGCTGACCAGCTTCCTCGACGGCGCCCGGATCATGCAGCCCACGCTCTTTCTCGCGGGAGAGCTAGACGGCGTCGTGAAGATGGCCGCGAAGGATTACGACGCGCTGGAGATCAACGTTCCCAATCTCTGGAAGAAGCACCTGATTGCGAAGGCGGGTCACTGGGTGCAGCAAGAGCGTCCGGACGAGGTGAACGAGTTCATCCTGAGCTTCCTCGCCGGAACGGTTCACGCGCTGGCCTGCGGTGCAGCCGAAAGCCAGCCGAAAGCACCGGCTGGCAAGTTCCAGTAAGTCGAGGCGGAGCAGCCTTGCGCGTCAGTGTGTGGCAACGCTGACGGCGACGATTTCGTATCCGGGGTCGGCGTGCTCGGACGCCGCCTTTTCGGCTTCCTCGTATGAGACGAAGGACTTGGCCCCGCCAATCTCCGGCGCCATGCCAATATCGCCGTCCTCTGCGCAGCAGAGGTACTGCTCACCAGTCTTCACCACGTAGACAGTCGTCATGATTCCCTCCATGGTTCGCGGGGGAACTTCCAGTCTAGCAGGTCGAAACCGCGCCCGACGGCGGGCCGATTGCCTTTACGCTATCAGCTGGAACCTTCGATTCTATTCGCTTCACGATGGACGGCAACCCCTCCGTTGTTTCGAACCCAACACCGGCCTTCGTCGCCGGCAGATTTGTTCCGGATGTGCAACGATAGGCGTGCAACTCGCAGCTGTCTGAAGAGTTGGACAACCCAACGGGGAGGGTAGATGAGAGAACACGCCGAGACGCTATTCGTCGCTTCCGAAGACATTGCAACCGCGTTGAACCTGCTGGAGAGCATCGAGGTCGAGGTCGGATTCGACAGCGAGGATCCCGAGAGCATCGAGCAGGCGATTCTCGCCGTCGAGGAGGCGATCGATACTCGCCTGAAGGGCCATCGCGGCGACGCACGTGTCGAATCAGCGATCCTTCGCGTCAAGTTCGATTTCCGGTGCGCAATACTCGATCAGGCCGCATCCGATGATGAGGCCGGCAGCGTCCAAACCCTGCATTGAAAATATCGGGGAATCCGGCGCCTGCTTGATTCCAGCGGGTGATTGGCGCCGCGCTCGGCGCGCCGCCAATCACCCGGCAACGGACTTTACATGTTGTTACCCTCGCGCAGCGGACGTCCGGGCGGGCTTTGCTTATACTGCCGCGCAATTGCCACTCCTCCTCATGCTTGTCGTGCCCGCAGCGGCGGCAATGCGAATCCACCGTGACGTTCATGCTCTCTACCAAGTCCGCCCTCACCGCCGCGCTTGTCGCGGCAGCCAGTCTGTCGTTGTCCGCATGCGTTGCCCCGGGCTACTCGCCGTACGGCGCGCAGCAAGGCTACCAGGGCCAATATGCGGCGCCTGCGTACAGCCAGCCTGCTTACGCACAACCGGGCACCGTGCAGCAACCCGCCTACGCGCCGCCGCCCGCGCCGCAACAGCCGTATGACACGCAAAGCAACGGTCAGTACGGTGCGCAGTACAACTCGCAATACGGCAACCAATATGGCACGCAGTACGGCACGATCTCGAGCATCCGGCCGTTGAGTAACGCCACGGGGGCTTCGGGCATCGCCGGAACCGTGGTCGGCGCGCTGGTTGGCGGCGTGCTCGGCAATCAGGTGGGCGGTGGCCACGGCCGCGACGCCGCGACCGTCATCGGCGCGCTCGGCGGCGCTTATGCAGGCAACCAGATCGGCCAGCAGATGGGCCAGCCCGCAGGATTCCAGATCGACGTACAGCTGAGCGACGGCTCGACCCGCGCGTTCAACGTGCCGACGCCCGGCGACCTGCGCCCGGGCGACCGCGTGCAGGTCAACGGCAGCCAGCTGGCGCGCTACTAATTCCGGTCGATGTTGCATACCTGAAGGTGTCCTGACTATCTCGCTGGCGTCGAGCAGGAAAGTTGGCGAGCGCCATACCGTGGCTTGTCCGAGGAGCGATGTTACGCAAGCTGACAGAAAGCTTTCTTGAGCAGGTGCCAGTTTTCACTTCTGTCAGGTCCGCAAAAGATCCTCAAGTGTTGTGAGCTCCATGCCGATATGCCGGTCGTAGTCGCAGCGGTATCACCCACCGCGCGACTACCCGCAGTCACAAAAAAGCTCACATTTGGGGACAGAATTGGGCAAATTCCGGATCAGTACTATCCTGACCGCAGTGCTGACGCTGCTGGTCGTCTTGATTGGCGTCAGCAACCTCATGGCCCTCAAGGGGGTGCGTGAAACTGCGGCCTCTGTCGAGGCGATGAGCCAGGCGACCGTCGAGGTGACCGACGTGACCGAGGCGTTTGCCGCCACGCAACGCGCTCGCGTGTCGATCTCGGCCGCACAGAGCGCGGCCCAGATCGGTCAAACCGCGGTGGCAAAGAACTTGACGGAGACCGTCGACGCCCGGCTAGCGCAGGGCCAGGCGCGCATCGAGGCGTTCGCGAAGATTCCGCGCTCCGATCCGGACGACCGGGAACTCGCCCGCCGTATCGTCGAGACCTACAACGCGCTGAACGATTGCGTGCGCAACGAACAGAAGGCGCTCGCGGCCAACGACATGGCCACCTTCAATCACATCAGCGCGATCGAAAGCATCGCGGCATCGCGCGCGTTCAACGACGAGATGGACAAGTTCGTCAAACGCGCCACCAAACGCGGCCACGCGGCAAAAGAGGCCGCGAATGACACGACGTCGTTCCTCCAGATCATGATTGCGGCCTGCCTCGTTATCACCGTGGTGGTCGCGGTGGCCGCGCGCCGGGCGCTGTCCCGCGTCGTTCAGAAACCGCTGCAGGCCCTGGGCGAGCATCTGGACCGCGTCGCCCAGGGCGACCTGACCGCGCGCATCGGCGAACACGGCCACAACGAAATCGGCATGCTTGCCTCGGCTGCGAAGCGCATGCAGGAAAGCCTCGTTGGCGTGATCGGCACCGTGCTGGCGTCGACCGTGTCGGTCAGCACGGCTTCGAAGCAGATCGCGGCGGGCAATCTCGACCTGTCGTCGCGCACGGAGCAGCAGGCCGCGTCGCTGCAGGAGACGGCCGCGTCCATGGAAGAACTCACGTCGACGGTGCAGCAGAGCGCCTCGAACGCGCAGCATGCGAACGATCTCGCGGCGTCGGCGTCGGAAGCGGCGGGTAGGGGCGGCGCGGTGGTCTCCGAGGTGGTGGACACGATGAAATCCATCAACGAGTCGTCGCGCAAGATCGTCGACATCATCGGCGTGATCGACGGTATCGCCTTCCAGACCAATATTCTTGCGCTCAACGCCGCCGTCGAGGCGGCGCGCGCCGGCGAGCAGGGACGCGGCTTCGCTGTGGTGGCCTCCGAGGTTCGCAGTCTCGCGCAGCGCTCGGCGGCTGCCGCAAAGGAAATCAAGGCGCTGATCGACGACTCGGTCTCTAGAGTCGACACAGGCAGCGCACTGGTGGCGCGCGCCGGTTCGACGATGTCGGAAATCGTCGAGAGCGTGGGGCGCGTGACCGGCATCATGGCCGAGATTTCAGCGGCCACCCATGAGCAGACGGAGGGTATCGAACAGGTCAACCGCGCGATCACCCAGATCGACGAAGCGACGCAACAGAACGCGGCGCTCGTCGAGCAGGCGTCGGCGGCGGCGCAATCCATGCAGGATCAGGCGCGGCTGCTCGAAAGGACGGTGAGCGTGTTTCACCTCGCCGCCTGAGCGATGACACCGCTGCGCTCGCTCAGCGGGCGAGCGCAGCGGGAGTGCGAATAAACCAGGGTTCTAGAGCGGTTCTTCGTGTGAAGCGGAAGGACCGACGTATTCGTAACGCGCGGTGTTCACGTGCGAGATGCGAAGCTCGACAGGCTCCTGGTGATACGAGTACGCAATGCGCCGCACTTCGAGCAACGGCGTACCGGGCGCCACCTCGAGGAGTTCACTCTCGAACTCGTTGGCGGTCGCGACGCGCAACCGCTCTTCGGTCCCGACCACGTTGATGTGGAACGCGTCCTGGTAGAAGTTGTAAAGCGTGCTGGGCCGCTCGCGCAACGCGGCTTCGGTCAGCCCCGCGAAACGCTCCTCGGCCACGGTGATGCTGTCGATCATGACCGTCTCGCCATGCAGCGCCAGGCGGTTCACGAACGAGAAGACCCGCGCGTTCGGTACGATGCCGAGAATCGCGGCGACTTCGCGCGTCGCCTTGGCCTTCGTGAACGACACGAGGCTCACCGTGGGATAGCTCTTCTCGCCGTCCTGGCGCACGACCCGGAAAAACCGGAAGAAATAGCGATCGCGCTGGTGTTGCGCGACGAACGTGCCGAGTCCCTGATGACGCACGAGAATGTTGTCCGCCACGAGTTCGTCGATCGCCTTGCGCAGCGTCCCGATCGACACGCCAAAGCGCTCGGACAGGCGCTTCTCCGAAGGTATCGCCTCGCCGCCTTTCCATTCCTTCGCCGACAGCGCGGCGAGGATCCCGTTTTTCACTTCCTTGTATCGCGTTCCCCCGATGACGGGCGTGCTTGCCGCGCCCGCCGCGTGGGCTGCGCCGTTCTTCAGCGTGTTCATGGCGGTGTTCCCCCTTCCTTGTACGTTCCGGACTTTGACGCGATTTTACTTCATCTGGCTTATCCAACACATATAGATGATATGGTTGACATGGATGAATGAGCTGTCTATGATGCGCAGCATGGCCACGCGCCAGACCCCCCGTGAACAAAACTGGAGACACTCAGATGAGCCAGGCAGCTCAAGCAGCACAGCAGGCTGATTCAACGGCGGCCCATGCCGATCCGGCGCGCAGGACGATTCACATCGTGCTGCACGAGGCGAAGGACACGGTCGGTGTCGCGGTCGTCGAGGGCATCAAGGCGGGCACGCAGCTGAACGCGTGGATCATGGACGAGGACGAAATCGTCACGGTCCCGGCGAAGCAGGACATTCCGATCGGTCACAAGGTGGCGCTCAAGGACATGGCCGTGGGCGACACCGTCTACAAGTACGGCGTCGATATCGGCAAGGTCGTGGCGCCCATCAAGGCGGGTGAGCACGCTCACGTTCACAACATCAAGACGAAGCGCTGGTAAGGCGCAGGCGAGCCAGCCAGTCGAACCCCTCCCATTCAGAGAGAGACACCATGAGCGTGATTGACCAGAACACCATTTTCCGCGGCTATCGCCGCTCGAACGGCCGCGTCGGCGTGCGCAACCACGTCATCATCCTGCCCGTCGACGACCTGTCGAACGCCGCCGCGCAAGCGGTCGAGCACAACATCAAGGGCACCATGGCGCTGCCGCATCCGTACGGCCGCCTCCAGTTCGGCGCAGACCTCGACCTGCATTTCCGTACGCTGATCGGCGCGGGCTGCAACCCGAACGTCGCCGGCGTGATCGTCATCGGGATCGAGGAAGGCTGGACCAAGCGCGTGGTGGACGGCATCGCGAAGTCGGGCAAGCCGGTGATGGGCTTCGGCATCGAACTGCACGGCGACCATGACACGATCATGCGCGCCTCGAAGGCCGCCAAGGAAATGGTGCAGTGGGCGACGACGCTCGAGCGCGAGGAATGCCCGATTTCCGATCTGTGGGTGTCGACCAAGTGCGGCGAGTCGGATACGACATCGGGCTGCGGCGCGAACCCGACGGTCGGCAATGCGTTCGACAAGCTCTACGGACTCGGCACGACGCTCGTGTTCGGCGAGACCTCGGAGCTGACGGGCGGCGAGCAGATCGTTGCGGCGCGCTGCGCGAACGATCAGGTGCGCGAGCGCTTCCAGTTCATGTTCGACCGCTATCAGGACATGATCAACCGCTGGAAGACCGACGATCTCTCCGAGTCGCAGCCGACGAAGGGCAACATCGCAGGCGGCCTGACCACGATCGAGGAAAAGGCGCTCGGCAATATCCAGAAGATCGGCAAGAAGTGCCGCGTGGACGGCGTGCTCGACAAGGCCGAGGAGCCGACGCATGCGGGCCTGTGGTTCATGGACTCGTCGTCGGCGGCGGCGGAGATGGTGACGCTGTGCGCGGCCTCGGGTTTCGCCGTGCACTTCTTCCCGACAGGGCAGGGCAACGTGATCGGCAATCCGATCGTGCCGGTCATCAAGATCTGCGCGAATCCGCGCACGGTGCGCACGATGAGCGAGCACGTCGACGTCGATGTGTCGGGCTTGCTGCAGCGCGAGCAGAACCTCGATCAGGCCGGCGACAAGCTGCTCGAATCGATGCTCGCAACGGCGAACGGCCGCTGGACCGCGGCGGAAACGCTGGGCCATCGCGAGTTCGTGCTCACGCGTCTGTTCGAAAGCGCCTGATCCGCGCAGGCAACACCCCGCAAGCCCGCCTGAGCGGCGGGCATTGCGAACGCAGTTTCCCCGCAGTTCCATCACAGTTGCGCGCACCGCGGCGCAAAGCGCCGTGCAGACACGGCCACAAAACCGGACCACGGAAGTCCGCCCACGGTGCGCGAAGCTGTATCACCAGGCAGCAGCGAGTGGAGGAGACACCACCTTGCGCGTGCTCAGACATCTCTATGCCCAGGTCCTGATCGGACTTGCGGCCGGTATTCTCGTCGGCTATTTCTGGCCGCACTTCGGCGTTGAAATGAAACCATTGGGCGACACGTTCATTCGCCTGATCAAGATGCTCATTACGCTGGTGATTTTCTGCACCGTGTCGCTCGGTATTGCACGGATGGAAAACCTCAAGCATGTCGGGCGAGTGGGCGTCAAGACGATCGTCTATTTCGAAGCCGTGACGACGCTCGCGCTGGTCATCGGTCTGGTGGTGGCGAACGTGCTGCATCCGGGCGAAGGCCTCAATATCGATCCGGCTACGCTCGACACGCAGGCCGTGAGCCACTACGTGAGCGAAGCGCATGCCGCGGCGTCACAAAGCATCCTCGAAGAGATCGTGCCGAACTCGGTAGTCGGTGCGTTCGCGCACGGCAACCTGTTGCAGGTGCTGCTGTTCTCGGTGCTGTTCGGCGTGGCATTGTCGATCATGTCGCGCAACAGCCGGTTCCTGTCGCGCGTGATCGAGCAGAGCGGCGAGGCGCTCATGCGTATCGTCGAGATGATCATGCGGCTCGCGCCGCTCGGTGCGTTCGGCGCCATGGCGTTCACGGTGGGCAAGTATGGCATCGGTACGTTGCAGCAGCTCGGTCTGCTGATCGTCTGTTTCTATCTCACCAGTATCCTGTTCATCGTCCTGGTGCTCGGCACGATCTGCCGTTGGGCCGGCGTCGGTTTGTGGCCGCTGCTCAACTATCTGCGCGAGGAACTGCTGATCGTGCTCGGCACCTCGACCACGGAATCGGTGCTGCCGCGCCTGATGGACAAACTCGAGCGCCTCGGCTGCCCGAAGCCCATCGTCGGTCTCGTGCTGCCGACAGGCTACTCGTTCAATCTCGACGGCGCGGCCATCTATCTCACGATGACGTCGCTTTTCATCGCCCAGGCCACCAACACGCATCTGTCACTGCTGCAGCAGCTCGGCCTGCTCGCCATCCTGCTGCTGACGTCCAAGGGCGGCGCGGGCGTTGCGGGCGCGGCGCTGGTGGCGCTCACGGCCACGCTCTCCACCCACAACATCATTCCGGTTGCCGGCATCACGCTGATCATCGGCATCGACCGCGTGCTCAACGAAATTCGCGCGATCGTCAACATGATCGGCAACGCGGTGGCGACGATCGTGGTCGCGCGCTGGGAGGGTGTGTTCGACGCCGAGGCGGCGCGCAAGGTGCTGGCCGCGCCGCGCGCCGCTCAAGGCGTGAGTGATGCGGAGTCCGAAACGGCCGGCAGCGTCAACGAAAGCAAGCCACGCGCTTACGCACAGGAACGCCCAAATTGAAGAGCGATCGCAAGAAAATCGTCATCAGCGAGTTCATGGATGCGTCGGCGGTGGATTCGCTGCGGCGTCATTTCGACGTGTACGCACACGCGTCGCTCGTCGACGAACCCGAGCGGCTGCGCAGTCTGCTGGCGGACGCCGACGCGCTGATCGTGCGCAACCGCACACAGGTCACCGCCGCGCTGCTGGACGACGCGCCGCGCATGTCGGTGGTCGGGCGGCTCGGCGTCGGGCTGGACAATATCGCGCTCGGCGTATGCAGGGAACGCGGCGTGCAGGTGTTTCCGGCAACGGGCGCCAACGCGGCAGCCGTGGCCGAGTATGTGATCGCCACGTCGCTGATGCTGCTGCGCGGCGCGTACCTGTCGAGCGCGGCTGTTGCACAGGGGCAGTGGCCGCGCACCGCGCTCTCGAACGGGCGCGAAGCGGCTGGCGGCACGATGGCCGTGATCGGTTTTGGCGGCATCGGGCGGCTCGTCGCGCAGCTGGCGCGAGGTATCGGCATGCAGGTAGTGGGCTTTGATCCGCAGATTCCGGCGGATGCGGCCTGCTGGCAGGAGACGGGCACCCGGGGCATGTCGTTCGACGACGCGCTGCGCGCTGCCGACGTCGTGACTGTTCACGTGCCGCTCGTCGAGAGCACGCACAATCTGCTCGGCCCGGCGCAACTGCAGATGCTCGAACCGCATGCAGTCCTGATCAATACGTCGCGAGGCGGCGTGATCGACGAAAGCGCGCTGGCCGAAGCGCTGACGCAAGGCCGCCTGGGCGGCGCCGCGCTCGATGTGTTCGCTGACGAACCGCTCAAGGCGGGTTCGCCGCTTGCGGACGTGCCCAATCTGATCCTCACGCCGCATATTGCGGGCTTGACCGTGCAGTCGAACGAGCGCGTCAGCACGCTGGTCGCGTCGCGCGTGATGGATGCGTTGCTCGCGGGCGAGCATGACTCAACGAAAACGAAGGAACTCTGACATGACGCGGATCTCGTCCGGTGATCTTCACGACCTCGCCACGTGCACGATGCTTGCCGCGGGCGCCACGCCGCGCACGGCCCAGGCCACCGCGCGCGCGCTCGTCTACGCCGACGAACGCGGCCTGTCTTCGCACGGCGTCGCGCGTTTGCCGATGTATGTCGCGCAGTTGCGCAACGGCCGTGTCGACGCGAAGGCCAGCCCGTCGGTCGTCGAATCGCGCAATGCCGCGGTGTTGATCGACGCGGCGGACGGCATGGCGTTTCCGGCTTGCGAACTGGCTGTCGAAACGCTCGTGAAGCGCGCGCGGGAACACGGCAGCGCGGTCGTGAGCGTGACGCGCAGCCACCACCTTGGCGCGGGCGCGTGGCATCTGGAGCCGGTCGGCGCGGCCGGCATGGTGGGGCTTGCATTCAGCAACACGCCCGCAGCGATGCCGGCGTGGGGAGGGCGGCATGCCGTATTCGGCACCAATCCCGTGGCGGCCGTGTTTCCGCGCCGCGACGGCAAGCCGCTGATGATCGATCTGTCGTTGTCCAATGTCGCGCGCGGCAAGATCATGGTGGCCGCGCGCGAAGGCAAGCCAATTCCCGAGGGTTGGGCGACTTCGCGCGACGGCCGGCCGACAACCGATGCGAAGGCCGCGCTGGAAGGCATGATGCTGCCGTTCGGCGGGGCGAAAGGGGCGATGCTCGCGCTCATGGTCGAATTGCTCGCCGCCGCGCTGGCGGGGGCGAACTTCGGCTACGAGGCGGGTTCGTTCCTGACCGAAGAGGGCGAGAAGTCGCGCGTGGGCCACCTGTTCTGGGCGATCGATCCGGGTGCGCTGGCGGGCAATGCCGCCTATCTTGCGCGCGTCGAGGCGTTGATCGAAGTGATGCTGCAGGACGCCGATGTACGGTTGCCGGGGCGACGACGGGCCGGTCTCGCCGATACTGCTGCGCGCGACGGCATCGACATTCCCGACGCCCTGCTCAATCAGTTGAGAACGTTGGCGGCGTGAGCGCGTGCGGCGATCGCCGGATGGGTCAGGCCGCCGTGAAGTAACTCTTGATCGCGTCGGTGAATGCGGTACGGCTGTGCCTCGCGCGTTCGAGCAAGCCAACGTGGCGCCGCACGTCGACGCCGTCGAGCGACATGACGCGGATGGCGCGATCGTTGGCGAAGTCGACGTTGGCGAGTTCAGGAACGATCGAAATGCCGAAGCCCTGGCGCACCAGCGCGACGATCGCTTCGACGGAGTTCAGCTCCATCGCTTCGTTGACTTCGACCTTGCACTGATCGAGCACATTCTGCACGAGGTGTCCGGTCCATGTGCTGCGGTCGAAGCGCATGAACGGCGCATGGCGGAGGATGTCGTCTTGCTGCGGCGGCAAATCGAAGTGCGGGGCCGTTGGCATGATGAGGATCATCGGTTCCGAATACAGAGGTGTCCAAAGGAGTGTGGACGCGAGGGGATGCGGAGACTGCGTGACGACCGCCGCATCGAGTTCGCCGACTTCGACCTGGTGCGCAAAATCGCTGGACATGCCGGCGAGCAGATGCACATCGAGGCGAGGATGGTGTTGGCGTATTGACCATAAGGCATCGGCGAATGCGCCCATCAGCGCGGAGACGAGTGCGCCGATCACGACCGTTCCCGACATTTCGTCGCCGCCGGCGGCGACCTCGAGAAGTTCGTAGCGGCGAACGATTTCCTCGATCTCGGGAATGAGTGCGCGGCCAACGGGATTCAGCACGGCAGCGCGTGCGTTGCGGTCAAAAAGCTGAACATTGAGATCGCTTTCGAGCGCGCGAATCTGCAGGCCGATGGCAGCCGCCGTGAGGCCGACCTTGTTGCCGGCGGCGGCAAAGGTGCCACATCGCGCGACGGAGAGAAATATTTTGAGGGTGCGAATGGATGGCATTGCTCGCGTTTCGCGGAGAAGACATGCTCGCTTCGATCCCTGAAATTTTACGCAACCTAAAGTATTTCCTGGTCTCAGGAAAACCATTACTGCGTTTATCTTTAGCAAGCCGCAAGCGACAATGGACGCAGCAGCGCGGCCAGATTTTCTGGGCCGGCGCAGTCAATGCATCCCCCGCATGCCCCCCACAACCCTGAACGTCGCTCCGGGATCCTTCATCAATGACAGCCTGGTTGAATGCGCAAATCGCCGCTGGCGCCATCGGAATCGGTGTCAGTTCGATCGCAGTGGCGGGAGCGGTCGTGGCGATCGCGTATCTGGTCTACGGGCTGACGGGTTTTGGTTCGTCGATCGTTGCCATACCGTTGCTCACGCAACTGGTGCCTCTGCGCACGGCAACACCTGTGATGCTGGTGCTGGATCTCGTTGCCGGGATGCTCGTGGGCATGCGCAACCTTCAGTTTGTTCAGACCCAGGAACTCAAAAGGCTCGGGCCATGGTTGTGCATCGGGCTTCTGCTGGGCGTGAGCGTGCTGGTTTGCGTGCCGGAAAAGCCGCTCGAACTCATTCTTGGCGTGTGCCTTTTGGCCTACTCGCTCTGGAAGGTCATGTCCCGTGGCGAATTTCGTGAGATCGGCGGACGCTGGGCCCTGCCATTGGGCTTCTTTGGCGGATGCCTCACAGCAGTATTCGGTACCGGCGGCCCGGTTTACACGATTTATCTGGCCGGCCGTTTGCGCGATCCCGACCAGCGACGTGCAACGATCAGCATACTCATTACCGCCACGGCGATCGCCCGGCTCATTCTCTTCTCCGTTTCCGGACTCTATCGAAACCCGGCTGTCCTCCCGCTCGCCAGCTTTCTGTTGCCTTGCGGCGCGGTGGGATTGTTCGCCGGTGCGAGGCTGCGCAGCGCCATTTCGGCGCAACGCGTCCTCACGCTTCTCTGGATCGTTCTTATCGTCGCGGCAGTCAATTTGATCATTCGTTCCGTACCGGCGTTGTTCGGCTAGGCCACTTCGTTACCCATGCCGGTTCACACCCGATTCCACTTGAACAAGGAGTAGACGATGATTCACGCGGTGTTGCATGAGCGCGAAGACACGGTTGGCGTTGCCGTGGTCGAGGGCATCAAGGCGGGCCTGGCGTTGAACGCCTGGATCATGGATGACGACAAGGTAGTCGCGATCGTCGCCCAGCAGGACATTCCGATCGGTCACAAGGTGGCGCTCAAGGACATGGCCGTGGGCGACACCGTCTACAAGTACGGCGTCGATATCGGCAAGGTCGTGGCGCCCATCAAGGCGGGCGAGCACGCTCACGTTCACAACATCAAGACGAAGCGCTGGTAAAAGCGGCAATCAAGATTGAATGCATGAGACGGCCTGGAAATATTCGCCCGGCAGAGGCGATCTCCAGGTTGTTGCCACAACTGGTCAGAGTGCCGGGTCTGCGCGGCCCGGCAACTTTCTCGTCAACGTCGCGTGCACGCGGCGTGAGGCGAGATCAAGGAGACACCATGTTGCGTCGTTTTTGCAGGCACATTTATGTCCAGGTCCTGATCGCCATCCTGATCGGGATCGCCGTCGGACATTTCTTCCCGACGTTCGCCCAGTCCCTGAAGCCGTTATCGGATGCGTTCATTCGTCTGATCAAGATGATTACGCCGCCGTTGATCTTCACCACGATCGTATGCGGCGCCTCGCAGATCGGCGAGATGCGCACGCTGGGCCGTATCGCGGGCAAGACCATTATCTATTTCGAGGTGGTGACCACGCTGGCCTTGCTGATCGGCATGTTGATGGTGAACCTGATTGGCCCGGGTGTCGGCATGAATATCCAGCCAGGCACCGCCGATGTACACGTGCTGGCGCAATTTCAAACGGAAGTGCATCACGGCGGCGGCCTCACGGGCTTTTTCCTCAACATCATTCCTTCGAGTTTCCTGAGTCCGTTTGCTTCGGGCGACATGCTGCAGATCGTCGTGATTGCCTGCTTGTTCGCGGTGGGCTTGTCGTATATCGGCGAGAAGGGGCAGCCGGTCCTGACGTTCTTCGACGCGGTGTCGGCGGTGCTCTTCAGGATTGTGGGCTTCATCATGAAGCTCGCACCGCTCGGCGCGTTGGGGGCGATGGGCTTTGCAGTCGGGAAATACGGACTGTCGGCATTGAATTCGCTCGGCATGCTGCTCATCACGATCTACGTGGCGACGATCTTTTTCCTCGTGGTCGTGCTGGGCACCATCTGCCGGATGAGCGGTTTCAGCCTCCTTCGGCTGGTCAATTATTTGAAGGGAGAGATTCTGCTCGTGCTTGCCACGACGTCGTCTGAATCGGTGTTCCCGCAATTGATCCGCAAGCTCGAAGGCATGGGGTGCCCGAAACAGGTCGTCGGTATCGTGATGCCGATGGGCTATTCGTTCAACCTCGACGGGACCTGTGTGGCGCAGGTGATTTGCGCGATGTTTATCGCGCAGGCCTATAACGTGCCGCTGTCATGGACAGACCAGATCGGGCTGATGGTGCTCTCGATGATCAGCTCGAAAGGCGCAGCTGGCGTATCGGGCGCAGGTTTCGTCACGCTGCTCGCCACGCTCACGGCGTTCAAGCAGATTCCCATTGAAGGCGCGGCCCTCATTCTTGGGGTGGACCGTTTCATTTCGGAAGTGCGCGCCGTCACCAACATGATCGGGAACGCCGTTGCCACGCTCGTGGTGTCCGGACTCGAAAAGGAACGCGACAACGCGCAAATGGCCACCGTGCTGAAGCTGCGGCGCGTGCGCGGCGAGGCATAGGAAACCTTTAGCTGAACGCCAGAATTATTCGATTTTTCTTGACGATGAATTGTTGAACAATCGATGTACGAAATCCGTTCAATCGTACTGCGTCAGCAGCTATTCGAGAGGCATCGTGGATACCGACAAACTTCGAGTCAGAGTCTGGAGAAGTGTTACGCGTGGGCTCGTCACTTACGAGGTCCCGCGTTACGAAAGTCAAACGGTCCTGGACGTCGTGACGTTCATTCAGCGGCAACTGCAGCCCGACCTCGCATACCGGTTCGCGTGCCGCGTGGGCATGTGCGGATCCTGTGCGATGAACGTCAACGGCAAGGCGCGCTGGACCTGCCGCACGCACGTGTCGAAAGTCGCGGTGAACGACGAACTGGAGATCGCGCCGCTCTCCAATCTGCCCGTCATCAAGGACCTCGTGACCGACATGAGCGACTTCTTCGACAAGTGGAGCCGGGCCAAGGGGCAGTTTTCGGGTAGCCGCTCGCGCCACGACGATTTCGCGAGAGTGAGTCCCGAGAGCGCGCAACGAAAGGCGGCGGACGCCGGGATCGAGTGCATAGGTTGTGGCGTGTGCTATTCGTCCTGCGACGTCGTGACGTGGCGCCCGGATTATCTGGGGCCCGCCGCGCTGAACCGTGCGTGGACGCTCGTCAACGACGAACGCGACACGCAAACGCTCGAACGTCTGCGCGCCGTCGCTGGCGACGCGGGCTGTCACTCGTGTCATACCCAGGCCACGTGTACGGAGCGTTGCCCCAAGCAGCTCTCGCCGACAGCGGGCATTGCCGGCCTCAAGCGGATGACGATGAAGGCCGCGCGCGAAGGAGACCTGTAATGCAAGCCCTCTCTCTTCGCACTCAGGCTCGTCTTTGGTACTGGCAGCGCATGAGCGCGACGGTACTTGCGCTCTGCGTGTTCGTTCATCTCGGCGTCATCATCTGCGCCGTCCATAGCGGCTTGAGCGCATCGGCCATTCTCGGCCGCACGCGCGGAAATCTGTGGTTTGGCGCCTTCTATACGGTATTTGTGATGGCGTGTGCGGTCCACGTGCCTATCGGCCTGCTCAGAATCTCAGAGGAGTGGCTGCACTGGCGCGGAAAGGCTGCACAGGTCGCCTGTCTCGCATTTTCCGCTGGCCTCGCGCTGATGGGTTTGCGCGCCGTTTATGGAGTCGTATCGTGATGCGAAAGAACGACTATCGCGCCCGCACGCATCCTGCCTGGTGGGCCTTTCTCGTGCATCGTCTTTCCGGTCTGGCGCTGGCCTTGTTCCTGCCGGTTCACTTCTGGGCGCTCGGCCATGCCATTACGGGCGAGGCTTCTCTCGATGGCTTTCTTCGTGTGACCGACCAGCCGCTTTTCAAGTTTGGCGAATGGGGACTCGTGGTCCTGCTCTCGCTTCACATGATGGGGGGGATTCGTCTCTTGCTGATTGAATTTCTGCCGTGGACCGGCTTGAGAAAGAACTGGCTCGCCTTCGGTTTGGGGGCAAGCACCTGTACGGGCCTGGCTTTCCTGCTCGCGCTCGTGCATTAGCCCCGTATAGCGGAAATCCACGCTGCACGACAGCCCCGCAACTTTTTACCAATCCGGATGAGACGGCCATGAAACTCGATCTCGACGTCGTCGAGGAAGCCTCGAAGGAACTGTATATCCGCGCCCTCAAGTTGCTCCCGCCCGACGTGAAAGAGGGCATTGAAAGGCTTTCCGCCAGCGAAACGTCGCCGGTCGCGCAGCGGGTTCTCGAAACGATGCGGACCAATATCCGTGTCGCCGAAGATACGGAGAACCTGCTTTGCCAGGACACGGGCATCCCGATTTACAATGTCGCGCTTGGGCGCAACGTCGAGTTCGACGGCTTCGCATTGAAGGCGGCGATTCGCAAAGGGTGCGAGCGCGCCACGAAGGAACACCCGCTGCGTTCGTCGGTCGTGCATCCGCTCACGCGCAAGAACAATCACACGTCGTGCGGCATCGAGGTGCCCGTCATTCACGTCGACTTCACGGACGAGAACGAGACCGCAACCATCGAGATGGTGCCGAAAGGCAGCGGCTCGGAGAACAACTCTTTCCTGAAGATGGCCGTGCCCGCCGAGGGTATCGATGCGATCAAGATGTTTGTCGTCGACTGTGTGATCTCGGCAGGCGGCAAAACGTGTCCGCCGACGATCGTGGGCGTAGGTCTCGGCGGCACGTCCGATCTATCCATCGCGCTAGCCAAACGTGCCGCGACGCGCGCGCTGGGCACCACGTGCGCCGACCCCGAAGGCGCGGCACTCGAACGCGAATTGACTGAGGCCGTGAACCGTCTCGGTGTCGGCCCGCAGGGTCTCGGGGGCGATAGCACGGCGTTTGCGGTGCATATCGAACTGGCGTCGACGCACATCACGATGAATCCCATTGCGGTCAACATGCAGTGTCATTCGGCGCGGCGCGCGAAGGCGCTGCTTACCACAGACGGTCTCACTTACGGATTCTGAAATGGCTCACTACGACCTCTATACGCCTGTCGACGAGTCGCAGATCCGCAAGCTGCGCGTGAACGATACGGTGACCTTGCATCAGACGCTGTTCGGCATCCGCGACGCCACGCAGATCCATCTGTTCGACAAGGGGCGCACGACGGAATTCGACCTGCGCGGGCACGCGGTCATTCACACGGCGCCCAACGTGCGCAAGGTCGCTCCAAGCAGCGAATTCCCGGCGGGATATCAACCGGTCTGCATCGGCACGACCACGTCGGACCGCATGGAACGCTTCACGCGTCCGCTGATGGAGCAGTACGGCGTACGCATGATCGTTGGAAAGGGCGGCTTGCGCGAAGGATCGAAGTCGGCGTTCCAGGATCTGGGCGGCGTCTACCTGGCGATTATCGGCGGCACGGCGGCGCTCGAAACGACATGGATCGAGAAGATCGAAGCCGTCGATCTGGACGACCTCAATCCGGAGTCGCTCTGGAAATTCAGGATCAAGGGCTTCGGCCCGCTGCTCGTGGCCATGGACAGTCACGGCGGCAGCCTGTACGACGAAGTCAGGGGCGACACCGCCTCGCGACGGGCCGACGTTCTCGAAAGCCTTGGAGTACCGACAAAATGAATATCGAGCGCGTCAAGACGGATATCCTGATTCTCGGCTCGGGCGGCGCCGGTCTCTTTGCCGCGCTGCACGCGCACAAGCAGGCGCCGGACCTCTCGATCACGGTTGCCGTGAAAGGGCTGCTCGGGAAATGCGGCTGCACACGCATGGTGCAGGGTGGCTATAACGTCGCTCTGGCGCCCGGCGATTCGGTCGAGCGTCACTTCATGGACACGATTGAGGGGAGCAAATGGTTGTCCAACCAGGACCTCGCCTGGGCGTTGGTGAGCACGGCGGTCGAGCGCGTGCGCGAGCTCGAAAACGAGCTCGGCTGCTTTTTCGACCGTAACCCCGACGGGTCGATTCACCAGAAGGCGTTCGCGGGTCAGACGTTCGACAGAACGGTCCACAAGGGCGACCTGACCGGCATCGAGATCATCAACCGCCTGGCCGAGCAGGTGTGGAGCCGCGGCATCCATCGCCTCGAAGAGCATCGGGCCATCGAATTGATCAAGACGCGCGACGGCAAGCATGTCGCGGGCGTGTTGATGATCGACATGCGCACGGGCCGGTTCGTATTCGTGCAGGCGAGAGCGGTGCTGCTCGCAACGGGCGGCGGGCCGACGATGTACAAGTTCCATACGCCGTCGGGGGACAAAAGCTGCGACGGACTCGCGATGGCGCTGCGCGCGGGCCTCACGCTGCGCGATATGGAAATGGTGCAGTTTCATCCTACGGGTCTGCTTGCCGGCAGTCACACGCGGATGACCGGAACCGTGCTCGAAGAAGGACTCCGCGGGGCAGGGGGGTACTTGCTGAACGGCTCGAAAGAGCGGTTCATGGATCGCTATGACAAGCGCGGCGAACGCGCCACGCGCGACATCGTTTCGCGCGGCATCTATTCGGAAATGCGTGCGGGGCGGACTTCGCCCAATGGCGGCGTGTACATCCAGATGAGCCACCTGGGCCCGGACAAGGTGCGCACGCAGTTCAAGGGCATGGTGGAACGTTGCGCGGACTGCGGATTCGATCTCGCGGGCGGGCTCGTCGAAGTGGTGCCGACCGCGCATTACATGATGGGCGGCGTGACGTTCCACACCGACTGCGGCACCGAGTTGAGTGGACTCTTCGCGGCGGGAGAGGACACGGGTGGCGTGCACGGAGCGAACCGGCTGGGTGGCAACGGCGTGGCGAACTCCACGGTGTTCGGCGGCATCGCAGGCGACAACATGGCGAGGTGGGTCAAAGCGCAAGGTGAATATCGCGAACCCGATTCGCTTGCCATCGAAGGTGCCATCAAGGAAGCCGAAGTCCCTTTCTCCAAGAACGGAAAAGGCCTGGAGAGCATCCGGGAAGCGCTCTACGAATGCATGTGGACGCATGTCGGGATCATTCGCGATCGCGACGGGCTCTTGCGGGCACGCCAGGTCCTGGCCGAACTTCACGAACGGTTGATGCTCACCGGCGTGGTGGACGGCGATCGCGCATTCAGCGCGCAGTGGCACGACTGGCTGAACCTGAAGAATCTGATTGCAGTTAGCCAGATCATCACCGAGGCAGCCCTATCCCGCGAGAATTCGCGGGGCGCGCATTTCCGTGAGGATTATCCGGAAGCCGGCGATCTGGAGAGGTCCGCTTACACGACGATTCGCAAAAGTGGAGGAGAGGTCGAGATCAAACAGGAGCCAGTGACATTTAGCCGGGTACGGCCGGGAGAAACGATTCTTTGCGAGCAGATGGCGCAATGAGGGGTGCCGCGTGGCAAGCGCATTTCCGGAAACTGCTTCGCTGTCCACCTTGAATCGAGCCACGGCCGATCCACACTATTTCAAACGGAGACAACGCAATGCCCCCCAAATTCGTTCGCACGCTTCGGCGCGGGCTCGTGCTCGCTGCCGCACTTTCCGCTGCCCTGCAAGTGCAGTCGGCCGCTCATGCAGAAGACGCGTGGCCTTCCCAGCCGATCCGGATCATCGTTCCCTTCTCTGCCGGCGGGTCGACCGATGTGCTGGCCCGCACGATCGGCCAGGGATTGGGGACGCTCTGGAAGCAGTCCGTGGTGATCGACAATCGGCCCGGCGCGGGTGGCATGATCGCCGCCGAAGTCGAAGCGAAGTCTTCGCCTGACGGCTACACATTGATGCTGGCTTCGGGGAGCATGTTCACCGTCAATCAGTACATCTACAAAAAACTCCCTTATACGGCCAAGGATTTCAGCTATATCACGACGGTGGCGAGTAATCCGATGGTCGTTGCCGTGGCGCCCTCGCTGCCCATTTCGAATGTGAAGGAGCTGATCGCCTACGGGAAAACGCAACATCCCAAGCTGAACTTTGGTTCAGCCGGTATCGGCAGCCAGGTTCACATGGCCGACGAAGCGTTCTCGGGCGCGGCGGGCATTCCGATGGTTCACGTGCCCTATAAGGGCGAGGTGCTTGCGCTGAACGATCTGATGGCGGACCGCGTGCAGGTCGTGTTGCCCAACATCGCTGCGGCCATGCCCTTCATGAAGGGCAAGACGATCAAGGTGCTCGCCGTGACCGGCGACCACCGCTCAGCTGCGTGGCCCGATATTCCGACTGTGAGCGAAGCCGGCTTGCCCGGTTTCAATGTGACCGGCTGGTTCGCACTCGTGGCGCCGGCGGGCACGCCCGCGAACGTCATCAACAAGATTCAGCAAGATACCGTGAAGGTGCTCGCACAGCCCGCCACGCGCCAGCACCTGGCCGTGCTCGGTATGGACCCGGTAGGCGACACGCCTGCCCAACTTCAGGCCAGGATCGCCACGGAATCGGCGAAATGGCAAAAGGTCGTCAGCGCGAGCCATATCGGCGCGAATTGAACTTGATCGTTGATTGCTGTTGTTGCGAAGCCCGCCGGATGCGACGTCCCGGCGGGCTTTTTCATTTGCTTGGCTGATTATCGGCCCCGTATCGCAAGCGCGGCGGCCGAGCCGAGGTCAGGACTGAATCGGACGACGATTGACGGCCGCTTTCAGATCGCTGATGTCGTCGTGCAACTCGAGCATCCAGCGTGCGGTAGCGGCGATCTGGCGTTGAATGCGTTCGAAGGTATCAGGGGAAGTGCGAACGGGCGAGGAGGGGGTATTCACGAGCAACGGGTTTTCAGTTAGGTAGTAACCCGTATTGTACTAGCGTTGAAGCGAACAGGTGATCGCACATGACCGATGCTATGGCCTGCTTACAACAAAATCCCGGGCGGTATTACGCCAACCGGATCGACTTTACCGCCCGGACAGTTTGCAGCCGAGCGGTCTTTCTACTGCCCCGTTAAATCGCTGCTGGCCCGGGGCATTTCGGCGCGCGCTCCACCCTGGCGCACGCGTTCTTTCTTGTTCGCGCGGCGGCGGTTTCGTTGTGCCGATAGCGTGACCATCACGACGAGCAACAGCGATGTAATGAGGAATCCGCAGCTGATGGGCCGCTCGATGAAAATGGACATATTGCCGTGCGAAATGAGCAGCGCGCGGCGAAAGTTCTCCTCGATCATCGGTCCGAGGACGAAGCCAAGCAAGATAGGCGCGACTGAAAAGCCAAGGTAATTGAACACGGTGCCGATCAAGCCGAACGCCAGGACTTGCCACACCTCGAAAAGGCTGTTCTGGGTGCTGAATACGCCAACGGCAATAAAGAACATCGCAGAGGGAAACAGATACCGATAAGGCAGTCTGAGCAATTTGACCCACACGCCGATCATCGGCACATTGAGCAGCACGAGAAGAATATTGCCGATCCAGAAGCTAGCAATGAGGCCCCAGAAGATATCGGGGTGCTCCGAGATCAACTGTGGGCCAGGCGTAATGCCCTGAATAATGAGCGCACCGAGAATCAGCGCCATCACCGGGTCGCCGGGTATGCCGAGGCTCATCGTCGGAATGAAATCGACCTGCGTTTTCGAGTGCGATGACGCTTCGGGCGCCGCGACGCCGGCGATCACGCCCGTGCCGAACGCCTGGGGATTCTTTGAGAGCTTGCGCTCCAGCGCATAGGCCACGAACGTCGTGATCGTCGGGCCGGTTCCCGGCATGGCGCCGAACAGCGCGCCCACGGCCGTTCCTCGTGTCATTGGCCAGAAGGTGGCTTTGAGTTCCTCGCGCGTGGGGCGCATGTCCTTGAAGCGCACGCTCAGCGACTTGCTCGATACCTGCATTCTGTTGACGTTGCACAGGAAGTCGGCCACGCCAAAGAGCCCCATCGCGATCGCAACCAGTTCGAGCCCGTCGTTCATGTCGGTCAGGCCAAACGTGAAGCGGAACGTGCCCGTATTGACATCGGTGCCGGCCATGCCGCAAAGCAAGCCGAAAAGCGTCATGGCGATGCCTTTGAGCGCCGAGCCTCTCGACATTGTCGAGCCGGCGAGCAGACCCAGCAGCATGACGGAGAAGATCTCCGAGGGGCCAAACTTGAAGGCCATTGCCGTGAGCAATGGCGAAGCAAAAATCATCAGGATGATGCCGGTCGACGCCGCGAAGAACGAACTCAACATCGTGATGCCGAGCGCCGCGCCGCCTCTGCCGGCCTTTGCCATGGGATACCCGTCGAGACAGGTGATCGCATGCGGAGGGTGAGAAGGCAGATTGAGCAGAATGGCGCCGATTGCGCCGCCGTATTGAGATCCGTAGAAAATGCCGGCGAGCATCAGGATCGCCGGTACAGGGTGCATGACATAGGTCAGCGGCAACAGGATGGAGATTGCCGACAGCGCGCCCATGCCCGGCAACACGCCCACCATGTTGCCCACTAGAACGCCAAAGAACGACCACATCAGGTTGGTGCCTTGAAGCGCAACCGAGAAGCCGTAAAAGAGGTCGTGCAAGGATTGTTCGATCATGTTGCTCACTATCCCCAGGCGAATGGCGCCAGCTGAAGTTTTAGCGCCCATGAGAAGACAACGAGGGCGATCGCGCACATGACGATCGACAACGCGGCTGCGCGAAACAGGGTATTGGTTCGGTCTCCGAGCGCGGAAATGAAGACGATCGCGAAGGTGGCGGGAATCAGGCCGCCGTACTTGCCGAGCAGGATGAAGGCGAGCGTGCCCGTGATAATGCAAATGGCGCCACGCAGGTCGGGCAGCCGCGCATGCGCATCCGCCGTGTTCGAAGCGGGTTTGGGCAGATCCTTCGCCGAGAGCGCGATCAGAATGCCGACGACAGCCAGAAGCGTGCCCACGGCGACGGGAAAGAAACCCGCCCCCATGCTCGTCAGCGATCCCACGTCATAGGACAAGCCGGCGTACGCGGCGCTTGCGCCGATCACGACCATCAGTGCGCCGGCGTAGTAATCCTTGCTGAAAGAAACTCTGAGGTTCAACGCACACCTCCGCCGCCTGAGCGATTGACATCCGCAGCGCAGCCCGGCGCATGAAGTCTGGAGAGCGAGGTCCGGCAAGGTTGCCCGGCCCATGTGCGGCCGGGCAGAAGGTAGCACTACGAATCGAAGTTTGCTGTTTAGCCGGCGCGGGCCCGCAGGGAGCGTCGCCTGTCCGACACAGTCATACAACTCATATGTATGAGTCGCAATGTAATGTGTTAGCCTTCGGATTGCCATCAGGGAAAACATGGGTGTCGGCGCATCGCGCGCGAGACGAAGCAATTCTTTCGTCGACTTCAAGAATTACTGACTTTTCGCGTTGATAGATGACGCGATTAATCCACTCGACACCCATTTAATGCGGGAATCAACACGTCTTGAACAGGAGATATCGCAATGTCGATTGCATGCCGCGGCGCTGACGCGCTGGTAAAGGCGTTGTCCAAAGCAGGGGTGAAGCATGTCTTCACCTTGTCGGGCAACCACATCATGCCGGTGTTCGACGCTTGCATTGGCGCGGGTATCGAGTTGTTCCACACGCGCCATGAGGCCGCGGCCGTGCATATGGCGGACGCCTATGCGCGCTTGACCGGCAAGGTCGGCGTGGCGCTGGTGACCGGCGGTCCCGGTCATGCCAACGCGGTTTCGGCGCTCTATACGGCGCAGATGGCGGAGTCGCCCGTTCTGCTGCTCTCCGGGCATGCACCGCACGACCAGTTGGGCATGGGCGCATTTCAGGAGATGCGGCAGGCGGATGTCGCGGCGCCGCTCGTGAAGATGGCCGCCACCGCACAACATCCGGACACCCTCGTCGATGAACTGGTCCACGCGATGCGCACCGCGCAGTCGGGGCGGCCCGGGCCCGTTCACCTGAGCCTGCCAACGGACGTATTGGAGGGCGCGGCGCACATGCCCGCTGAAATGCATGCCGAAAGCTTTATGCCTGCGAGGCAGATGCTTGACGATACAACGGCCAGGCGCCTCGTCTCGAGCCTCGCCGACGCGTCGCGCCCGCTGATCCTCGTGGGGCCGGCGTGCATGACGCGCGCGGGCCGCGAGCGCACGGACACGCTTGCGGCGGCGCTCGGCATTCCGGTCATCGGCATGGAGAGTCCGCGAGGCATCAACGATCCGCGTCTGGGGGCGTTCGCCGAGGTTCTGGCGCAGGCCGACCGCGTGATGCTGATCGGCAAGCGGATGGATTTCACGCTGGCGTTCGGGAAATCGCCCGCGTTTGCGCCGGGTTGCACGTTTGTCCAGGTCGACCCGGAGCCGCAGGAGATTGCACGCACGCGCCGCGCGGTGGGTGAGCGTTTGATCGGCACGGCGGTGGCGGATAGTTTCCCCGCGCTCGAAATGCTGGCTACCGTTTCCCTCCATGCCCACAAGTGCGATGAACGTTGGGCGCGCGACGTGCAGGGCGCGATTGGATGGCGGCCCGAGCAATGGCGCACGGCATCATCGTCGCTCGAAAGACGGGTGCATCCTGTTCAGGCGCTCGCGCCGTTCCAGGCGTTGCTCGACAGCCATCCCGACGCGGTTTTCGTCTCCGATGGCGGCGAATTCGGGCAGTGGGCGCAAGCCTGCCTGCGCGCACCGCATCGCGTGATCAACGGCGTCGCCGGGGCGATCGGCGCCGCGCTGCCGTTCGCACTGGCCGCGCGCGTTGCGCATCCTGATGCGCCCGTCGTCGCCGTGATGGGGGACGGCACGTTCGGCTTTCATGCGGCGGAAATGGATACCGCCGTGCGCTACGGACTACCCTTCGTGGCCGTGGTCGGCAACGACGCGCGCTGGAACGCCGAGTATCAGATCCAGTTGCGCACTTATGGCCCCGAGCGGCTGATCGGCTGCGAGCTGCTGCCTGCACGCTACGATCGGGTGACCGAAGCCTTCGGCGGAGCGGGCGCGCTCGTCGAGCGTGCGGACGACATGGACGACGCGATCGAACGGGCGCAGGCTGCGCAGAGCGCGAAGCTGCCAGCCTGCGTGAACATCATGATCGAGGGGGTTGCCGCGCCATCTTTCAAACGGCGCGTGCCTGAAGTTGCACCGCCGGGGCGCTAAGTCGGGATGTTCGCAAACGGACCGGTGACGCCTGCGCGCTGCGCGGGCTACTGCGCGATCTGCTGACGCTGATATTCGCCGTGCTTCATTTGCATGTAGTCGGCGCGGCTGACCTCGTGCAGTTGCCGCGGATACTGCTCGGTCGCGTCGAACCACTCGGTGAGGCGTTTGTCGAGGCTGGCGGCGGGCGGGCTGGCAAGCGCATCGAGATACGCTTGAATGGCGAGGTAATAGCGCATGGTATTGCGTTCGACCAGACCGCGCACGCCGCCGATGTATCGCGTCTCGTTCGACGACGGATCGCGGGTCGTGGAAAAGCCGACTTTATCGCTGCCTATCGTCGCCAGATAGGCTTTCATGGCAAGCCGGCCCGCCGTGCCGTAACCGTAGGCGTAAGTCAGATGAATAAAGGTGCGATCGTCACCCACGGGTATGGCCTCCAGCACGATCCGGTAGTCCTTCGTGCTCAGCGGACCCGTGGCGGCGGAGAGCTCCACGCGAAGATAGTCAGGGCTACTCACTGCCTGATGCCAGGTGAATTGCACGCGGTAGGATGAGGAAAGCGATTCCTCGGTTTTCTTGCCGATATTCACCGCGAGAACCGTACCGCTCGCGCTGGTCGAGGCATGGCAGTACTTGATGTTCAAGTGCAGGATCAGCACGTCGCACCAGTTGGCAGGCCCTTGAGTCGGGTGGTTGAGCGTGTCGTTGACCGTCGCGAAAGGGAAGTTGACCACCCCGTAAATATCGCCTTTGAGTGCCGATGGTAACTCCTGGGATTCGAGGTACAGCGGCCGCTGAAACTGGTTTTCCGCGAGTGGCTGCGTGAGACTCTGGTACTTTTCGCGTAGGCTCGTCGCCCTGGCGTCCGCCTGCGCGAAAGCGCCCTGGCCCAGCAAACAGAGCGCCGCGGTCATCACGGCCATCCACCACTGGCGCGTGCGCCGGATGCCTGATGTGAATCTGGCAAGCGTCCTCATGGCCTTCCTCCCGCTTTGACTCAGTGTGAGCTGCATCGATCCGACTACCCATTTGGGTGGTGTGCGCCGCCTGTCCTTCTGTCATTGTGAACCCACGATCAGCAGGAGACCTGAAATGGAAACGACATCCTCGAGCGCAAATCCTTTAATGGCTCTCTCGGACGGTCTGGCCGACATTGTCGCGCGAGTCGGACAGAGCGTCGTGGCAATCCATGGCCGGCATCGCATGCCGTCGAGTGGGGTAATCTGGCGCCATGGCGTCGTCGTGACGGCTGCCCACACGATCCGGCGTGAGGAGGGAATCGACATCACCTTGGCCGACGGTCGTACGGTCGCCGCAGTCCTCGCAGGCCAGGATCCGGGCACCGACCTCGCCGTGCTGAAGCTGGACGGCGTGGACCTGGACCCAGTCGAGTCCGGCGATGCTCGCTCACTGAAGCCGGGTCATCTGGCGCTCGCCGTCGCGCGTACGGACGAACTCGGCATCAGCGCTGATTTTGGCGTGATCGGCAGCACGGGTGGTCCCTGGCGCACCTGGAGAGGCGGGCAGCTCGACGCATTCGTGCGACTGGACGGCGGTCTGCGCCCGGGTTTCTCGGGCGCGGCCCTCGCCGATATGCGCGGCCAGGTCGTGGGCATCTGCACGTCGGGACTGATGCGCAGCGCCGGCATGGTGATTCCCGCGATGACGGTGGAGCGCGTCGCCGATGAACTGCTGGCCAAGGGGCGCGTCTCACGGGGCTACCTTGGCGTCGGCACGCAGCAGGTCAGCCTGCCGAACGCATGGGTGGACAAAATGAACCTGTCGTTCAATAGCGGATTGCTGATCAGTTCGCTTGCGCCGGGCGGTCCCGCGGAACAGGCCGGTGTGCTCATCGGCGATGTGCTGATCGAACTGGGCGGCCAGCCTTGCCGCGACATGGGCGACCTGCACGCCGCGCTGGGCTCGACGGGCATCGGGCAGCCGTTGCCAGTGACGTTGATCCGGGGCGGCGAGCGCCACGCGTGCACGGTAACCGTGGGCGAACGGCCTCAACGGCATGCATGCAGGTGAGGTGCGGGACGCGGCAATATGTCGGACGGAAAGATGGAATACATGGGGCCGGTGCGGGTCGCGCTCATTGCGGCATCGCCGCAGGTGCGCGCAAGCCTGCAAACGATCGTCGAGGCGGACCCGGCACTCGCGTTGCTGGGTAGCGCCGCCGACGCCGAAACGCTCGCCGCTGACCTGGCCGGTTCGGTGCCGGATGTCGTCTTGGCCGACATCGAACCGGAGGCGGGCGACGCGCTCAAGACGCTAGTCGACCCTGGCCGCGCGCCACCGGCGCTGGTCCTGTTGCTCGACGACCCGGATAGCGACGCGTTCCTCGACGAACTGCCCACCGATGCGACGGCGATCCTGTCGCGCGACGTGACGCCCGCCGAAATCGTCGCGGCCATCGAAGCCGCCGCCGCCGGCCTGTGCGTGCTGTCGCCCGACATCCTCGCAAGGCTGCTGGCCGGACGAAAACCGTTGCGCCAGACGGCATCCGGCGGGCCGTTCGAAGCCTTGTCGCTACGGGAGATCGAGGTGTTGGCGATGCTCGCCGACGGACTCGGCAACAAGGAGATCGCCCGGCAACTCGACATCTCGGACAACACGGTGAAATCCCACCTCTCGTCGATCTTCGGCAAACTCGGCGCGACTAATCGCACCGAAGCGGTGATGCTCGGTATGCGGCACGGATACATCATGGTGTAGACGGACCACGACCGCCCCTGCGATAAAAGCGGCACGGACAGCGCTCAAGAAACCTTCAGGCTGCCGATAACACACGGATAGGGCGTTATTCGGCGGCTGAGCTGCCACTGACTACGGCGAGAGAGATTCCGTGCAGATTCAACCCATTACCGCGACGACGTCTACGACGACTGCCTACGGCACCGGCGCGCAGGCTTCGACGAGCGGCGCAGGCAACGGCGCTTCCTCGGGCGCGGCATCGTCGAATTCGAATGACAACAGCACGACGAGTTCGTCGACGAGCGCGTCCAGTAGCGGCACCACGTCGACTTCGACTTCGACGCAAAGCACCTCGGCCTCTTCGAAGGCGGGCGGCGGCGGGGGAGGCGGCGCAGCATCCTCCAGCAGTTCGTCATCGAGCGAACTCGACGAATTGAATGCGCTCATCGCGTCGCTTCAGGCGCAGCTCGCGCAGGTGTCGTCGCAGACCTCGGGCGCCGCAGCGCAAGGGTCGAACTCGGGCGAGATCAGCCAGATCAAGGCGCAGATCCAGAGTGCGCAAAGCGCGTTGAGCTCGGCGTCGCAATCGGACGCGAGCCAGGTCAGCCAGATCGCGTCGCAACTGGCGAGCGTGCAGAGTTCGCTGGCGCAGTTGATGGTCTCGAGCGGCAAAACCACGGGGCTGGTCTCCACGACGGCGTGAGCGGAGCGGGGCGGCCTGCTTCGGTCAGCCCGTCAGTGGTCGAGCGCAACGGCGGCCCTGCTTGCTACTATCGTCGGCGCCAATAACGGAGCCGACTGTGACCAACCCAACTCTCCACCTCTACGCCGACGCCCAGTACGCCAGTCCCTATGCGATGTCCGTCTTCGTCGCCCTGCACGAGAAGGCGCTCGCGTTCGAGCTTTCGACTGTCGATCTCGCAAAGAACGAAAACCAGCAGCCGGAATTCGCGGCGATGTCGCTCACGCGGCGCGTGCCGACCTTGATCCACGATGGCTTCGCGCTCTCGGAATCCTCGGCGATCACGGAGTATCTGGACGAAACCTTTCCCGGCGTGGCGCTGTATCCGGCGGATAGCCAACAGCGCGCCCGCGCGCGCCAGCTGCAGGCGTGGCTGCGCAGCGATCTCATGCCGATCCGCCAGGAGCGCTCGACCGAGGTCGTGTTTTACGGCCCGACCACGGCGCCGCTTTCCCGCGCGGCGCAACTCGCGGCAGAGAAGCTCTTCGCGATGGCCGACGCGCTGCTCGCGCAAGGCGAAAAGCACCTTTTCGGCGCATGGTCCATTGCCGACGTGGACCTGGCGTTGATGCTGAACCGGCTGGTGCTGAACGGGGATCCGGTGCCGCATCGGCTGGCGCAGTACGCCCTCTCGCAGTGGCGGAGGCCTTCCGTGCAGCGCTGGCTCACGCTCGAGCGGCCGCCGCTCTGAGGCTGCGTCGCCGCGAAGGGCTGGCGGATGCTGACCGGATGGCGTTCACCCAAGCCTCAGAAAATCGAGCGGCCGGTGCGCGTCGTCAACCACTCCAGCGCCAGCGAGCCCACGAGCGAATTCCCCGTTGCGTCGAGGCCCGGCGACCACACGCACACCGCGAACTCGCCCGGCAGCACCGCGATGATCCCGCCGCCCACACCGCTCTTCGCAGGCAAGCCCACGCGGTAGACGAAGTCGCCGGCCGCGTCGTAGGTGCCGCAGGTCAGCATCAGCGCAGAAAGGCGCTTGGCCGAACTCGCGTCGAGCACGGGTTCGCCGCTCGCGGGCGAAACGCCGCCGTTCGCCAGAAAGAGCGCCGCGCGCGCCAGTTCCACGCAGCTCATTGAGATCGCGCACTGGCGGCAATACGCGTCGATCACGGTATCGGCGCGCATCTCCAGGTTGCCGAAGCTCGCGATGAAATGCGCCATCGCGCGGTTGCGCTCGGCGTGCGCGAGTTCCGACTGCGCGACGCGGAGGTCGTAGCCGATGCCGGGCTCGCCCGCAAGCCGCCGCATGAAATCGACGAGCGCGGTTTCGGCCTGCACGAAGCGGCGGCATAGCACGTCGGTCACGACCAGCGCGCCCGCGTTGATGAACGGGTTGCGCGGCTTGCCCGCCTCGAATTCGAGCTGCACGAGCGAGTTGAATGCCGTGCCGGAAGGCTCGCGGCCCACGCGCTGCCAGAGCGCGTCGCCGAGCAGCTGGAACGCGAGCGTGCAGGCGAACAGCTTCGAAATGCTCTGGATGGAAAAGCGCACGTCGGCGTCGCCGGTGCGGTACACCTGGCCGTCCACCGTCACGATAGCCATGCCGAAGTGATCGGGGCGCACTGTGGCGAGTTCGGGAATGTAGTCGGCGACGCGGCCTGTGCCGATATACGGCTGCAGGTCGCGATGGATGGCGTCGAGGGTAGGCGTGTAGTCGAACGTGTGATTCATGGGAGGGAGCCGTGCAGTCGCGGCGGGGCGCCCGCCGCGGTCCCCGCGATTGTAGCGGCTCGCGCTTGCCGCCACGGCTTCATTGCGCGCCTTGACCGAACCTCGCCGGTCAATGCGCCCCCGCCGCGCCGCCGCCGCCTCCGCCCTTCGTCGACTTCGTGATCCAGATGAGCGGAATGATCACGAGAAAGATGATCGCCGAGATATAGAAAATGTCGTTCAGCCCCATCATGGCGGCCTGCGTGGTGAGCTGAAAGTCGAACAGCGCGCGTGCGGAGGGCTCGCTCAAATTCAGCACCTTCTGGGTCTGATCTATCGCCTGCACGAAGGTCGGGTTGTTGACCGAGGCCTGCTCCGTGAGCCGCGCGTGATGCAGGATCGTGCGGTTGTTCCATGCGTTGGTCGCGATCGAGGTGCCCACCGCGCCGCAGAACACGCGCACGAAATTCGAGAGGCCCGCCGCCGCGGGCACGCGGCTCGGCGGCTGCCCCGCGAGAATGATCGCCGTGAGCGGCACGAAGAAGAGCGCCATGGGGATGCCTTGCAGCAGCGTGGGCAGCACGAGATGGAAGGTGTCGATTTCGATCACGTACTGCGAACGCATGTAGAACACCCCCGCGAACATCACGAACGCGATCGTCGCGATGATGCGCGCGTCGGAGCGCGGCAACAGGCGCCCCACAACAGGCGAGAGCAGCAGCGCGAAGATGCCTAGCGGCGCGGTCACGAGGCCCGCGTCCACCGAGCGGTAATTCAGATACTCCTGCATCCACTGCGGTAATAACACGAGATTGCCGAAGAACACGGCATAGGCCACGGAAATCGCAATCGTGCCGCCGAGAAAGTTCCGTTGTCCGAACAAACGTAAATCGACGATCGGATGTTCCTCGGTGAGCTCCCAGACGAGAAAGAACGCAAAGCTGATGAGCGCGACGAGGCCGAGCGTGACGATCACGGGCGAGTTGAACCAGTCGAGATCCTTGCCTTTATCCAGCATGATCTGGAGCGAGGCGACCCAGGCGATCAGCAGGCCGAGGCCCACCACGTCGATAGGCGGTTTGCGCGTGGCAGATTCGCGGTTACGGTAGATCGACCACGTCACAAAAGCCGCGAAAAAACCCACTGGGATGTTGATATAGAAGATCCACGCCCAGTTGTAGCTATCCGTGATCCAGCCGCCGAGCGCCGGTCCCGCGATCGGGCCGACGGTCGTCGTCATCGCCCAGAACGCTAGCGCGCTCGCGGATTTGTCCTTGGGCCAGGAGCCGAGCAGGATGGCCTGCGAGAGCGGAATGAGCGGGCCGGCCACGGCGCCTTGCAGCACGCGCGCAATCAGCAGGAAAGGCAGGGTCGGTGCGATGCCGCACAGCCACGACGCCAGCACGAACGAGAGGATCGAGGTGATGAAGAGGCGCACCTGACCAAAGCGCTGCGTGAGCCAGCCGGTGAGCGGAATGGAAACGGCGTTGGCCGCCGCGAACACGGTGATGACCCACGTGCCTTCGTCCACGGAAACGCCCATGTCGCCGGAGATGGTCGGAATGGCGACGTTGGCGATCGACGTGTCGAGCACGTTCATGAAGGTCGCGAGCGAGACCGCGATGGTGCCGAGGACCAGACGGCCTCCCTGGAGCGGAGGCGGCGGCGCAGGCGGCGCCGATGATGCGGCGGGCTGGTTCAAGCATGTTCTCCGCGTATTCGGTTTGCGGCAAAGGATACCTGTAATCGCCTTTTGTCATCGCCAGCCGCGGAGCATCCTCATGCTGCGCAGGGTCATGGGGCTTGCGAATGGCTTTCGCGCGCGATCGGGCTGCTGACGCGGCTTTAGGTAACGCCGGGAAATGGAGTCTTTCGTACACGCGGTGCGCGGCGAGCGTATCCTTGCGCCTGCCGTGCGCCGCGCAAAAAGCGTGCGCTGGAGACACAATACGAACGTCAGTACAGGGGAGGTCCGATCATGAGCTGGGAAGCATTCGAAGGGGGCTGGCGTCTGGCGCCGGCCGACGGCGCCGCTCGCGCGCTCGTCGTGCTGCTGCACGGCGTAGGCAGCAACGCACAGGACCTCACGCCGCTCGCCGACGTGTGGCGCGATGCGCTGCCCGGCGTCGCGTTCACGTCGCTCGATGGCAGCGAACCCTTCGACGGCGGCTTTGGCGGACGCCAGTGGTTCAGTCTGCGCGACATCAGCGAGAGCAACCGCGAGGCGCGCGTCGTTGCCGCCTCGCAGGCGCTCGAGCGGCGGCTCGACGCCGAACTTGCCCACTGGGGGCTCGGCCACGACGCGCTCGCCCTGGTGGGCTTCTCGCAAGGCTCGATCATGTCGCTCTACCACACGGCCACGCAGCCGGCGGGCGCGGCGGCCGTGGTCGCCTATGCGGGCCGGCTCGTCACGCCCGTGGTCGCGAAAAGCCGCACGGTGCTCACGCTCGTGCACGGCGAGGACGACGAAGTGATTCCGGCGACCGAACTGGAGCGCGCCGCCGCCGCGTTCAGCGACGCGGGATTCGCGGTCACCGCTTTCGCGCTGCCGGGCGTGGGCCACACGATCACGCCGCAGGGCGTCATGCTCGGGCGCGACGCGCTGGTGCGCTCGCTCGCGCGCAGCTGATCGCGAGACTCATCCGATCGCTGGCGGCGACGAGTTCAGTCCCCGTTAATCGACATGCATCGACATGCATCGGCGGATCAAATCGGTACAAATTGGCAGTCGCATAAGCCCGCAGTGTCGTATTTCGGCCATATTTTCCGGATGAGCTTTGCAGTTGTTTTTGGACCGGCTAAAGTTCGCGCCGGTCGCGGCCGTTAATACGGGGAGTCGCCGCGACCTTATGGGCCGCGTAGGCCCGTTCCGCCCGGCGCGCGGCTAGTTCGCGCTGCCTGGACGAGGCCGCCATCGGGAATGCCATCCGGCGGCGCGTCGTCTGCCGGGTCGCCAAAAAGAACCGAACTTCAGACCAATATGGCCCGAGCCAAGCCGCATTCCATTTTTTCCAAGAGGCTGTTCCGCCAGGACGTGGCGCTCGATCTCGGTACGGCCAATACGCTCATCTACACCGCCGACAAGGGCATCGTGCTGAACCAGCCCTCCGTGGTCTGCTTCGAGCGGCGCGCGGGCGCGAACGAGACAACGGTGGCCGCGGTGGGCCGCGAGGCGAAGGACCTGCTCGGCCGCACGCCGGCCAACCTCGAGACGGTGCGGCCGCTTTCGCACGGCGTGATCGCCAATTTTTCCGCTGCGGAACACATGATGCGCCGCTTCGTGGCGATGGCGCAGCCGCGCCGTCTGCTCGGCCGCCGTGCGGCATTCACGGTGTGCGTGCCGGCGGGCGCGACGCGCGTCGAGCGCCGCGCGATTCGCGAGGCGGCCTTCGCGGCGGGCGCGGCGAGCGTGAACCTCATCGGCGAGTCGCTGGCTTCGGCGCTCGGTGCGGGTTTGCCGGTGCATGCGGCAACGGGCTCGATGGTCGTGGATATCGGCGGCGGCACGACGGAAGTGGGCATTGTCGCGCTGGGCGGCGTGGCGTGCAGCGGCTCGGTGCGCGTGGGCGGCGACCAGTTCGACCGCGCCATCGTCGATCACGTGCGCACGCTCTATGGTGTCGTGCTGGGCGACCAGACCGCCGAACACGTGAAAAAAACAATTGGCTGCGCGCTCTACGGCGAACCCATCGAACGCATCCGCGCGACCGGGCGCAGCATGGAAGACGGTCTGCCGCGCACGGTCGAGATCACGAGCCACGACGTGGTGGACGCGCTGGCTGCGCCGTTGCGCGTGGTGATCAACGCGGTGCGGCAGGTGCTCGAGACGGCGCCCGCCGAACTCGTCACCGATATCGCCGATAGCGGCATCGTGCTCACGGGCGGCGGCTCGCTGCTCGGCAGGCTCGACCAGTGCCTCGCCGCCGAGCTTGGCGTGGTCGTGCGGGTGGCCGACGAGCCGCTCACCTGCGCGGTGCGCGGCGCGGGCGCGGCGGCCTCGCTCATGAGCGAGCACGCGTTCGAAATGGTCGAATAACGGCGCAAGCCGGCGCTCGAGGCAACGCCGCTTCGCCAGGGCGCCGGCGTGCCGGGTGTTCGCGCCGCGGGCGTGGGACAATACGCCACTTTGCCGGCGCGCGCTGCGATGGACTACCCGTAGGCCGTTGTCCGTTGCAACGCGCCGCTGTCCCGTTGTCTCCACATCGTCCAGCCGTGAATCCAGCCGCTTTTCCGGCCCCCGGTACGTTCATCGAACTACCCGGCGGCCTGCCCATGCCCTATGTCGAACGGGGCGCGGGCGAACTCCTCCTCTTCGTGCACGGCTCGCTTTGCGATTTCCGCTACTGGCAGCCGCAGCTGGCCGGCCTCGCGCAGCAATATCACTGTGTATCGGTGAGTCTCACGCACTACTGGCCCGCCGGGGACGCTGCGCGCGGCCAGCCTTTCAGCTGGCGGCAGCATGCGGATGAACTCGCGGCGTTCGTCGAAGCCCTGGGCGCCGGCCCGGCGCACGTGATCGGGCATTCGCGCGGCGGCCTCGTGTCATTCCAGTTCGCGCGGCGCCATCCGCAGCACGTGCGCACGCTCACGCTTGCCGATCCGGGCGGGCCGGTCCAGCAGCCGGGCCAGACGCTCGCCACGCTGCCCGAGACCGTCAACGCGCTGCGCGCCCGCGTCGTGGCGCTGATCGAGTCGGGCCAGGTGGACGCGGGGCTGGAGTTGTTCGTCGATTCGGTGAGCCGCCCCGGCTTCTGGGCAAGGAGCACGCATGCGTTTCGCCGCATGGCTACCGACAACGCGCACACGCTTGGACCGCAGTTTCAGGATCCGCTGCCTGCGTACACGCGCGAGCAGGCCGCCGAGGTGCGATGCCCCGTGCTGCTGATCGACGGTGAGCTGAGTCCGGAAGTGTTTCACCGGGCCGTGGCCGCGCTCGAAGCATGGCTGCCCGATGCGCGCCGCGCGAGTGTGGCGGGCGCATCGCATGGGATGAATCTGGCGCGGCCCGGGGCGTTCAACGAGTTGATCGATCGCTTCGTGAGCGGCTACGGGCGCTGAAGCGCGCCGATGCAAAAAGGGCGGCCGTGCGAGAGAACTGAACCCGCGGCCGCCCTTTTAATTGCTGCGAGAAATATCGCAGTCCGAACGACGCTCGCTTAGTCGCGGCCGTGCGCGTGGGCGTCGAGTTTGTGCTCTGCAGCCTCGCCGACGAGGCCCGCGTAGTAGAGGTGCACGCCGATCGCGAGCGAATCGTTGCGGATTTCGTGGAAGGCCTTCCATGCTTTCACCGGATCCTTGAACACGAGATAGTGCGCTTCCTGCGAAACGAGGCGGGCGACCTGGTGCAGGCCGTGGCCGTTGAGCGCGTCCACGAGGTGATCCAGGCTGCGGTGCGTGCGCGCGTCGGTGCGCGGATACAGCATGTGCAGCACGGCCACGCGTTCGCTGGCGAGCGCGGCCGAAAGTGCGACCACGATGTCCTGGTGATTGAGTGCCGTGACAACGGCGCCCTCTGCTTGTTCGTCTTCTGCGAACAGGGTGTCGACCGAGATGTTCATCTGTTGCTTCCTTACGTTTTGCTTTAAGCGCGTGTGGCGGTGAAAAAAGCCCGCCGGTGACAGCGGGCTAGATTACAAAATGCAAGTAATGGAAAACCCTTGCATGTCAAGCAGTATCGCAAAGATGGGGTGCGACATGTTGCGCTGCAAGAGCAAAATATTGTTGCAGGAATCGGCGTTAAGGAACCCGCAAGCTTGGCAGTGTTGCGAGCTTGAAGAGGGATTGTTGCTGGCTGCGCTATCAATCGATGCTGCACCGCGCCGTAGAATGCGGCAAGCGGTCGCAGCGATGCCGGCCTTTCCGGCGGCTGCGTCCTGTTGCGCGAGGTTTTGCGCGAAGCGAAGTATTGCGATGTAGCAGCAATTCAAGGACACGAAATGATCGATTCGAAGACACACGCCACGCTCACGATCCCCGGCCACGCTGAAGGCGTTCAGTTGCCGGTCTACAAGGGCACCACAGGCCCGGACGTGATCGACATCCGCAAGCTGTACGGCCAGACCGGCATGTTCACGTATGACCCGGGCTTCATGTCCACGGCGGCGTGCAACTCGGCGATCACCTATATCGACGGCGACAAGGGCGAGCTGCTCTATCGCGGCTACCCGATAGACAACCTCGCGCAAAACGCCGACTTCCTCGAAAGCTGCTACCTCCTGCTCAAGGGCGAGTTGCCCACGCAGGAGCAGAAAGACGAATTCGTGGCCTCGGTGACGAACCACACGATGGTTCACGAGCAGATGCACTTCTTTTTCCGGGGGTTCCGCCGTGACGCACATCCGATGGCGATTCTGGTGGCGGCGGTCGGCGCGCTGTCCGCGTTCTATCACGACTCGCTCGACATCAACAACCCGAAGCATCGCGAGGTGTCGGCGATCCGCATGATCGCGAAGCTGCCGACGCTGGTCGCCATGGCGTACAAGTACTCGATCGGCCAGCCGTTCGTGTATCCGCAGAACGACCTCTCGTACAGCGCGAACTTCATGCGCATGATGTTCTCCGCGCCGAGCGAGGAGTACAAGGTCAACGACGTGCTCGTGCGCGCGCTCGACCGTATCCTCATCCTGCACGCCGACCACGAGCAGAACGCTTCGACCTCGACGGTGCGTCTGGCCGGTTCGTCGGGTGCGAATCCGTTCGCGTGTATCGCGGCCGGTATCGCTTGCCTGTGGGGCCCGGCGCACGGCGGCGCGAACGAAGCCGCGCTGAACATGCTCGAAGAAATCGGCTCGGTCGATAACATCCCGAAGTTCATCGAGCAGGTGAAGGACAAGAACTCGGGCGTGAAGCTGATGGGCTTCGGCCACCGCGTGTACAAGAACTACGACCCGCGTGCGAAGCTCATGCGCGAGACGTGCTACGAAGTGCTCAACGAACTGGGCCTGCACGACGATCCGCTCTTCAAGCTTGCCATGCAGCTCGAGAAGATCGCGCTGGAAGACGAATACTTCGTGTCGCGCAAGCTGTATCCGAACGTCGACTTCTACTCGGGCATCGTGCAGCGCGCGCTGGGCATCCCGACCTCGATGTTCACCTGCATCTTCGCGATGGCGCGTACGGTGGGCTGGATCGCGCAGTGGAACGAGATGATCGCCGACCCCGAGCAGAAGATCGGCCGTCCGCGCCAGCTCTTCATCGGCGAAACGCCGCGCGTGGCGTTGCCGATTTCGCAACGCTGATCCCCCAGCGCGCGCCGCTTCTGGCGCGCGAGTGCATTGCCTGCACGGGCGCCCGCACGTTACATCGTGCCGGCGCCCGCAATTTTTCCGCGCACGTTCCTTGCTCGCGCCGCGATTTGCCACCGATTTCGCGCGTAACACTCGCATATTCTTCGCGCATTCGCCGCCAACGCGTGCGCTGAAGCCACTACAATCAATCGCAAGCGAACCGTACCGTAACCCTTTGCATGGGACCCAGGAGGCAAGCAATGCAGGATCCTGAAACACTCGGTGGCGTCACGCGCTCAAGCGGCGTGGATCATCCCGACCAGGACGCGCGGGAAACCGACGGCGCGTTCATCGCGCCCGAAACGCCCGAGGTCGCAAGCGCCGACCAGCATGTGCTGAAGTCGGGCGGCACCTTCATCGTCAACGATCCGCTCGGCGACATCACCGGCATCGACGACGGCCTCTTCGTCAACGACACGCGTGTGCTCTCGTCGCTGCGCCTCACTTTCGGCGGACGCGTGCCCTCGCTGCTCTCGGGCAGCGTGAGCAGCGACAACGCCGTGTTCACGGCCCACCTGACCAATCGTCCGCTGCCGCCGCTCGGCGGCAGCACCACGCCCGAAGGCGTGATTCACGTGCAGCGCGAGCGCGTGCTCTCCGGCACGATGATGACCGAGGCCATCGAACTCACGAACTACGGCACCGAAGACGCCGTGGTGCCGCTTTCCATCTCGTTCGCGAGCGACTTTCGCGACATGTTCGAAGTGCGCGGCCTGAAGCGCGAGAAACGCGGCACGCTCAAGCCGCCGCGCGTCGAAGATGGCGAAGTACGGCTCGAGTACATCGGCCTCGACAAGGTGGCGCGGCGCGTGCGTATCGAGTTCTCGCCCACGCCGAACAAACTCCTCGCCGATCGCGCCGACTTCACGGTCGACCTGCCCGCGCAGGCCTGCGTCTCGATCTATCTCACGGTAGCGATCGAAGTCGAGGCCATGCCCGACGCCGCGCCCGGAACGCAGAGCGCGGGCATCTTCCAGCCGCCCCATTGCCTCGCGAACTCGCAGGAGCAGCGCGTGGGCCGCGCCGCTGTGCGCGCCGCGCTGGTCGACTCACATATCGTGATGCGCGAACGGCGTCGCGCGGCGGCGGCCTTGCGTTCGAGCAATCCGCTCTTCAATGCGTGGATCAACCGCTCGATTGCCGATCTGGGTCTTCTCACCACCGACCTGCCGACCGGTCCGTATCCGTATGCGGGCATTCCGTGGTTCTCCACGCCGTTCGGCCGCGACGCGGTCATCACCTCGCTGCAAACGCTGTGGCTCACGCCCGCGCTCGCGCGCGGCGTGCTGCGTTTTCTCGCGGAACATCAGGCGCGCGAGGATTCGGCGTTCCGCGACGCGGCGGTCGGCAAGATCATGCACGAAATGCGTAAGAGCGAGATGGCCGCCACGGGCGAAGTGCCGTTCGCGCTCTACTACGGCGGGGTGGACACCACGCCGCTCTTCGTCGTGCTGGCGGGCGCTTATGTCGAACGCACGGGCGACGTCTCGCTGATCGACGATTTGTGGCCAGCGCTGGAACGCGCGGCGGCCTGGGTCGCAGGTGTATGCGACCGCAACAAACTCGGTCTGCTCGACTACCGGCGCGAATCGGAAGGCGGGCTCGCGAACCAGGGCTGGAAGGACAGCCACGACTCCGTCTTCCATGCGGACGGCCGTTTCCCCGACGGCCCGATCGCGCTCGTCGAAGTGCAGGCGTACGCGAGCGCGGCGTTCGAAACGATGTCGCGTTTCGCCACGCATCGCGGCCAGGTGGAAGACGCTGCGCGCTACGCCGCGCGCGCCGCTAAAATCCGCCGCTGCGTGGAAGAGAAGTTCTGGATGCCGGAGTCGGAGTTCTACGGTATTGCGCTCGATGGCCACGGCGATCTTTGCCGCGTGCTCGCGTCGAACGCGGGACATCTGCTCGCCTTCGGGCTGCCCCAGGAAGAGCGTGGCCGCGCCGTGGCGGAAGTGCTCGAATCGGCGCTGTTTCATACGGGCTGGGGCGTGCGGACGCTCGCGGCGGGCCAGGCGCGTTTCAACCCCATGGCGTACCACAACGGCTCGGTCTGGCCGCACGACAACGCGCTGTGTGCGCGCGGTCTCGCGCGCTATGGCCGCAAGGCGGCAGCGGTGCGCCTCTTGCAGGCGCTGTTCGAGGCCGCGGTGACGTTCGACATGCGTCTGCCCGAACTCTTCTGCGGGTTCCCGCGCAGGCGCGGCGAGCCGCCCACGGCGTATCCGGTGGCCTGCCTGCCGCAAGCCTGGGCCGCGGGCTCGCCGTTCATGATGCTCGAAGCGTGTCTTGGCGTGACGATCGACGCGACGCGCAACGAAGTGCGTGTCGAGCAGCCCATGCTGCCCGAAGGCATCGACTGGCTCGAAGTGGGCGATCTGCGCGTGGGCAAGCATACGGTGACGCTCATGTTCCGCCGTGTGGACGGCAAGGTTGTGGCATCGGCCGATCGCAGCGACGTGAAGGTCGTCGCGTTGCTGTGAGTCTGGGCGCGGGCTTTCAAAGCCCGCGCCTGGCTCGTCTATTCCTTACTTGCCGGGCGCGTGTTCGAAGCGCTCCAGCGTGAACTGCGGCGCGATGTAACCCGTCTCGACGCCCATCGTGTTGACGATGCGCGGGGCGTCGAATTTCCTTAGTTGTGCCAGCTGTTCCGGCGTGCCGATGCCCAGTTGCCTGAGTACTTCCACGACGGTGGCATGGAGCGCGGTCAATTCGCCGTCCTCGATCTTCACCGCGATACCCAATGCCGGGCCGCCCGTGTGCGGCGCGGTCGCCGCGCTGGCGCGCACGCCAATCGCATAACTGCCCGCCGCGCCGAGCTTGCCGACGAGCGCGCCTTCGAACGCGTGCATGAGCGCCGTGCAGAAGCGGCCTTCGCCGGCCACGAGTTCCGGATACGACGTCATCGCGCGATAGATGTGGGCGAGCGCCTGCGTGCGCGAGGCGGTCGCGGCCGATCCTGGCAAAGCCGCGCGGTCCTGCGCATCGGCGAGCTTCATGAACAGGCGGGCGAGCCGGTCGAGCGGGAAGGCCGGGGTGGGCAGATTGCAGCCGTCGATGCCCCACTCGACGTCCGTCTCGGGAAGATCGCAAACCTCGGCCACGACGCGCTTCACATGTTGCTGCAAGGGGTGCGAAGGCAGATGGTAGTCGGCCAGCGCCGCGCCGATCGCGCGCGCGCCCGCGAGCATGCCCGCGTGCTTGCCCGAGCAGTTGCTGCACACCGCGCCCGGCGTGAAGTCGCGCTTGATCCATGCCTTGTAGACGGCGTCGGAGAGTGGCGCATGGCCGCCGCAACGCAGGTCCGATTCCGCAGCGGACACCTTGGCGAGCATCGCGCGCGTCCGCTCGATATGGCGGTCCTCGCTGCTATGCGAGGCGCACATGAGCGCGAGATCGGCGTCGTCAAAGTGAAAGCGTTCGAGCGCGCCTGTTTCGGCCACGGCGAGCGCCTGCGCGGGCTTGGCCGCCGAGCGCACGAGCGTCATGCGATGCGGCTCGCCGAGCGCGTAGAGCAGGCGGCCTTGGGCGTCGACCACGGCAATGTGGGCGATATGCGTGGTTTCGATGACACCGCCGCGCAGGACTTTCACGGCGGGTTGGGGGGCGCTCGTCGTCATGGTGCGTCTGCCTTGGGTCTCGGATGGGATTGCGCTGCGCGGTCGATGTGCGATTCTAATCCGCGCATTCGGGTTAGCGCATTTGCCGGGCGACGCGGCACGCCGCGAGATCCCAGGCGCCGCTGCCGACCGTCTTCAGCAGCACAGGTCTGCCGTCATGCGCCGCGCCGTTTGCCACAGCGGAGCCGATCGTGCGCACGTTCGCCCAGTCGACGCCGGCCTGCAGCAGGTCGCCGGCTTCTTCGCGCGCGGCTGCGAGATCGTCGACGAACACGCGGCTCGCACGCACCGTGCCCTGGGCGATTTCGGCCGCGTCCGGCGTGAAGGCGCCCACGCCGATCACGAGCCGGTCCTGGCTCGCTGCGTCGTCGTACACGGGCGTCTTGCTCGTCGTCGCGGCGATGACCACATCGACTTCTTGCGGTACCGCACCGTGCGCGGGCGTCACGTCCACGCCGGACTGCGCGAAGTGGGCGCGCAATGCCGCTTCGGACGCTTCGGTCCGACCTTTCACGTAGAGCGTCGCCGCCGGATAGAGCGCGCCGATCGCCTCGGCATGAAAACGCGCCTGCTGTCCGGTGCCGATCACCAGAAACGCGCGCGGCGCGCCGGGGTGAAAGAGCCGCACACCCAGCATGGAGAGCGCCGCGGTGCGCCGCCCGGTCACGGTCGGGCCGTCGAGGATGAACTCCGGCTGCCCCGTCGCGCCATGGCACACCGTCACCGCGCCGAAGATGGTCGGCATGCCGAGCGCCGTGTTGGCCGGGCACACGCTCACGAGCTTGTGGATGGCGATGTCCTCGGCGCTGGCGGGCATCGAGAGCATGACGCCGTTGCCCTTGAGCGGCACGCCCGTGCGCACGGGCGCGTGAATGCGGCCCGCGTCGTGGTCCTGCGCGGCCGTGGCGAGGGCGTCGAGCAGCACGCCGAAGTCGAGCAGGCGCGCCGTGGCGGCTGCGTCGTAAATCGCGATGGGCTCCATCGAATCTTCTCTCCTGATGAATGAGGCGTGGGTGTGGCGGCGTGCGTTCCGGCCGCCTCAAAAGCGGTCGATGCGAAACGGCGCGAGATTGACGGCGGGCGTCTCGCGCGTCATCAATTGTGCGACGAGTTCGCCGCTGAGCGGCCCGAGCGTGAGGCCCAGATGCTGATGGCCGGTCGCGACGAACACATTCCGTGCGCCGGGCATCTCGCCGATCATCGGCAGATAGTCGGGCAGCGTGGGGCGCTCGCCGTACCAGCGGCTTGCGACCTGGACCGCGGGCGCGCCGGGAAAGAGCGTCTGAAATTGCGTGGCGAGCAGATCGGCGCGGCGCCAGTCGGGCGCGCCGCGCGCGCCGAGCTCGACGGTGCCGGCAAGCCGGATGCCTTGCGCCATCGGGTTACAGGTGAAGCCGCGCTCGACGAAGCTCACGGGCACGCTCAGCGTGTCTTGCAAGGGTGCGCCGAGCTGGACGTGATAGCCGCGCTCGTTAGTGAGCGGAATCCTTGCGCCGAGCTGCTGCGCGAGTTCGGCGCTGCGCGAGCCGGCCGCGATCAGCACCTTGGCTGCTGGGTGCGTTGCGCCGTTCAGCGTGACGCCGATACGGCCATCGGGCAGGGCGCGCAAGGCATCGACGGCAGCGCGCGTGAATCTCGCGCCCGCTGCGAGCGCCGCCTCGAAAATACGCTCGACGACCTGCTGCGGATTCGTGACCGAAGCCATGCCGGGAAAGTAGCGCGCATGGCTGATATGCGGCGTGAGCGACGGCAGATAGTCGCGCCGCACCTGCTCAGCCGTGAGATTTTCGTAGCGCACGCCGTGCCGGTCGAGTAGGTCGAGTTGCGCGCATTCCGTTGCGTGCGCAACGGGTTGCTCGAACACGTAGAGCGAGCCGATGTCGCGAAAGAGGTCGGCGGCGATGTGCCGATCCAGCAAACGACGCCAGGCCTGCGCCGCGCCAGTCACGAGACTCGCGAGCGCACGCGTATTGCGCCGGAAGCGCGGGCGCTGCGCCTGCGCGGCGAACTCCAGCACCCACGGCGCCATGCGCGGCAGGCTGCGCTTGTGCAGGCGCAGCGGGCTGTCGCGGCGCAGCAGCATGCGGGGCAGGCCGGCCATCGTCTCGGGGCTCGCGAGCGGCGCGACATGGTCGACCGCGATCAGGCCCGCGTTGCCGAACGAGCAGCCCGAACCGGGCTGGGCGCTATCGACGATATGCACGCGCACGCCACGCTGCGCCAGATTGAGCGCGGCGCAGACACCGATGATGCCCGCACCGATGACGACGACGTCTTCCATGTCAGTCTCGCGACGAAGAAGTGATTTCCTTCGATGCTAACCTAACTATTTCCTATAGGAAACTTTTTTCTGATCGTATATTTCGCGTGCCCGATCGCCGATCAGCCTTGCCCTTGCAAGGCGTTGTAGGCGCCCGCCTGCTCGAGCAGCCACGCGCGGAAGCGTTCCAGTGGCTTGCCGTGGCTGAGTTCGGTGGGATAGACGAAGTAGTAGCCGCCATCGGCAATCGCCGGGGCTTCGAACGGGATGACGACGCCAAACCGCTCGAGCTGGCCTTCCACGAAGAACTTCGGCACGAGCGCCACGCCGAGGCCGGCGGCGGCCGCTGCGATCAGCATTGTGTGCAGCTCGTAGCGCACGCCGTGCATGGTGGCGTTGTCTTCCACGCCGAGGTCGGAGAACCAGCGCGTCCATGCGTCGGGGCGCGTCGTGGAGTGCAGCAGCGGGTAGGCGAGCAGTTCATGCGCCTTCTTGATGGGGCGCGCGAGCAGCGACGGCGAACAGACGGGCACCACTTCCTCGCCGAACAGAAAGTCGGACGACGTGCCGGGCCAGGTGGGCTTGCCGTAGTGGATCGCGGCTTCGAAATGCGATTCCTCGAACGAAAACGTCTCGGTGCGCACGCCCATGTTCACGCGCACGTCGGGCGTGCGGTCGTAGAAGTCCTTGAGGCGCGGTATCAGCCACTCGGACGCGAAGGTCGGCAGCACGGCGAGTTCCAGATAACCGCCGCCGCTGCCGTGCGCGATGATGGAGAGCGTGTCGCGATCGAGGTTTTCGAGCGCACGGCGCACCTGGGTGCTATAGAGCCGGCCCGCGCGCGTGAGCACGACCCGCTGTTTGGCGCGCACGAAAAGGCGCACGCCGAGATTCGATTCGAGCGTGGCGATCTGGCGCGAGACCGCACTTTCGGTGAGGAACAGCTCCTTGGCGGCGTGAGTGAAGCTCTCGTGCCGCGCCGCGGCTTCGAAGGCCGTCAGCGCGCCGATGTTCGGGATCTTGAACTTGCGCATGTTAATTCCATAAACTCATCAAGTGACAATTTAATCTCGCTTTACGCGGTGCGCAACCATTTGAATAATGCGTTTTACGTATAGTTGGCCGAAGCCAATGGCCAGAGGCCCGTTTGATGGCCGCTGCGAGGCGGTCGTTTCCTGTGAGATTGGTGATGCGCAATTCGAACGTAGAACGCTTGTTGTCCGCGCTGCTGGGCCGCGAGAAAACCGAAACCCTCTTTGCAACGCTGAACTTTCCGTCGATGCTCGGCGACTGGGAAAGCGGCACCGTCACGCGCGCCGAACTCGCCCAGGCGATGAACATGGCGCTGTTCGAAGACCTGCTGGAGCGCTCGCCCAACGGCCGCACGTACACGACCGATACGGTGGCGCAGGGCGGCGCGGTGTACTTCGACCATGGCGCGCTGCGCACGGTGCGCTGGGCGCAGAACGGCGCGCTGCCGCCCGGCGAAGCGGCGTTCACGCGTATTCTGCGTCCGCTCGGCTTTCGCCTGAATGGCCGCTATCCGCTGGACAAGCTCGGCATGACGGGGCGCGCCTATGCTCACGAAGACGCGCCCGACGAGATCGCGCAGTTCTTCGTGAGCGAACTGCACCCCGAGCGCTTTTCGGCGGCGTTCCAGCAAGCCGTGACGAACGTGGTGGGCGCGTCGAAAGATCCGCTCACGCCGCTTGCCATGGCACAGCTCTCAGAACTCGAACGCGACGGCTCGCTGCCGCTCGATGCAGCGCTGCAGCTGCTGCCCGTGATCGTCGGGGCATTCGCGCGGCAGCACGATGTGCCGTCTATTTCGGACTACGAGACATTGCTGCAGGAATCCGCGGAAATGGCGTGGATCGCAACGGAAGGCAACGCCTTCAATCACGCGACCGACCGCGTGGAAGACGTCTTCCGGCTTTCGGACGACGAGAAGGCCAAGGGGCGTCCGATGAAGCCCAGCGTCGAGACCTCGCGCTCGGGCCGCGTGTTCCAGACGGCGTATCGCGCCGACACCGTGAAGCGCGAGTTCCGCGCGGCGGACGGCCAGCGCGTGACGCGCGAGGTGCCGGGCTCGTTCTACGAGTTCATCACGCGCAAGCGCACGTTCGATCAGGTCACGCGGCGCTGGCAGACCGATTTGCGCTTCGACGCGGGTAACGCCACCGGCATCTTCAAGATGACCGCGAACGCTGCGTAAGCTTGAAGGTTCAAACGCCCGGCGCGCCGTCCTGCGTGTCCGGGTGCGGTTCGTTGATGAGCCAGAGGACTTCCGCGTCTTCATCGCTCGTGGAGACGGCCGCATGCCCCGTGCGGCTGTCGAAATAGAGGCTGTCGCCGGCTTCGAGATGCGTCGGCGCGTAAAGCTCGGAGTAGAGGCAAACCGAGCCGCTCAGTATGAAGAGAAATTCTTCGCCTTCATGCCGGCCCCATTCCGTGAACTCGTCCAGTGAGTGCGCCGTCACGCGAATGCGAAACGGGTGCATCGCCTTGTGGGCGAGTTCCGTTGCCAGCAACTCCATCTGATAGCAGCCGGCCGCATGCTGCTGCCCGCCGCCCTTGCGGGTGAGTGCGCGTCGTCCGCTCGCGCGCGGTCTGGGCGCCGAGCCGAACAGTTCGCCGAGGTCGATCTTCAGGCCGTGAACGATCTTCTGCAGCACGTCGAACGTTGGCGACATGACGCCGTTTTCCACCTTCGAGAGCGTGGAGCGCGACACGCCGCACACGCGGCTGGCGGCCTCGAGCGTGTAATCCTGCTTCAGCCGGGCCGCCTTGACGCGCTTGCCCAGCTCCGCCGAAGCGTTCTCGGCGGGCTTGAGGGACGGGGTTTCCATTCGGGAACTCGGGGTGCTCGCTGATGGTTCGCGGGTGTTCGTATCGTACTCTATGTTTCCGATCATAACATTGGCGTATCGCGCGACGCTTGTTGCGTCATGCCGCATTTAACAAGCATGGCTAAGTAAATTGTCCGCCCGGAAGTTGATGATTTCTGACGCAAACCCAGACGGCGCAAGGCACGGCGCGCGCACAAGCCGCGCTCGCATGACACCCACGCACAAGCGGGCATCTCGGCGTTATCGGGTATTTCCCAATGCCTGCGAGGCCGCGTCACGCGTTGCCGTATTCCCCGCGTGGACGGGCTTGATGAGAAAAGCGCATTACGTGGTGATTAGATTTCGTTTGATGCCGCCGGAACCGCTGCCGACAATCCGTTCACGTCCCCGCCGTGCTGCGGTGCTGGACGAATCCTGTGCGTCGAAGGTCCGCGCGACCGTTCGGACGCATCACGTTCCGGCTCCATCCAGATTCCGAAGGAATATCGCATGTCTCCTCGTTTCCTCGCTTCTCGTCGTGGCTGCGCGATCGCAGCGTCGTTGATGTTGGTTGCCGGCGCGGTGAGCGCGCAGGAAATGGTCGTGAAGATCGGCGTGGCCAGCCCGCTCACGGGCGGCGGCGCAGCGTATGGCAAGGACATCGAGAACGGTGTGCGTCTGGCCGTGGACGAAGCCAACGCCGCGCATCCCACCATCGGCGGCAAGCCGGTCAAGTTCGTAATCGACTCGCAGGATGACCAGAGCGATCCGCGCATTGGCGTGCAGGTGGCGCAGCAACTCGTGGACGACAACGTGGCCGTCGTGATCGGCCACTTCAATTCGGGCACGACGCTGCCGGCCTCGAAGATCTACGCGAAGGCGGGCATTCCGATGATCACGCCGGCCGCCACCAATCCGGCCATCACCCAAAGCGGCGCGCCGACCATCTACCGCGTGATCGCCACCGACTCGCAAAACGCCGGCAACGCGGGCAACTATGCGGCGACGGTGACGAAGGCGAAGCGCATTGCCATCATCGACGACCGCACGGCCTTCGGCCAGGGCGAAGCCGACGAGTTCGAGAAGGCCGTGAAGGCGAGCGGCGGCACGATCGTCGCGCGCGAGTTCACGAACGACAAGGCGGTGGATTTCAGCGCCCAGCTCACGAGCATCAAGCGCACGAGTCCGGATCTCGTGTTCTTCGGCGGCCTCGACGCGCAGGCCGCCATGATCGTCAAGCGCATGCGCCAGCTTGGCCTGAAGGCGCAATTCCTCGCGGGCGGCGGCGTCATGGACGCGAACTTCATCAAGCTCGCCGGCGATTCCGCCGATGGCGCTTCGGTGTGGGAATACGGCCAGCCGCTCGGCACGCTGCCCAAGGGTCGAGGCTTCGAAGCGAAGTTCAAGCAGAAGTACGGCATCGACATGCTCGCCTACGCGCCGTTCGCCTATGACGCGGCGTGGGTCGCGATCACGGCGATGGAGAAGGCCGGCTCGGCGACGCCGGCGCAGTACAACGCCGCGCTGAAGGCCACGAACTACGACGGCATTACGGGCAAGATCGCCTTCAATGCCCAGGGCGACCTGAAGAGCCCGAGTTCGACGCTGTATCAGGTCAAAAACGTGGCGTGGGTGCCGGTCACGACGCGAACCGCGGACTGAGATCACTCGCCTCTGCTACCTTGAAGGGCGCCGGCACGGCCGGCGCCCAATGCATTGTTTCCAATAGGAAATCGAGGGTCCGCCAGCAGGGCGGCCTCATGCCATTTTCATGGCGGAAAGCCGGGCGGGAGCGATACACGCGGCATGGCGAAATTCCCGTGGATTTTCGTGTTGTCGCCGCCAAATTGCGCGTGTATAGTTTCCTAAAGTAGCAATGTTTCGTATCGGAAATTTTTAAGGGATTCTACCTATGAAAGCCTCCTCCATCCTCTCGGATCTCGGTATTTCCCAGCTCGCGGAAGCGGGCGACATCGCCGTGCATTCGCCGATCAACGGCGAACTGATCGGCCGCGTCGCGAGCCAGTCGGCAGCCGACGTCGACGCCGCGCTGGCGAAGGCACAGGAGGCGTTCAAGAGCTGGCGCAACGTGCCCGCGCCGCGCCGCGGCGAACTCGTGCGCCTGCTCGGCAACAAGTTGCGCGAGCAGAAGCGCGCGCTCGGCAGCCTCGTCTCGCTGGAAACCGGCAAGATCTTCCAGGAAGGCCTCGGCGAAGTGCAGGAAATGATCGACATCTGCGACTTCGCGGTCGGCCTCTCGCGTCAGCTTTACGGTCTGACCATTGCTTCGGAGCGTCCCGGCCACCGCATGGCCGAATCGTGGCATCCGATGGGCGTGTGTACCGTCATTTCCGCGTTCAATTTCCCGGTCGCCGTGTGGTCGTGGAACGCCGCGCTCGCGCTCGTGTGCGGCAACGCCGTGGTCTGGAAGCCTTCGGAAAAAACGCCGCTCACCGCGGTTGCCGTCAACAAGATCATGCAGGACGTGTTGAAGGAATTCGGCGATGCGCCCGAAGGCCTCACGAGCCTCGTGGTCGGTGGCCGTGAAGTGGGGGCGAAGCTCGTGGCGGATCCGCGCTCGAACATCGTGAGCGCAACGGGCAGCACCGAAATGGGCCGCACCGTCGGCGTCGAGGTCGCGCGCCGCTTCGGCCGCTCGCTGCTCGAACTGGGCGGCAACAACGCAGGCATCGTCTCCGCGACTGCCGATCTCGAACTCGCACTGCGCGGCATCCTGTTCTCGGCGGTCGGCACGGCCGGCCAGCGCTGCACGTCGCTGCGCCGCCTGTTCGTGCACGAGAGCGTGTACGACAAGGCAGTCGAGCGCCTGAAGACGCTCTACGGCAAGGTCGTGATCGGCAATCCGCTGGAACAGGGCACGCTGATGGGGCCGCTCATCGACGAGCAGTCGTTCGCCCGCATGCAGTCGGCGCTCGAGCAGGCAAAGCGCGAGGGCGGCAAGGTGTTCGGCGGCGAGCGCCACGCGGTGGCGGGCAACGAGAAGGGCTTTTACGTGCGCCCGGCGATCGTCGAGATGCCGTCGCAAACCGAAGTGGTCTTGAAGGAAACCTTCGCGCCGATTCTCTACGTCCTCAAGTACAGCGACTTCGGCGACGCCATCGATGCGAACAACGCTGCCCACCATGGCCTGTCGTCGTGCGTATTCACGACGGACCTGCGCGAGAGCGAGCGCTTCACGTCGGCCGCGGGCAGCGATTGCGGCATTGCGAACGTGAACATCGGGCCGAGCGGCGCGGAGATCGGCGGCGCGTTCGGCGGCGAGAAGGAAACGGGCGGCGGGCGCGAGTCGGGCTCCGACGCGTGGAAGGCTTACATGCGCCGCGCGACCAATACGGTCAACTATTCGTCGGCGCTGCCGCTCGCACAGGGCATCGATTTCAACGTCGAATAAGCGCGTTTGGCGTAGTTGAGCAGACATGACCGGGCGCACGGTGCACCCGGTCGATGGATCGATTCGCGCAAACCCAATCCATGCGCGCCGCAGTTATCCGCAATCTGGAGCAAGTCGTGAGTTCTCAAGTCGTTATCGTTGGCGGCGGGGTAATCGGTAGTTCTATTGCTTACTTTCTGCGCGCAGCCGACCCAACGGTTTCCGTCACCGTGTTCGAGCGCGACCCGAGTTATGCGCGCTCGTCGTCGGCGCTTTCGGCCGCGTCGATCCGGCAGCAGTTTTCCACGCCGTTGTCGATCCAGATGTCGCTGTTCGGCATCGAGTTTCTGCGCGGCATTGGCGAGCGGCTCGAAGTGAACGGCAGTCGTCCGTCGATCGATCTGCACGAGGGCGGCTATCTTTTCCTCGCCACGGAAGCGGGCGATGCGACGCTGCGCGAGAATCACGCGCTGCAAACGCGTCTTGGCGCGGACATCGAACTCATGTCGCGCGACGCGTTGCACGCGAAGTTTCCCTGGCTCAACGTCGAGGATCTCGCAAGCGGCGCATATGGCCGCAGCGGCGAGGGCTGGTTCGACGGCTACGGCCTCGTGCAGGCGTTGCGCAAGAAGGCGCAGTCGCTCGGCGCGCGCTATGTGCCGGCCGATGTGACCGGCGTCGTGCGCAGTGGCCGCAAGGTCACGCACGTGATCGCGAGCGACGGCGAACGCCATGCGTGCGACACGCTCGTGAACGCAGCCGGCGCGTGGGCGCGCAAGCTCGCGGAAATGATGGACATCGACATTCCGGTCTATGCGCGCCGCCGCAGCATTTTCAACGTGTCGTCGCCCGCGCGGCTCGCCGCGTGCCCGTTGCTGATCGATCCGTCCGGCGTGTATTTCCGCCCCGAGGGCAACACGTACATCACCGGAACGTCGCCGAGCGCGGACAACGACCCCAACGACCTGCCACTCGACGAAGTCGATCACGCCATCTTCGACGACGTGATCTGGCCCACGCTTGCGCACCGCGTGCCGGGATTCGAGGCGCTGCGCGTGGAGAACTGCTGGTCCGGCTATTACGAGTACAACGTGCTCGACCAGAACGCCATCATTGGTTATCACCCGGCCATCGACAATTGCGTGTTTGCCAATGGTTTTAGCGGGCACGGACTGCAGCAGGGGCCCGCAACCGGGCGCGGCGTGAGCGAACTGATCCTCAACGGCCGGTACGCGACGCTCGATCTGTCTTCGCTCGACTGGTCGCGCGTACTGGAAAATCGGCCGATCGTCGAAAAGAACGTCGTGTGACCGCGGGTAGTCAGGCCGCGCAAAAAGAGCCCGTGAATTCACGGGCTTTTTCATTGCGCGATGGCTTGATGAGCAAACCGCATGACGTGGTGATTAGATTTCGTTTGATACGCCCGTGAGGGCTGACCACAATCGAAGCTTGTCCGTTGCCGCGCTTAACCGCCATCGACTCCATGTCCGCCATGTACGATTTCACCGCGCCCTTTCAGCATCCCGCCGGTTCGCCCATTCGCGAGCTGTTCAAGTACCTGGGAGAGCCAGGCATGATTTCCTTCGCTGGCGGCTATCCCGCCAGCGACCTGTTCGACGCCGATGGACTGCAGGCGGCAGCGGCTCAGGCATGGCAGGCTTCCACGCGCTGCCTGCAATATGGCCCGACCGACGGTTTGCCCGAATTGAAAACGCAGCTGCTCGCGCTGATGGCGCGCCGCGGTGTGACCTGCGCGCCTGAGGAGATGGTCGTCACCACAGGGTCGCAGCAAGGCCTTGACCTCTTGTTGCGCGTGTTGCTCAATGCGGGCGACACGGCCTTGACCGAGCAGCCCGCCTATCCGGCCACACTGCAGGCGCTCCGACTCCAGCAGGCGCATGTCGTGACGGTGCCGGTCGACGGCGACGGTCTCGACGTGGACGAACTCGCCGCGCGGCTCGCTTCGGGCGCGATTGACCGGCCCAGGCTGCTCTACACGGTGCCGACCTTCGCGAATCCCACCGGGGCCACGCTCACGCGCGAGCGGCGCCTTGCGCTCTTGCGTCTCGCGGTTCAATACCGCTTCGTGATCGTCGAGGACGATCCGTACGGCGATCTGCGTTTCGCAGGCAACGCGGTGCCGTCGATGCTGGCGCTGGCAAGCGAAGTGCCGGGCGCGCGCGCTTGGGTCGTGCACTTCTCGAGTCTTTCGAAAGTCGTTGCGCCCGGCTTGCGCGTAGGCTGGACCGTCGCGCCCGCCGAAATCGCGCGGCGCTGCGTGATCGCCAAGCAGACCGTCGACCTGTGCAGTACGCCGTGGACCCAGGCAATCGCCGCGCACTACCTGGCGGCGGGCTCGCTCGAACGGCATCTTCCGCACATCACGCAAGCGTATCGGCGCAAATGCGAAGCGCTTTGCGATGACTTGCGCGCGCAATTCGGCGACGAAATCGCGTTTCATCAACCGGAAGGCGGCATGTTCGTGTGGGCGCGTATTCCGGGTGTCGCGATCGATGCGCTCTTGCCGAATGCAATTGCGAACAAGGTGATTTTTGTTCCGGGCAAGGCGTTTTTCGCTGACGAGCCCGACCCCGCGTCGCTGCGCCTTTCGTTCGCCGCGCCGAACGTGGATCAGATTCGCGAAGGCGTGGCGCGTTTGAAGCGGGCCGCGCATGCCACGCAAACGGCGGACGTGACGTCGGCACCTGTTTGAAATTCGCGCGATTCAAGTTCCGCGCGTTTCTCGTTGCGCAACCGACTGCGCAAGCTCGACGAAGCGCTCCACGCACGTCGAGGTGAACGGCTCGATCCACGAGACAGTCTGGTCGAGTGCCTTCTTGCGCGCATGCACGCTGCCGCTCGGCACGGCGGCGACGAGCGGCTCGCGCGCGACCACGAGCGAGCACAACCCGTCTTCTTGCGCGTTCGCTGCCGACCAGCCAAAGCCGATATCGAGTGCGCCCTCGACGATCTGCCGATGCTGGCTCGCGGTGGCGGTCACGGCGATCGGAATCTACCTCTCCTGCTAATACTTCGGCGGCAGCCTCGGCTCCGTGTTGCCGATTCCCGCATGGCACCGCTGGGGCTGGACGGGGTGCGTGGCGTTCGTCATGGGCGCTCAGACGCTGGTCGGGCTGCCCGTGTTCGCGTTCAGGCGGCCGGAGCGCGCCGCCGCACGGAGCGACGCGCGCGGAGCGCCAGGGCAATCGCCTGGTTGACAGTCCAAATATTGGCTTCCTATTATGCATACAACGTTGCACACAAATGGATATGCAAAATTGTGTGGCGTACGCATCGTGCATCTACGGGATTACCCTTATTGGAGAGGTCATCATGGTTCGGCTGTCTCGCATTACCCGTCAAGCTTTCGTCGGCCTGGTTGCAGTGAGTTGCGTGCTCGCGAGCGCGTCGTCTCGCGCGGAGGACGCGAGCGCGTGGCAAAGCGTGAAGAAAGCAGGTGTTCTGCGCTGCGGCGCCGCGGTTGCGCCCCCGTACGTGATGCGCGACGCGAAAACTGGCCAGTACAGCGGCTTTTTCTCGGACCTGTGCCGCGACTTCGGGCAGAATGTTCTCAAGGTCAAGGTCGAATTCGTCGACACGTCGTGGGACAACATCGTCGCGGGTCTGCAATCCGACAAATGGGACCTCTCGCTTGCGCTGAACGACACGCCTGAGCGCGAGAAAGCGATCTCGTTCTCGGTGCCCGCCACCGACTACAACGTCTCGCTGGTCTACAACAAGAACAACCCGAAGATTCCGAAGGGCGCGCACAGCGTCGCCGATATCGACAAACCCGGGATGACGATTGCGGTCATGTCGGGCACGTCCCAGGACAAGGCGATCTCCGCTGCCATCAAGCAAGCGCAAATCATGCGTCTGCCGGGCAACGACGAGACGCGTCTCGCGTTGATGTCGAAGCGCGCCGATCTGCTCGCGGACGCGAACATCACCAACATGCTGCTGACCGAGGAGCACCCGGAGTGGGCGGTTGCGATTCAGCCTAATCCGCCGCTGGCGCAGCAAGCGGTCTCGTTCGGCGTGCGCAAGGAGACGTCGAAAGCCGATCTCGCCGTGCTCAACGACTTTCTGAACGCGCAGGTCAAGTCGGGGGCGGTCAACCGTCTCATCAGGACTTCCGTCCAGTCGATGCTCGTGACCAGTAAGTAATCACACTGGTTTGGTGCCGCGGCGCTTGCGCGCGACGTGCGGCATCCGGCACACGTTCCGAAACATTCCGCTGCTGGAAGGCCGCCGCGCGCGCGTGCGCGCGCCGCGGCCTTTTTTGCATTTCGATGCCCGCCGCATGCCGCCGTCTGCACGGTCCCGGTGTTTTCCCTGGAAATCCCGCATCTCTCATTGACGGTCGAATTTTGGGCTTCTAGTATGTGTACAACGTTGCACACATATAGATGCGCAAGATTGTGTGTTCCAGGTGAGGAGGTGACGGCGCCAGCCGCACTGGACCGATCGACAAAGCAGATTCGATTCACATATCGCGTGCTTCCGCACGCGCCCCGCTGGAGAGATTTCATGTTGTCAATGCGAACCATGGCTGCCCAACCCAACATTGCACCGACCGTCCTGAACTTCTCGCCGTCGACGACGGGTGAGTTCGTCCAATTCGAGAACGTCTATAAGCGCTACGGCGAAAACCTCGTCGTCATGGACCGCATGAGCTTCGACATGCGCGCAGACGACAGGCTCGTGATCATCGGCCCGAGCGGCAGCGGCAAGAGTTCGCTCCTGCGCGTGATGATGGGCCTCGAAGGCATTCAGGGCGGACAGATCGGCTTTCAGGGCAAGCCGTACATCTACGGCGAGGACACCGGGCGGTCGAAGCGTATCGATGCAAAGCTGCAGAAGCAGATCGGCATGGTTTTTCAGCATTACACGCTGTTTCCGCATCTCTCCGTGCTCGGCAACCTCGTTCTTGCGCCGGTGAAAGTCGGCGGCCTCTCGAAAGCCCAGGCCACTGAGCGCGCCCGCATGTATCTGGCGCGTCTGGGCCTGGAGAGCAAACTCCGCGCCTATCCGAGCCAGCTCTCCGGTGGCCAGAAACAGCGTGTCGCCATTGCGCGGGCGCTCATGCTGGAGCCGAAGCTGATGCTGTTCGACGAAGTGACCTCGGCGCTCGACCCGGAAATGGTCATTGAAGTGCAGAACGTGATGCTCCAGCTCGCGGAGCAGAAGATGGCGATGATCATCGTGACGCACGACATGCACTTCGCCCGCGATATCGCCACGCGCGTCGTGTTCTGCGCGGGCGGGAAGATCGTGGAGCAGGGCGCGCCGGATGAGATGTTCAAGTGTCCGAAGGAAGCGCGCACGCGCGAGTTTCTCGAGAAAGTTCTGCATCTCGACTGAGGGCGGCTATGAACTACCAGTTTGATTTTCATTTCCTGCAAGGGAGCCTCGGGTCCCTGCTTGACGGACTGCGGGTGACGGTCGAGCTTGCCCTCGCGTCCAACATCATGGGCCTCGTGCTCGGCTTTTTCCTGTGCCTGCTGGTCATGAGCCGTTGGGCGATCGTGCGCTGGCCCGCGCAGCTTTTCATCGAATTCTTTCGTTGCACGCCCGCGCTGCTGCAAATCGTGTGGTTCTTCTACTGCATCCCGATGATGGTCGATGTGTTCATCGACCCCATCGTGATGGGCATCCTGGCATTGGGCCTGAACCTGACGGCATTCAATGCGGAAGCGTATCGCGCAGGCGTTCAGGCGGTGCCGAAGGAACACCTCGACGCATGCGTCGCGCTCGGCCTGAAGCCGTGGCAACGCACCTTCTATGTGGTCCTGCCGCAAGCGCTTCGTAGCTCGATGCCCGTTCTCATGACCAACGGCATTGGGAGCCTGCAGCAAAGCGCGCTCGTCGCGATCGTGGCGGTGGCGGATCTCATGTACGTGGGCAAGAGTCTGGCGACGCAAGCCTATCGGCCGCTCGAAACCTACACGGTCGTGGCGCTCATCTACTTTGCGCTTTCGCTGCCGATCGCGCGGCTCGTTCACGTGATCGAGCGACGTCAGGAACTGGCCCATCAGCGCTAGGGAGAAGACCATGAACCTCGATTTCGCTTCCGTGCTGCCGTACTGGCTGGTCCTACTCAAAGGATTGGGGCTGACGCTCGCGTTCACGAGCAGTTGCGCTGTGATCGGCAGCCTTGCCGGTTTCGTGTTGAGCCTGCTGCGCATGTCCTCGTCGCGGTGGATGAAAGCGGCAACGACGCTCTATGTCGAATTCTTTCGCGGAACGCCGCTGCTCATTCAGCTCTTCTGGGTGTTCTTCTGTTTCCCAGTCGTTTTCAGGATTCCGATTCCGCCTTACCTCTCGGTCGTGATTTCGCTGACGTTGTATATGGCGGCGATCACGAGCGAGACGTTTCGCGGGGCGCTGAAGTCGATTTCCTCGGAGCAGCATGACGCGTGCATTGCGCTCAGTCTCACGCCGCAGGCGAAGATTCTCTATGTGATCTTTCCGCAAGCGCTGTTGCGCGCCGTTCCGCCGTTGCTCTCGAACGTCGTGAGCCTGTTCAAGGAGAGTGCGCTCATCTCGTCCGTGGGTGTCGCCGATCTGATGTTCGTCGGGCAGAACATTTCGACCAGCACGGCACGGCCAGTCGAATTCTTGACCACGGTTGCAATGATCTATTTCCTTGTCGCTTTCCCGCTGACCCGTCTGGTCGGCGTGGTCGAGACAAAATTTCTCAGGCGTTTTGCGTACTGAACCCCAACCATTCCATCGTGAAGCGGAGATTCAAATGCAGATGAAAGGCATCCTGCCGGCGCTCGTTACGCCGTTCAATGCGTCCGGTGCAGTCGACCACGACACCCTAGCGAATATCCTCGAGTTTCAGCTGAAGGCCGGCGTCAACGGCTTCGTGCCGCTTGGTTCGACGGGCGAATATTATGCCCTGACGCACGACGAGCGCCGCGCCATCCTCAAGACGGTGCGCGAAGTCGTGGGCGAACGCGGGACGCTCATCGGCGGCGCGAACGGCTCGTCCACACGCGAAGTCATCGAGCAGACGCGACTCGTCCGCGACGCCGGCTACACGAACGTTCTTATTGCGCCGCCGTACTATGCGCTGCCGTCGCAGGAAGAATTGATTGGGCATTACGCCGCGATTCTCGAAGCCGTGCCGGACGTCAACGTGATTCTTTATAACTATCCGGTCCGCACGAACGTGGAAGTCGGTTTCGGCGTTCTCGACGCCTTCAAGGATCACCCGCGCGTCGTCGGCATCAAGGAGAGCAGTGGCAACCTGCTGCGCGCCATCGAAATCGGCGAGAAGTACAAGGATCACTACCAGCTCTCTTGCGGTTCGGACGATCAGGCGCTCGACTTCTTCCTGTGGGGCGCCACGAGCTGGATTTGCGGACCGGCGAATTGTTTCGTCAAGCCGGTCGTCGACTTCTACAATAAGTTCGAGGCCGGCGATATTCGCGGTGCGCAAAACGTCATGCGCTCGCTCTTCCCGGTCATGGCCACGATGGAAGCCGGCAAGTTCGTGCAGAAGGTGAAGTACGGCTGCGAACTCGCAGGCTTCAAGGTGGGCGCCGCGCGCATGCCGCTGATGCCGCTGACCGACGCAGAAAAGGCCGCGTTCCGCGCGGTATTCGAAGCCGCTCAGGCCTAACCCGCACGCCGGCGCCTGGGCGGCGCCGGCTCACACGTTCCGGTGGAAAACCGACAATGACGCGACATAGCTTCAAGTGCATCGAAGGTCACACGGAAGGCATGCCGGTACGGATGGTCATCGAGGGCGCGCCGTCGCTCGCGGGGCGCGCGATGGCCGAGCGGCGCGAGGACTTCGTCGGGCGATACGACTGGATTCGCCGTGCGCTCATGCTGGAGCCGCGCGGCCACTCGCACATGTCGGGCACGCTGCTGTATGCCCCGGTGTCCGCCAATGCCGATATGAGCCTGCTCTTCATCGAAACCTCGGGGAGCCTGCCGATGTGCGGACATGCGTCCATCGGCTCGATCTCGTTCGCGCTGGAAGCCGGTTTGGTGAAGCCGAAAGCGCCGGGTACGGTGGTTGTCGACGTGCCCGCCGGGCAACTGAGCGCGCGCTACGAACAGGGCGGAAATCGCGTGACGTCGGTGCGTTTTACGAATGTGCCCAGTTTCCTGCTCCATCGCGACGTGGAAGTCGTGCATCCGAAGTTGGGCAAGCTCGTGCTCGATATTGCCTACGGCGGCAACTTCTATCCGATCGTGGAAGTCCAGCAGAATTTCCCCGGATGCGAGCATTTCAATCCGCAGCAGTTGCTCGAATGGGGCCGTGACATGCAGGCGCTGTTGAACGAAACCATGCAAGTCGTTCATCCGGACAATCCGCTCATTCGCGGCGTGAAGCACTGCATGTGGACGGGTGCACCGCTTTCCGGCGAAGCTCACGCACGCGCCGTGGTCATTGCCGGCGAGAGTCTGATCGACCGTTCGCCCTGCGGGACCGGCACCTCTGCGCGCGTTGCACAACGGTATGCGCGTGGGTTGCTCGAAGCACGGCAGGCTTTCAGGCATCAAAGTCTGATCGGCAGTTGTTTCATCGGGCGCGTCGAATCGACGACCCGGCTCGACAGCGGTATCGACGCCGTCTGCCCCAGCGTCGAAGGGCGCGCGTGGATCACCGGTCGCTCGGAACACTACGTGGACGACGATCATCCCTATGCATTGGGCTTTGACCTTCAGGAGTTCGCCAGGTGAGCGCCGTACCTCTCGAATCCGCAGTGATTGAACGCAACGCGGCGCCGCGCGAGTCGGCCGTTGTCATTGGCGGCGGTATCGTTGGCGTGTGCTGTGCGCTGTATCTGCAGCGCGGCGGCTATGCGGTCACGCTCATCGATCCCGAAGCGCCGGGTAACAGCACCGCCAAATGGAGCTGCGGGCAGATGGCGGTGAGCGAAGTCATTCCGCTGTCCAAGCCCGGCATTCTCATGAAGATTCCCGGCTGGCTCATGGACCAGAAGGGACCGTTGGCGCTGCGGCCGAGCGCGTTGCCTGGCATCATCCCCTGGTTTGTCCGTTTTCTCATGTGCGCGCGACACGCGAAGATCGTCGATATCGCCAACGCCATGGCGACACTCACGCACGAAGTCTACGCGGATTACGCGCCGCTGCTCGACGCCTGCGAAGACAAGGCGCTCATGGGCGAGCGCCCCATTCTGGAAGTATTCGACGACCCGAAAGGCATCGAGCACGAGCAGCCGCATCTGGCGTTGCGCGAGTCACTCGGCTTCAAGGCGAAACGGTTGAACGCCAAAGACGTCGGCGACCTCGAGCCGGCGCTCGCAGGCAAGTTTTCTCATGGGCTGCTCTTCGCGGACTGGCGTTCCGTGCGCGACACCATGGGATTCATCGCCGCGCTCACCGACAGTTTCATTGCACGAGGCGGCCGCCGGATCAGAACGGAAGCGAGCCGTATCGATGAGGCGAACGGCAGGGCGACCGGCGTCACGCTCACGAACGGCGAGTGCGTGGCAGCCCGGCACGTGGTGGTTGCCGCCGGCACGGGCGCGCGGCGCTTCTTCGGTGCTCTCGGCGTGAGCGTGCCGCTCGAGGGCATCGCAGGGTACCAGGTCGTGGTTGCCGACCCCGGCGTCGAGATGCGCCACTCGACCATCTACGCCGATGGCGGGTTTTGCTTCACGCCGATGACGCGCGGCCTGCAGATTGGCGGGACCATCGAATTCGCCGGGCAGGGCGCCGCGCCCAATTTCAAACGGGCCGACATCATTCTCGAGAAGGCGAAACGCGTGCTGCCCGAACTGCGCACCGCGAACGTCGAATATGGCGTGGGCTATCGTCCCTTCCTGCCGGACACGAAGCCGGTTATCGACCGCTCGCGCAGGCTCGAAAACGTCTTCATGGCTTTCGGTCATGGCCAGCTCGGCCTCACCCTCGGCGCGACGACGGGAAGGCTGATCGCCGACATGGTTGCGGGCCGCCCCACAAGGCAGGATCTCGCGCCGTTCAGCGCGTACCGGTTCTAGCGGGTAGCGTTCGACGTCAAACTCATCACATTGCGCAAACAATATCGGGTTGAATATGAAATCGTACGAAAAGCTCTTCATCGATGGCCGCTGGGTCGCGCCGGTGCACAACGGCAGCTTCGAAACGGTCGATCCGTGCACCGAGCAAGTCATTGCGAAAGTTGCGGCCGCAACAGCTGAAGACGTCGATCTTGCCGTCAAGGCCGCGCGCAAGGCGTTCGACGAAGGCCCATGGTCGCGCATGAGCGGCGCCGAGCGTGCGGCTGTCCTGCGCCGCATCGGCAAAGGCATTCGCGACCGCCTGCAGGCGTTGGCCGAAATCGAAGTGCGCGACAACGGCAAGCCGCTGCCGGAGGCGCTGTGGGATCTGGGCGATGCGGCGGGCTGCTTCGACTTCTACGCTGGCCTCGCGGAGAAACTCGATGAGCATGCCGAAACGACTATCGCACTCCCCGATGACCGCTTCAGTTCGGTTGCGCGCAAGGAACCCGTTGGGGTGGCCGGCGCCATCATTCCCTGGAACTTTCCGCTGCTGATGGCCGCGTGGAAAGTGGCGCCCGCGCTGGCCGCGGGTTGCACGATGGTGCTCAAGCCCTCGGAGCTCACGCCGCTTACGGCGCTCGAGCTTGCGGATATCGCGGCAGCGGCGGACCTGCCGCCGGGCGTCCTGAACGTCATCACCGGGTTGGGCCAGGACGCCGGCGCGCCGCTGAGCGAGCATCCCGCAGTCGACAAGCTCGCCTTTACCGGCAGCGTGCCCACCGGCAGCCGCATCATGCAGGCCGCGGCGCGCGACATCAAGAACGTCAGTCTCGAACTGGGCGGCAAGTCGCCGTTCATCGTCTTCGACGACAGCGATATCGAGGCGGCTGTCGAATGGATCATGTTCGGCATATTCTGGAATCAGGGCGAGGTGTGCTCGGCCACCTCGCGCGTGCTGGTGCAGCGCGGCATCTATACAAAGCTGCTCGATCGCCTGAAAGAGGCGACGCAGAAAATCACCATCGGCAGCGGTTTGCAGGATGGCGTGCTGCTCGGGCCACTTGTCAGCAAGGGCCAGTACGACAAGGTGCGGCATGCGGTCGAGCGTGGCGTGGAAGAGGGGGCGCGGCTCGTGACCGGCGGTGGGCGGCCCAAACATCTCGAGAAGGGCTTTTTCATGGAGCCGGTTGTTTTCGCCGACGTGCCCGAGACCAGCTGGGTCTGGACTGAAGAGATTTTTGGCCCGGTCGTTTGTGTCCGACCCTTTGATGACGAGACGGAAGCCGTACGTTCTGCCAACGATTCACGCTTCGGCCTTGGCGCGGCCGTGATGTCGCGCGACAGCGAGCGCTGCGAGCGCGTGGCGCGCAAACTGCGGGCAGGTATTGTCTGGATCAACTGCTCGCAGCCGACCTTCACGGAGGCGCCGTGGGGCGGCTACAAGCAGAGCGGCATCGGGCGCGAACTGGGGGAGTGGGGGTTGAACAACTACCTCGAAACCAAGCAGATTACGCGGTACGGCAGCGACAAGCCGTGGGGCTGGTACATCAAGTAAGGCAGATCGAACATGCGCTGGAAAAAGACACTTCAACTCGTGGATGTGCACTGCGAAGGCGAGATCGGCAAAGTCATCACTGGGGGCGTCGTGGGCATCCCCGGTGAGACCATGCTCGACAAGATGAATTACCTCAACGAGGTGGACGACAGCCTGCGCAGGCTCGTCGTACTCGAACCGCGAGGCTGCCTCCAGATGTCTGTCAATCTGCTGCTGCCGCCCACGCGGCCCGAGGCCCACGCGGGCTTTATCGTGCTGCAGGCGGACAAGGCCCATCCGATGTCCGGAAGCAATGCCATCTGCGTCGTGACGGCCTTGCTCGAACTCGGCATGGTCGAAATGCAGGAGCCCGAAACGACCATTGTGCTCGACACGCCTGCCGGTCTCGTCACGGCTCGCGCAACGTGCCGGGACGGCCGCTGCACGGGCGTCGCGCTCGACATGGTGCCGTCGTTCGTCGAACGGCTCGACTTCGGCATCGACACTGCGCAGTTCGGGACGATTCGCGCCGATATCGCATATGGCGGCGTCTATTACGCGCTCATCGACGTCGGGCAGGTCGGGCTGACGATTGCCCCGGAGAACGCACGCGCGCTGGCCGAGCTGGGCGTGTCGCTCAAGGACGTGATCAACCAGCAGATCGAGATTCAGCATCCGCTATACCCGCAAATCAACGAAGTCGCCTATGTCATGTTCCGCAACCGCGTGAGCGACGAGCTGTATCAAACCTGCACGACTTTGCCTCCCGGCCGCGTCGATCGCTCGCCGTGCGGCACCGGAAGCTCGGCGAACCTCGCGACACTCGCCGCCCGCGGATTGGCAGACGTCGGCACGAAATTGAAGTCGCGCTCGACAATTGGGGGCGAATTCTCCGTGCAGTTGCTCGGCAAAACGGAAGTCGGCGGCCGGCCCGCGGTTTTGCCGCGTGTGCAGGGCCGCGCGTGGCTGTACGGCATCCAGCAGATCGGGGTTGACCCCGACGACCCGCTGGCGGCGGGATTCATGCTCAGCGACACGTGGGGCGCGGGATTTCCGAAGGTCTGAGGCGAGGGGCGGGCAATGTTAAACTCCAAAGCACGCCCGCTTTACCGGGCCTACGACGACGGCGGGAAGACCATGAGCAAAGCGACCAACGAGGCAGAGGCGGGTGTCCGCCGCCATGGCGGGCGATACATCTACGAAGAGCTGCGCAGACAGATCCTGACGCTGCAACTCAAACCTGGCGCGCCGCTGGACGAGGTATCGCTCGCGGAGCAATTCGGCCTTTCGCGTTCGCCCGTTCGTGACGCACTCGCCCGGCTCATTAGCGAGGGGCTCGTCACGATCCTCCCGAATCGCACGACGCTCGTGACGCCGCTGGAAATCGAAGAATTTCCGAAGTACGTATCGGCGCTCGATCTCATTCAGCGCGCGGTGACCCGGCTCGCCGCGCTACATCGTACGCAAGAGGACCTCGCGATCCTCAACAAGGCCGACGCCGCGTATATGAAGGCGGTCGAGAGCGGCGATGCCGAGGTGTTGACCGAGCGGAACAAGCAGCTGCACATGGCCATCGCGCATGCGGCAAACAATCCCTATTTCGTGGGGTATTACGAACGGCTGCTGGGCGAGGGGCAACGTCTGACGCATCTGCACTTCGACTACACGGTGACCTCGCCTCACGCGACCAGGCTGGGCAATGACCATAGCGAGATCATCGACGCCATTGCGCGAAAGGACGCCGATCTGGCCGAGAAGCTCGCACACGAACACACGATGCTCTTCCAGAAGCGGTTCCTCGATTACATGCGCCAGAACATGACGGAATCGATCGCCATTGTGTGATTCGCGGCGTCGAAGCGGGGCCTGGGAAATGGGATCGCCGCCATGCACTTCCAAAAGGAGTAACCGTGGAATTGACCGACTTCGACACACTGACTTTTGACTGCTACGGCACGTTGATCGACTGGGAAAGCGGCATCTTCGCTGGCCTCAAGCCCCTGATCGAACGGGCCAGGACGCCGCTGTCGAGAGACCAGATTCTGGAGGCGCATGCGCGCCACGAGTCGTCGCAGCAGAAATACACGCCGGCCAAGCGATACCAGGAACTGCTGCCCGTCGTCTACAAGCGACTGGCCGAGGAATGGGGACTGCCGTTCACGCACGAGGAGTGCATGGCATACGGTCGGTCAGTGCGGGACTGGCCGGCATTCGAGGACACCGTAGCCGCGCTGCAGTATCTGAAAAAGCACTACAAGCTGGCCATCCTCTCCAACGTCGACAACGAGACGTTCAGCTACAGCAACGCAAGGTTGCAGGTAGCGTTCGACGCGATTTTCACGGCGGAAGATATCGGCTCGTACAAGCCAGCGCCGCGAAACTTCGAATACATGCTCGAGAAACTGGGTGAGCGTGGCATCAAGAAGGAAGCAATCCTTCACACTGCCGAAAGTCTTTTCCACGACCACAGGCCTGCCAGTGAGTTTGGTCTGGCGTCGTGCTGGATTTACCGCCGTCATTCGCAACCGGGCTTTGGCGCGACCATGAATCCCGGCTGGCAGCCGAACGTCGCCTTTCGCTTCAACAGCATGGCGGACCTTGCGAAGGCGCATCAGGACGCCGCGGCGAAAAAGTAAGGCGGTATGGATGCCCACGCCTGACGAACAAGAATCGCTGAGAGCACGTCTTGCGCAGGCGCGCCGGCTACTGGCGCTTGCGCAATCGGGCTTGCACTACGCGACGAGCCCGTTCGACCAGGAACGGTACACGGAAATCGCCAGCATCGCGCATCAGCAACTCGCGGAAATGGCGTCCATGCAAACTAGCGATGTCGCCGCGCTCTTTGCTTTCGAAACGGGATACGCGAATCCTAAACTCGATGTCAGATGCGCCGTCTTCAATCCGTCCGGTCAGATCCTTCTCGTGCGAGAGGCCGCGGATGGTTTGTGGTCCCTGCCCGGCGGCTGGGCCGACGTAGGCGTTTCGCCTGCCGAGAACGCGGCAAGAGAGGCTCGTGAAGAAAGCGGCTACACGGTGAAGATCGTTCGGCTGCTGGCCGTGTGGGACATGCTCAAGCACGGACATCCGCCTTCCGTGTTTCACATCTGGAAGCTGGTTTTCCTTGGGGAAATCGTGCGCGCGGGGAAAATATCCGGAGCCGAAACCGACGCCGTTCAGTTCTTCGATATCGATAACCTTCCAGACTTGTCGCAAGGCCGGATTCTGCCGGAACAAATTCGACGACTGGACGCACTGCGCAATAACAGTGACCTTGAATTCGACTGAAGTTTCTTTTTGAAGCCGGGGCGGCACCTAACGGTGACGCTTTCAGGCGGCGCCGGGATGCTCGGTACTGACTGTTGCCAGGCGGCTGCCGGCAAATGGGTCCTGCCGCCAGTCCACGCTCGGGGTTTTCACGGGCTGCTGTTCGGTTATCTCGCCGATTGCAAAATGCTCGAGCGACTGCCCTGCGCTTGTCGCCTGCACCACCCACCGCGGGGCGTCGCCATTGCCGTCCCACGTGTGGCCAGCCGCATCCCGGTAACGTGCTGCGCGCAATTGCGCGGCGTCTGCGGCAATTGACGCAGCAATATCATCCGGTTCGATACCAAATTCGGCCATCCGACGCCGCAGATAGGCCACGATGCTTTCGCGTTTTCGTTCGTCCATTTCTAGTTGTGCTTTGCTCTGAATGCAACTCTTGAGCAGAATATAGCGCAAGTCGCGTGCCGCCAGGATATCACAGCTTGAACGGGCGTCCCTGGCGGCGGTAGCGAAAGGCCTGGCGGGAATCAGGTGTTGAGCTTCTGGGCGCGCTCGGCTTCATGTTCTGCGGCCCGTTCCTCCGCATGCTTTTTCGCAACGTGATGTCCCACGATGCAGCCGCCAACGGCTCCAGCAACGGCGTGGTGGCCCGCATAATGTCCGGCTACGCCCCCCACGACAGCGCCTTTGAGGCAGCCGGCGGCATGTGCGGTTCCGGCTGCCGCCAGTCCTAAAGTGGCAGCCGCGGCAAGCATCCTGATTCGATTATTGACGTTCATGATAAACACTTGTGTGAAATATTAGCTTCGGACCGCCTCAATAACCCCGGCGCCCATTGTCGTGCCAGTCACGCTCACGCCATTGGTGTTCGCGCCGCTCGTGTTCCCGCCATTCGTGTTCCCGCCACTGACGCGCGCGCCAGTCATCATCGCCGCGCCAGGCCACCGCGACCGGAGCAGGCGCATAGGCAGCGGGCGGCGGAGCAACGTACACCGGTTCAGCCGGGGCGTACGCGGCTCCCGGCAGGTTGACACCCACGGCCAGATCGACATGCGCAAACGCCGCGCTCGAAGCGGCCAGTGCGGCCGCGCCCAGTACCACGCCGAGAATCGTCCTTTTCATTTCACTACTCCTCCGCACGTGTCGTGCGTTTCTGGTAAGCACGGTTCGGAGTGTAGGCGGCGGGCCCGGACACAGGTGCAACGGCGGTGCGAGTTTCGTAACGGCGCGTTATTTCGAGTGTTCCGATACGTAAAAAAAGCGCGGACGCTCATTCACAGCGTTCCGCGCTAGCGGGTACCACGAGGAGGAAGGGTCTAGCGGACAAGGAACCCGTACGTCAGCGGGTCGCGCTCGTCCACAATCCAGGTCGCGAAACCGCACACGAACGCATTACCTTCGACTTCCGGAATCACTGCCTTGAAGACGCCGACGGTCGTCTCGCTGAGCACGCGTCCTTTGAAAACCGTGCCGATAATGGACTCGTTCACGAGGGTCTCGCCTTTGCCGAGTTCGCCACGCAGGTACAACTGGGCGACGCGTCCACCCGTGCCGGAGCCGGTCGGTGAGCGGTCCACTTCGCGGTCCGCGAACACGCAGCAGTTGGCTTGCGTCGAGCCTTCGTGTCGCGCTGCATTGGCGATGATGGTCCCGTAAATGTGGTTGATTTCGGGGATATCGGGATGCTCGACAGGGTAGGCCTTGTTCGCGGCTTCCTTCACCTCTGCGCCGAAGCGGATGAGTTCCTCGACCGACGACTCGCGCACGGCGAGGCCATGCGGCTGACCGTCGGTATAGAAATAAAACGCACCGCCGAACGCGATGTCGCCCTTCACCGTGCCAAAGGACGGCGTCTCGACAGTCACATCCCGCTTCCAGATGAACGAGGGGACATTCACGAATCGCACATTGCCGGCGTGTTCGCCATCCCACTGAACGAACGCTTCGATAAAGCCACAGGGAGCGTCGATGCCGACACGCGTTTCCGGAACACGGCGTTGGACCCAGCCAAGCTCGACCGCTGCGGTGGACAGCGCGATCACGCCGTGTCCGCAGTGGTCGCTATAGCCCTCGTTGTGGAGGAAGATGATGCCAAAGTCGGCGGTGGGGCTGACCGGTTCGGTCAGGTAGCCACCGTACATGTCGGCGTGACCGCGCGGCTCGAACATCAACGCGGTGCGGATTTCGTCGGCGTTTTCCTTCAGCCACGCACGACGCTTCACAATCGTATCGCCGGGCAGGCGAGGCAATCCGCTGGTGACGATACGGAATGCTTCGCCGCCGGTATGAACTTCGACGGTCGATATGGTACGAGTAGTCTTCATGATGTCTTTGCGCTATTGGCTTACTGACCGTACGGAACCGGCAGGCCGTCCTTGATGATGTAGACGGTCGTGGGCGCGCCCACGAGGTCGCCGTTTGCATCGAAAGAGTAAGTGCCCGCGACGCCCTTGTAGTCGGTCTTCACCAACTGGGCGACAAGCCTGGCCTTATCGGTGGTGGTGCCGGCCTTGACCATTGCGTCGGCGAGCAGTTTCACGCCGTCGTAGTAGTTGACGGCATAGACCTGTGTGTCGGTGTGGTAGGTGTCCTTGTACTTCTTCAGGAAGTCACGGCCCGCTGCAGTCTTGTCCAGCGCGACGCCACCCTGCGCGCAGTACACGATCGACGCGGCTTCGCCCGCCACCTTGCCCATGTCGGCCGAGCAGATGCCATCGCCGCCCAGCAACTTCGCGCGCAATCCGCGCGCGCGCATCTGCTTGGCCATGGGGGCGCCCTGAGCGGCGTATCCGCCGAAGAAGATGACGTCGGGGTTCTTCGCCTTGATGGTGGTAAGGATGCCCAGGAAGTCGGTCGCCGCCGAGTTGGTGAACTCCCGGTCGACGATCTGGATGCCGTTCGCTTTCGCCTCTTTGATGAACTGCTCCGCCACCCCTTGCCCATAGGCCGTGCGGTCGTCGATCACTGCTGCAGTTTTCGCCTTCAACGTCTTTGCGGCGAACTGGCCCATCGTGCCGCCCAACTGCTCGTCGCTTGCGCCGATACGGAAGATGTTCTTGAAGCCTTGTTTTGTCAGCGCCGGATTCGAGGCAACGGGGAGCATCGGAATACCGGCGGTGTTATAGACACGCGATGCCGGAATCGCCACGCCGGAGTTGTACGGACCCATGACGGCAACCACGCCGCTGTCGACGAGCTTTTGCGCGACCTGAACGCCGACCTTCGGGTCTGCCTGGTCGTCTTCCGAGTCCAGTTTGAAGGTCACCTTCTTGCCGTCGACCGTCACGCCGCTCTTGTTCAGTTCGTCGATGGCGAGGCGGGCGCCATTTTCGTTGTCCTTGCCGTTCGGCGCCTGCGGGCCCGTTAGTGGCGCCGAGTGACCGATGGTGACGACAGTTTGAGCATGGGCGGTGAGGCAGAAGCCGGCGGCCGTGAGGACGGCGAGGGTGGTGGCGAGGTGGCGCATGATGTCTCCAGATTATTGGACTGCCAGTCGGATGCGAACTTGAATTGCTGCCGTGACGGCGCAGCGCCGTCACGAACGTCGACGCTTAGCGCAGGGCGTCGCGTGCGACCCGGCATGCCGCCAGGTCCCATGCTGCACAGCCTACGCTCTTGAAGAGAATGGGTTTCGTCGCGTGAAATTCCCCGGCGAGGGCTTTGGCCAGCGGGGAAACGGCGTGCCAGTCCACGTTGGCCTGGATGAGGTCCCCGGCTTCGTGTTTTGCGCCGACGGGGTCATCGACCACCAAAGCACTGCCGTCAACGGTTTGGCTGGAAATTTCGGCCGCGTCGGGCGTGAACGCGCCGACGCCCACGACCAGGCGGCCCGTGCGTGCGGACTCCGTATACACCGGCGTTTTGCTGGTCGTCAGCGTGATGACGACGTCTGCGGTCTCCGGAATGGCGTCGCTTTCGAGCGCGGTGAGATTCGGCGCTGCCGCGCAATTGCGTGCGACGAATGCGTGCGCATCGGCCTGCGAACGGCCCTTTGCCCGCAACTGCGCCTCCGGGAAGATGGCCGCGAGGGCTTCCGCGTGATTGGCAGCCTGTTTGCCTGTCCCGATGATGATGATTTCCTGCGGAGGCGCCTGGTGCAGGGTCTGGATGCCGAGTGCCGTCACAGCCGCCGTGCGGCGTCCCGTTACGGTCGGTCCGTCGAGCACGAAAAGCATCTCGCCCGTAAACGCATCGCATGCGATGACCTGGCCGTGAATGGTCGGCAGTTGCCGACTGGAGTTGGTCGGGCAGACGTTGACCAGCTTGTGAATGGCGATGTCCGGCGCGCTCGCCGGCATGGACAGCATCAAGCCGCCTTGCTGGATGGGGATGGCCAGACGCTCGGGGCTGACGACCTTGCCCGCACTGTATTCGACGACGGTCCCGGCCAGCACGCGTACGAGAAGGCGGTAGTCCAGCAGTGAAGCCGTCGCGGCCGCGTCGAAGTTTCGGATGTCGCGTGAGGTCATTCGGAAGCCTTGGGTTCTGGGGGTCGAAAAGCGGATGCATGCGGCCAGGCGGGTTTCTGGCTTCAGTCCGGCCAATTTCTCGGGCTCGGTGTGGAACGAATCTATACCACTGGTGGGTGACTGGCAAGCCAATTTGTGTCGATATGGCGTCGCTGTGGGCTTTTATTGGACCAAAATGGCTTGCATGGACTGGTCGAATAGAGAAAAGTGGTTCGGGTTTTCCCGATTTCTCGCGTGGATATGCCGTCACGGGCTTCAGGACGGAGTCGCGAAAGTGGTATATTTTAGAACCACCTCACGACGCACCGAGAACTCACGATGGCATCCGCCCGCTTCGAACTTGAAGGCAACTTTCGGCCACTGCAGATTTACGAGCAGGTGTCGGAAAAGATCCGGGCCGAGATCCGCAGCGGCCGATTCCTGCCGGATGCCCGGCTGCCTTCGGAGCGCGAACTGGCCACGCTCTTTGGCGTTGGGCGGCCTGCCGTGCGCGAAGCCATCGGGCAATTGCAAAACGAGGGCCTCGTTGTCACGAAGCGCAACTCGGGCACTTACGTGGCATCCACGGCCAACCAGATTCTTGCCGCAGCGCCGGGCGTGGAAACGCAGACGGGGGAATTCGCATCGGACTTCAGCCCGTCGGCTACGCTCGACGTGCGTCTGATTCTCGAGCCCGCAATTGCAAGGCGAGCGGCAGCACGCAAACAGCGAGACCGGCTGGCCGAGCACTATCTGGACCAGATGGAGACGTTGACGGACGTGGCGACGCCCGAAGAGCGAGCGCTGTGGAACAACAGCGACAGGCTCTTTCATCGTCAACTGGCGGTGATGACAGGCGATGTGTTGCTGGCGAAGCTCGCGGAAGAAATCGCATCGACCATGGACCAGTCGCTGTGGAAGCGGCTCAAGGACGACGGGATTTATGATCCGGCTCGCATTCGACTGTACGTTGCGGAGCATCGGCTGATTTACGAAGCCATTGTCTGCGGAGACGCCGATGCGGCGGCGTTTTATGTCGAGCAGCATATTCATCGGGTGCAAAGAGATATCACGCCGCAGTAAATGTGTTTGTCGCGGCTGTCGGCAGCGTCATCGAAACGACATCCAGGCAACATGGTTCGTTCACTGTTTCAACAAATTCCTGGTCGACACTGGTGCTTTTGGCTTACACAGCAGAGGTGAACGATGTCGACGAAGGTCCGCAGCTATCTCTCCCCGACGCTGGTTTTACTCGCGCTCGACTGGCCAGAAGGGGCGACACGTGCCGACTTCCTGGGTTTTGCCATAGAGCGGGCCCCGGGTTTCACGAGCCCGGACGGAAAATCGCATGAGGCGAGCAGCTGGCTCCCTAATCGAATCACGTTCAACGGCCCGGTGCCGGATGGGAAGCCTGATGCGCCTTCGAACATCGCGCCGATTCAAAAATTCATGTGGTGGGACGCGCGTATCGAGGAGGCCGACAGGGGCAAGCAGTTCAAGTACACCGTCTATCCGGTAGTCGGTACGCCGGACAATGTGAATGTGCTGAACGCAGAGGCGAGTTCGGTTGAGGTCACGCTTCCGGCGCATATCGAAGACGGCGTCGGCACCTGGTTCAACCGTGCGGTGGTGAGCTCACAGGCTTTTGCACGACAGGTGAAGGCCATGGGAATCGATCCGCATACCGCGCCGCCGGCCGCAGAGGCGCTTGAACTTCGCACGTGGCTCGCGAACGACATGCAGCTCGTGTTCAAGGAAATATTTCTGGACGCGTCGCGCGCTGCAGCAGCCGTCTATCACCTGACCGACCCGCTTTGGGCGATCCCGGCGTTCAAGGAGTTTGGGACCGCTCACGGCAAAGCCAATGTTGCCGTCGTATACGACTCGCACCTGGTTCGCGAAAAAGGTAAAGCTCCCGCACCATCGCCCAATCAACCCGCAGTCGATGCACTGAGCGGCGTCGTGACGTTCTGCGCTCGTGACAAGACGCATATCATGCACGACAAGCTCATCGTGACGGATAGGGGCGATCGGCAAGGTAACCCGGCATTCGTCGTGGCGGGGTCTGCGAACTTCACGACGGAAGGCATTACGGAACAGGCCAACGTGCTTCACCTGTTCGATTCGGTTGATCTCGCGAAACTGTACGACGACAGAACGAAAGCCATCGCGAGCAATCCGCCGATCAACCAGACCGCTGAACTCACGAATGGCTGGTCTGATCCCGTGTCGGTGGGAAGCGCAGCTGTGCGTGTTTGCTTCTCTCCGGAAACGAAAACCAGACGTATCCAGATCGATACCATCGTTGAAGCGATAGGAAAGGCGCAGCATTCCGTCCTGTTTTGCCTCTTCATGCCGACAGACGAACCGCTTCGCGACGCCTGCTTTGCCGCTGGCGACAAGGGGCTCATGATGTTCGGCCTCGTCAACAACATTAGCGAAAAGTCCGCTGAGAATGCGCAAGAGGCGCAAAAAGCGGGAGAAGCGGTGAGTACGACTGCGCTGGCAAATCTCGCGCTCTATCATCGAAGCAAGGAAAACCGCGACGTCATCGACGCATCGTATTTTTCTCCGGCAACCGTGCCCGAAGGATTCGAACCCGAACTGCGGCTCTTTCCTGGCGAAGTCGCGCCCAGTTACGCTCCGGTCATCATCCACCACAAGTTCATTGTGATCGACGCCGAGGGAGACAATCCGATTGTCTACACGGGCTCGGCCAACATGAGCAACAACTCCGAGCATTTCAACGACGAGAATCTGCTCGAAATAAAAGACACGCGAATTGCCGGCATTTACCTCGCTGAATTCATGCGGTTATACGAGCACTATCGTGCTCGCGCCGTTGGCATCGAGGAGCAGCAGCATAGAACCCTGCAGCGGCTGTTGCTGCAGCCCGACCGCAAGTGGGCCGACAAGTATTACAAGGCGAATAGTCCGGAGGAGAAGGCGCGCATTGCCTTGGCATCGGATCCGGCCAGTTGATGCAATCGCTTCAGTCACCGCGCACGCCTCGCACGCCGCGGGCGTTGCGCGTTGCCAGCCGCCCATTCAGGACGCGCGCTCAGCGTTGCCACGAGCTCACGCATCGTATTCTTGACCTTGAGGACGGCGTTGCTCACGAGCGGCGTGTCTTTCCAGCAAAGCGAGAGATCGCGCCGAAACAGGCTGTGATTGAGTTGCGCCAGCTTCAATTTGCCCTCGTCCAGTTCGACGTGAGCCGCAGTCCAGGGGAGAACGGTCACGCCGAGCTTGGCCATCACCGCGGCGAATAACAATGCCGTCGAGCTGGCCTCGAAAAGAATCTTGCATGCCAGGCCCTTTTCGCGCAGCGCCCACTCGACGCGGCTGCGAATGGTGTTTGGCGCACTTGGCAGCACCATCGGCATCGTCGCGAGCGCGCTCAAGGCAATCGGCTCTCGAGGAAGCTCGAACTCGGGCCAGGCAATCAGATACAAGGCCTCGGACAGCAGGTGTTCGGCCTGGATGCCGTGGGTTTCCACGGCATCTGCAACGATTGCCAGGTCCACGCGTCCACCTGCAATCAGGTTGTGCAAATCGGCGGTAGGTGCCTCGATGAGTTCGATCACGATTCCCGGATAGCGCGCTCGCACAGCCTGCGCGAGCGGGATGGCGAGCACTCGGGAGGTGCTCGAAGGCAGCCCGACCGAAACCTTGCCCTCGGGAGATTCGGCGTCTTGCCGCAAGAGTTCGCCAGTGCGGTCGGCCTGCCGCAGCAGTTCCAGTGCATGGCGATGCAGCGTTTTTCCGGACGCCGTTGGTGCAACGCCCTGAGTGCTTCGCTCGAGCAGCTGGGTGCCGAGTTCGCTTTCCAGATTGCGTATCTGCTGGCTGACGGCAGGCTGGGCGACGTGAAGCGCCTCGCTCGCGCGCGTCACATTGCCGTATTCCACGACCTTCACGAAGTACCGCAATTGTCTCAGGTCCACGCCGACTCTCCTGTCTCGCCATAAGAAATTGTTCTCGCGCGAGAGGAATATCATATTTTTCATGGATGGTGTCGCTTCTTATACTCGCCTCACATAACCGTCGCCGAACGACGCACTTTCAAGCCCGGACGGTCGATACAAACGGAGACGAGCATGCAGAAAACCCTTGTGCCAGCCTCAAACGAAGTGAGGGCGCGGCGCACGCCGCTTTCGCGGGAGCAGATAGGCGGCTTCTGGGCGGTTTACCTCGGTTGGGTTCTCGACGGCGTGGACTCCGTGATCTACGCACTGGTGCTTGTTCCCGCGCTCACAGAACTGCTTCCCCTTTCCGGCATCGAGCCGACGCCCGGCAATCTCGGCATGTACGGCTCGATTCTGTTTGCCTTGTTCCTTATCGGCTGGGGCATGTCGTTCATCTGGGGGCCGCTCGCTGACCGCTACGGGCGTGTGCGAACGCTCGCGGCCAGCATTCTGATTTACTCGATTTTCACGGGCGCCGCGGCCTTCGCGCACAACGTGTGGGAACTCGGGGTGTTCCGTCTGATTGCAGGCATCGGCGTTGGCGGTGAGTGGGCGCTTGCCGGCACGTACATCGCAGAGAGTTGGCCCGAAGACCGCCGAAAGATGGGCGCGGGCTACCTGCAAACCGGCTACTACCTGGGGTTCTTTATCGCCGCGTGGCTCAACTACACCGTCGGCGCCCAATACGGCTGGCGCGCCATGTTCCTTTGCGGTCTGGCGCCGGCGATCCTCGCCATCTTCACCGTATTCAAGGTGAAGGAACCCGGGAAGTGGAACCGGGAATCCGCGCGCCATTCTGCACGCGCTCAACACGCGGTGTCGCCACTGCGACTGATATTCGCTCCTGAGTTTCGGCGGCGCACCATCACCAGCGCCGCGCTCGTCGGTGTGGCAATCGTGGGGCTGTGGGCCGGCTCCGTCTATGAGGCGAGTGCCGTCGTGAGTCTCGCGACGCGCGCCGGACTCAGTAAAGTCGACGCGATTCACCTTGCGTCGGTGGGGGCGGCCATTCTGTCCGTTGGCACGATTATCGGCTGTCTGGTCGCGCCGTATCTCGCGGAAAAAGTGGGGCGCAGAACGGCTCTCGGTCTGTATTTCGTGGGGATGGCGGGCGCTATCGTGCTGGCGTTCGGATGGGCATTCTATCTGCCAGACGGGCTGCGTCTATTCATGGCGTCTCTTGCTTTGCTGGGATTCTTCGGCGGAAACTTCGCGATTTTCTCGCTGTGGCTGCCGGAACAGTACCCAACGCGCATCCGCGCGACGGCATTCGCGTTCAATGCTTCGGTAGGCCGATTCATTGGCGCAGGGGTCAATTTCGTCCTCGCCGCCGCGATTAACTGGCAGGGCTCGCTGGGCACGCCGGTCGCCTGGACGGCGGCGGCCTTCGGTTTAGGCATTCTCATCCTGCCTTTTGCTACCGAGACGCGCCACGCGCGCCTTCCGGAGTAATCTTGGCTGGAACATAAAAGTAGCAACTGGAGACATCGTATGAAAGCGTTGGAGAAAATCAGGGTCGTCGATTTGACGCGCGCGCTCTCGGGCCCGTTTTGCGCAATGGTGCTGGCCGACCTCGGTGCTGACGTCATCAAGGTTGAATCCGGTCCTGACGGCGACATGAGCCGCGCCTGGGGACCGTTCGATCGCGGCATTAGTACGTACTACTTGTCGTGCAACCGGAACAAGCGAGCACTGTGCATCGACATGCGCGATCCGCGTGGACTGGACGCAGTAAAACGCCTGATCGAAAAGGCCGACGTTGTGCTCGAGAACTTCAAGCCAGGCACCATGGAGAAAATGGGCTTGGGGTACGACGTGTTGCATGAGCGTAATCCGGGCCTCGTCATGGCGAGCATCAGCGGATTTGGCGACTCCGGCCCGCTCAAGGATTGGCCGGGTTTTGACCAGATTGCGCAAGGCTATTCGGGTCTCATGAGTCTCACTGGATTCCCGGAAGGCGAGCCGACACGTACGGGCACGGCCATCGGCGACCTGAGTTCCGGCCTTTGGCTGACCATTGCGGTGATTTCCGCGCTCTTCGAACGCGAGCGGACGGGGCAGGGCCAGCATGTCAGCACCTCGTTGCTCGCCAGTCTGGTCGGGCTGCTGAGCGTGCATGCGCAACGCTATCTGAGCCTCGGCGACGTTCCGGCGCGCACGGGCAATGCGCACTCGGTCATCGCCCCGTACGGGGTGTTCGAGACCGCGGACGGCCCGCTCAATATCGCTCCGATCACGACGGAGATGTGGCGTCGGTTGTGTCAACTTCTCGACCTCCCGCAATTGCCGGGCGATCCGCGTTTTGCGACCAACGAAGCGCGCGTGGCCAATCGTGGCGAGTTGAAGGAAATCATCGAGCGCCGACTGAAGACGAGGGGAAAACGCGAGTGGACGGCGTTATTTGTCGATGCCGGATTGCCCGCCGGACCCATCAACACGCTCGAGGAGGTGTTCGCCGATGCACAGGTCCAGCACTGTGGTCTGGTTGAAGCGGTGCAACATCGAATCCTCGGAGAAGTGCGCCAGGTCCCCACGCCCTTGTTCAATGCATCGAAGGAGGGCGAGCCGGCTGCTCGCGAAGCGACACGCCATGCGCCGCCTGCGCTGGGTGAGCACTCGGTAGAAGTCTTGCGCGAGACTGGCTTTAGCGAATCGGAACTCTATGAGCTACTCTCCGCGGGTGTGCTTTATCAAATTCCCCGCGTGCCGGCGCAAGAGTCACAGCGCGGTCTGACGCAACATGTGGAGTAACGAAATGAGTGCGATTGCGCCGGAAGAATGCGTGAAGGTCACCACTGAAATCATTGAAGGGCGCATTGGAAAGGTGGTCTTTCGCAACGCTTCCAGACACCATGCCTTGAATGCGGAATTGCTGGGCGCACTCGAGGATCAACTGACAGACCTGGCATCGAAGGGCGTGCCCGTAGTGCTCTTGACGAGCGGCGTGGGCGAGAAGGTCTGGAGCGCGGGTCACGACCTCGGTGAACTCGAGGCCGACCACGACCCGATTGCCTGGGGTAAGCCACTGGAGCGCGTGCTACGGCAGGTGCGCGCGTATCCGGGCGTGGTCATGGCAATGGTGTCGGGTTCCGTATGGGGCGGGGCAGTCGACCTCGTGATGAGCTGCGACCTTGTCGTCGCCGACACGACGGTGCGCTTTGCCATGACGCCGGCGAACATCGGTCTGCCGTACAGCACGAGCGGTTTGCTCCGGTTCATCAACAACCTGCCGATCCATATCCTGAAGGAGATGTTCTTCTGCGCACGACCGCTCGAAGCCGAGGAAGCCGAGCGCCACGGCGTGCTCAACCGCGTGGTTCAGCCAGCCGACGTCGAGGCGGTTGCCCTGCATATGGCCACGGAGATTGCGACCAAAGCGCCGTTGGCAATTGCTGCGGTCAAGGAGCAATTGCGAATTCTCGAAGATGTCGTGCCGGTGCCTGTCGATGCGATGGAGAGAATCGCGGAGCTTCGCAGGGCGGCGTGCGCCGGCGACGACATGAGGGAAGGGCTGGAGGCATTCGCGCAGCGACGTTCACCGGAGTTTCGCGGTCGATAAGTCTCTCGGGAATGCGCCTGGCGTCCAAACGCTGCGACAAGGAGCGCGAGCGCGGTCAATGGCTCACGGACTAAAAATCCAGCGTGAATTGAGGCGACTCGTTACTGGAAGCTTCTCCGGCGTGTTGGAGGTTGCCGGCCTTGACTCCCAGCAGCCGGATGGATTTAACAAGTTCGACTCTTTTCAGGCACTCAGTCGCCGCGCGCCGCAACGCTTTCGCGTCATCAATAGGCTCAGGAAGCGTGACGTCACGCGTGACTGTCTTGAAGTCGTTGAAGCGCAGCTTGATGCCGATCTTCCTGGCCAAATAGCCTTTTCGCTGGAGGTCGAGCGCCACCTGTTCGCATAGGCGGGTAAACGCTGCGCCCAGTTCCTGTCGGTGCCGTACCGCGTGTAGATCGCGCTCGAATGTGGTCTCGCGACTCATCGAGACGGGCTCGCTATATGTCACCACCGGCCTGTCATCCAGTCCATTTGAGACTCTGCGAAGCCACGCCCCGTAGCTTCGTCCAAAGTGCTCGACGAGCCAGCGCTCGTCGCGCGCAGCGATCTCACCGATGGTCGTTATGCCAAAAGACGCAAGCTTGGCGGCCGCCTTGGGGCCGACGCCGTTGATCTTGTTCGCGGCCATTGGCCAAATCCTCGATTGCACGTCCTCTAGCGTCACGATTGTGATGCCGTCCGGCTTCTGCATATCGGAGCACAGCTTCGCAAGCAGCTTGTTTGGCGCGATGCCGACAGAGCATGTGAGATTGGTGGCTTCGAAGACGGCGGACTTCAACTTGCGCGCGATGACCTCTGAATCGCCATCCGTGAGTGAAACATCTGCGTAGACCTCGTCGATGCCAACGTCTTCCATGCTCGAACTGATTGACCGGACGGCATCCTTGAACAGTCGCGAGTACGTTCGGTAGAGGTCAAAATTCACTGGAAGGAGAATTGCATCCGGCGCTAACCGGGCGGCCTTCATGGCGGGCATTCCGGAATGAACGCCGAGCGCGCGAGCCTCGTAGGTCGCGGTCGTGAGGACGCCTCTGCCCACATAGTCGCGTAGCCGAGAGAACTCGCGTGTGCCGTCCGGCTTCGTTCGTGGCGCATCCGAGCGACGACCGGCGACCACCATGGGTTCGCCTCGTAGTTCGGGATACTGCGAAAGTTCACACGACGCAAAGAATGCGTCCATGTCGATGTGGGCTATGCGCCGATCATCTGGCATGCCTTGGTACTCAAAAATAGCGTTCGATGACTCCGCGCGACCGACACGCTACTCGTCAGCAGTATTCCGGGAGGAGCAGCGGGACAACGACACATTGCGTTTTACGGATATTCCTGGAACTGTACATTTATACAGTAACTTTGTCAGGATGCTGAATCTGATTCGGAGATATTTTTTTGAGTGCGGAAGTGTTCGCAAACGTCTTTTCCGCGGACGGCGCCGCTCTGACTGCGGAATCCAAAAAAAAAGCCCGCCGGCGTGGCGGGCTGCTGCGACGAGGCCTTAAAACAGCCTCTCATCATGTCAGTCCTGGCGCGGGTGATAACGCCGGTAGACGCTCCAGATCGCCACGGCGGCGATCACGATAACGGCCGTGAGAATAAGCATGTTCAGTCCTCCGGTTGCTTGCCTGTTTCGTCATGCCTCCATGCTACGGAGCATGCGTGCGCGCGAGGAGTGGCGCGACGTCGCGAATGGAGTACCTGGTCGAATTCCGGTCCGCTACCAAATTCAGGCTTCAGACGTCATCAGGGGCGAGGGTTCGCGAGCAGGCCCCGAATTGCATGGCATCGACCCTCAGGTTTACTTTGCATGCGAACTACCCATATACTTCGCATGCAAACTAAATTTCAGGAGAGCACCATGAGCGCGGAAATTCACGTCGATCAAGCCGACGGCATTCTGACGATTACGCTTGCCCGACCGGACAAGAAGAATGCACTGACGAACGAGATGTATGGCACGCTGGCAGACATCATCGAGAACGCAGAGCGCGACAGCCATGTCCGCGTATTGCTGATGCAAGGGGACGGAGACATGTTTACCGCGGGCAACGATGTGGGCGAGTTCGCAGCCATTGCGTCGGGTAAGGGGCCCAGTGAGCGACATGTGCATCGCTTTTTGCACGCCCTCGCGAAGTCGACTGTGCCCATCATCGCTGCGGTCCAGGGCAAGGCGGTCGGTATCGGCACCACGCTTCTACTGCACTGCGACTACGTCCTGCTCGCGCCAGACGCGGAACTGATCACCCCGTTCGTCAATCTCGCGCTCGTCCCCGAGGCGGCGTCCAGCTACCTGCTTCCGCTGCGCGTCGGCCACGTGCGGGCCTTCGAAATGTTTGCGCTGGGCGAGCCGCTCGACGCGCAAACCGCTGTCGCGTGGGGCCTTGCCAACAAGGTCTGCGCAAAGGATCAACTACGCGACGATGCACGCAGGATGGCCGAAAGAATCGCCGCCAAGCCGGCCGGTTCTCTGAGCGCCATGAAAAAGCTGATGCGCGAAGCCGAAACGCTGGTTGCGCAAATGGACAGCGAGAGCGCGAAGTTTCAGGAGCGGCTGACGAGCGCCGAGGCGAGGGAGGCATTCGCGGCCTTTGCCGAGAAACGCAAGCCGGACTTCTCGAGGGTTGCCCAGCACTAGCCAGTGCCTTGCTGACCGGCCACGGTCGAGGTTACGCGTCGCCGTCTTCGGCGAGCGGAAACCTGGTCTGCAGGCTGGTCAGCCACCGCGCCACGACGTCGATTTCCGCTTCCGTAAATCCTTCGGTCAATCTGGCGTTCAGGTCTTTCATGCGAAGCTTCGATTTTTGGCGCGCAGTACGTCCTGCCTCCGTCAACCACAGACGCGACACCCGGCCATCGGTCTCGTCAGCCCGACGTTCGATTAACCCCGCCTTTTCTGTCCGGTCAGCGAGACCGCTCATGCCTGGTGCGCCCAAATCCAGCGCAGCAGCGGCTTCGCTCATGAGTGCGCCGTTGCGATCGCCCAAAAAAAACAGCAGCCCCGCCTGGGCTGCCGTGACGCCGCCGCCGGCTGCGCGTGTTTGCGACCACCGTTGCAGCCGGCGCTGTCCGACATTCAATAGATAGACGAGGCGATGTTTCATTTCCGCGCAGATAAAAATGTGCGATTTAGTTCGCGTGCGAATTATATCATGCGCTGATCGGCACATTCGAAGGGGCGTGTATAAGTTCAGCGGCTTCCGGTTAAAGGAATGGCAAAATGTTCCCGATCGCGCGCGTCACGTAGGTTTCCTTCTCTCCCACTGGCGCTGCATGGTGAATCACGCTGCGCGCAGCCTCGATGCCGGCGAGGCGCGCGATCACCCAGGCCGCGAGATAGTGCGATGCGAGACACCCGCCCGCCGTCGCGACATTCCCACTGGCCACGAACGGCTGATTGAGCACGGGTACACCCGCCTCTTCGACCCACGGCGTGGTGGTCAGGTCCGTGCATGCGGAAACGTCCTGCAGCAGGCCCAGCTTCGCAAGTATCAGCGTGCCGGAGCACTGCGCACCAAGCAGCTGGCGCGTTGGGTCGAGCCTGAGTTGCGACATCAGCGCGGGATCGGCGGCGACGTCGCGCGTGCGGACTCCACTGCCGACCAACACCGCGTCGGCTTCGCATGCGTCGTTCAGCGACACTTGCGCCTCCAGCACGAGGCCATTCATTGAACGCACAGTGGACGCCGGGCTGGCAATCGAAACCCGCCAGTCGGGTTGCCGGACCCGGTTGAGGAGGTTGAATGCGATCAGCGAGTCGAGTTCGTTGAAGCCTTCGAAGGTCAGGATGGCGATGTGCATGGCGCCCTCATACGGTGGAAGAGGTTGTGTCGAGCCATGGTAGGGCCGACAATCAATACAATCAAATTATTGTCATGGATACATTGGGCCATGCCGGAACCCCGCTACAAACCGCTGGTCGATCGGCTCGCCGTCGAAATCCGTGCGGGCCGTCTGCGTCCCGGCACGCGTCTGCCCACGCACCGCGAACTGGCTGCGCGCGAGGGCCTGGCACTGGTCACGGCAACGCGTGTCTATGCGGAGCTGCAGGCGATGGGGCTCGTCAGCGGCGAAACCGGCCGCGGCACGTTCGTCAAGGAGCCGCTGCCCCGCGGACAAGGCGTCGATCTGCATGCGTGGAGCGCGGACGCCGTGGACCTGAGCTTCAACTATCCGTCGTCGCCCGATCAGACCGACCTGCTCAGGGCAGCACTGCGCCAGCTCGCGGCGGCCGGCGACCTGGAGTCGCTGCTCCGCTACCAGCCCCAGGGCGGGCGCGAACACGAAAGGGCGACGGCGGCGCGACACCTGGCCCGCCGGGGCCTGGAAGCCAGCGCCGAAACCACGCTGTTCGTGAGCGGCGCGCAGCATGGACTGACGACGACGGCGATGGCGTTATTCGAACCCGGCGACGTGGTGGCGGTGGACGCGCTGACCTACCCGGGGTTCAAGCTGGCCGCCGAGGCCTGCCGACTGGAACTCGCACCGATCCCCGCCGCCGGACGCGGCCCGGATCTGGACGCATTGACGGCCCTGTGCAAGCGACGAAAAGTGCGCGCCGTCTACACCATGCCGACCCTTCATAATCCGCTCGGCTGGGTGATGGGCGCGACGCGGCGCCGCGAGCTCGCCGCCATCGCACGACGACATGGGCTGATTCTGATCGAGGACGCCGCCTATGCGTTCCTGGCAGACGATACGCCGCCGCCGTTGGCATCGCTCGCGCCGGAGACGACGGTCTATGTGTCGAGCTTGTCGAAGAGTGTTGCGACGGGACTGCGCATCGGTTTCATCCACGCACCGCGCGATTGGGTGCCGAGGCTCGAGCGGGCGATCCGGGCGACGACGTGGAACACGCCGGCGACCATGACGGCCATCGCCTGCGGCTGGATGGAAGACGGCACGGCGGCGAGGCTCGAAGACGAGAAGCGGCGCGATGCCGCGATACGTCAGCGCCTCGCCGCCGAGGTTCTGGGTCCGCTCAAGAGAATAGGGCACCCAGCGTCGTACTTCATCTGGATGCCACTCGAACCCGAGGTCCGCGCCGACGCGATCGCGATGGCGTTGATGCGCGAACGGATTTTCGTGACGACCGCGCTGCCGTTTTCGACTTCGCCTCACGTGCCTCACGCTATTCGCCTTGCAATCGGTTCCGTCGATCTGGCCACGCTCGAGCGGTCGCTGGAGACGGTGGCCCGTGTGGTTGCTGAACATACGTATTGAACGGAGCGCGCGATGGCTCTGATGAGCATCGAGGGATATGAGAACCTGATGCTATCGGTCAGGTAAAACATGAAGTATCGCGCGAGATCCTATCGGTATTCCTATGTTCAAATCGCGTACTCGCAGCTTTCACATAACGAGTAAGAACACGCTGAATTGAATTGACGAGGCGTAGAACGCGGCGGCACTTCCGCACCGATAGTCAGACGACTTGTCGATCTGGAAATAGTAAGTAATGTTTCCCACTGCCTGGCGCAAACTAATTCGACACCAAATGTTGTATTCGTCGTCCGATGTGGCATAGTGGAAAAAATTAACTTTTCAAAGGAAAACCACGAATGGCTACGCTCCAATCGATTCAGGCAAGAATCGCAAAGCTGCAGGCTCAAGCAGAATCGCTGGCGACAACGAAATCGTCGGTTGTACTCGAGAAGATTCGCGGCCTGATGGACAAGCATGCCGTGACGGTTGCTGACATTGAGGCATTTGTCGGCAAGCGGCGCGGCCGCACGCCGGGCGCGACCGTTGCTGCGAAGCAGGGTCCGTCGGCAGCGAAATATCGCGATCCCAAAACCGGCGCGACCTGGACCGGCCATGGTCGCGCTCCCGCGTGGATTGCAAATGCAAAGGACCGAAGCAAGTTCCTGATTGCCGGCGCGGCGCCGAAATCGGCCGCTGCTGTGAAAGCGCCTAAGGCAGGTAACTACGTGCGCGGACCGCAGCCGCCGAAATATCGTGACCCGAAAACCGGCGCGACGTGGTCCGGTCGTGGCATCGCACCGGCATGGCTCGCAGGCGCGAAGGACCGGTCGAAGTTTTTGATTGAAAAGGCTGAGCCTGCAGCCAAGACGGCCAAGGCGCTGGCAGCGAAGAAGGCTGCTGTAAAAAAGAACGCGGCAACGAAAAAAGCTGCTGTCAAGAAGGTATCTGTGAAGGCGGCGGCATCGCCGGCACGCAAAGCTGCACCGAAGAACGGCGCAGCGGCGAAATCACCTGTCGTCCGAAAAGCCCGTGCGCCGAAGCTTGTGGTGAAATCGACGGCGCCCGTCGAAGTTGCCGCGCCTGCGGCGGCCACTGAAGTTGTGAGCACGGCCGCTGCGGCCTGAGTGGCACACACCGGGCTCCGGAAGCCTGCTTCCAGCCCGGTTCAGCGCTTGTTACTCGTGGCGGGGCCGCGTGAATACACGGACGGTTGCTGGCATCGACGTGGGCGGTGACAAGAAGGGCTGCCATCTGGTCATTCTGGAAGGCAGCCGTGCTTTCCGGCCTGCCGATACGAAAACCCCGCAGGAGATGCTGCAAGCGTGCCTCGAGTACGGCGTCCAGGCCGTTGGGATCGACGCGCCTTGCCAATGGGGTGTCGAAGGCGAAGGGCGGCGTGCGGAAAGGGAGCTTGCGCGTCAACGCATCTTTTCATTCGCCACGCCAACCCGAAAGCGGGCCGATGAGAATCCGGGTCGCTTCTACCGGTGGATGTTCAACGGAGAAGTCATTTACCAGGTCTTTACTTCCGACTTTCCGCTGCTGTCATCTCGCGATTTCCAGGGTGGGCGTGTTAGCTTCGAAACGTTTCCCCATGCCGTGACCTGTGCTCTGCGCGGCAAGGAGGGGACGTCTGCGAAGGAGAAGCGCCGGCAACGGCCTGAAGTACTCGAAAGCGCTATGATCGACGCCTCTGGCTTGAAATCGATTGACGACTTCGATGCCGCGCTGTGTGCGCTGACCGCGAGATACCTGGTTGAAGGGCGCTCATATGCTTACGGCGACGTGGAAGGTGGCTACATTCATGTTCCGATTCCGCTTTCCTTGAACACGTATTGACGCTAATACCGTGCCGCCGTGTGGGAAGGTGTTGCAGGTGGCTTGCCGTGCGTTATGTCCCACTGCAGTTGTCACGAGGGCAATCACAGCTATGCACTCGAGCAGCGAATTTACCTATTTCGCGTACGGCTCCAACATGTCGATACGACGCCTCATCGCGAGGCTGCCGTCAGCGAGGGTTGTCACCACGGGGTTTGTGACTGGCTACAAACTCGCGTTCGACAAATTGAGCAAGAAAGACGGCTCGGGAAAATGCGATTGTGAGCACACGGGAAACGTCGGTGACAGAGTCTATGGCGTCATTTTCTCGGTCGTGCCTGGCGAACGGGAGGCGCTCGACACATTCGAAGGAGCGGGTAAGGGTTACGAGCCTTTGAGTGTCCGGGTTGAGACCGCGACTGGCGGAGTGTATGCGCTGACCTACGTCGCTACGAAGAAGCAACCGGGTCTTCAGCCCTACCACTGGTACAAGCAGCACGTATTGGTGGGCGCGAGGGAGGCGAATTTGCCTGAAGACTACGTGCGAGCTATCGAGGCAGTTGACTCTATCGACGATCCTGATTCAGCCCGAACCGAGAAGGAGCTTCGGGCTTACTCGGCGACTTGACCGGCCTCGGCACGGGATGCCTGCGCTTTCCATTTCCGAGCCGCCATTGCTTCACGCCTTTCCGACAAATGCAGGATCGGGTGCCTGAGGCGGCGCTCGCGACGCTACTGCGGCAAACTCCAATTCACCGACTGAGGTTTTTCCAGAAAGCCATCTCTGCTGCGACACCGGCGCTAAGGAAGTTGTCGGTGGCGGCTAGATCCAGATTCCCGTTCGCATCCCTCGTATAGGAATCCATGAGGTCATTGAACACCTGGCTTCCGCTCTCGATACTCTTGCTCACTCCCTCAACAAACTCACTCAGCGACACCTGATCATCGTCGGATGCGTCAAAGCTTTTGAAAAGCTGCTTTGCGGCGTCGGCCGCGACGCCGGCGCGTGAGGTGAGCCTGAAATTCTTCAAGTGACAGGGATATTGGGTAGGGCAGGAAACGGACGCCGATGCTGGTACCCGGCTGTATTACGGTTGTATTTCAGTGTGACTTTAGATATTTTTTAAATATTGACTGAATTCTGCGTCCTCATCCCTTTCCGAGCGGGGGCCGATGTGAGAATCCCGCCATATTGCTCAACTGGGCCAGTTCATTGGCCGCCTCGCGTAGCAGTCCCGAGTACTCGTGAATCTTCCCGGTCGTTAGTCGCACCCGAGGACCGGCCAGGCTGATGACGCCGACGCAGCGTGAGCCGCTCACCACGGGCGTCGCCACTGCCGACATGCGCGGGGCAAACACCTCGTCGATCATCGCGTAGCCACGCACGCGTGCCGCATGCACGAAACCGAGCAGCGCTTTTAGCGTCGTCGGCGCATTGGGTCCGAACTCATTCGGCTGTCCGAAGCCTTGCTTCAAGACTAGCAAGGCCGCCTGTTCGTCGGTCATCGTCATGAGCCATGCGTGTCCGGTCGACGTGCATGAAAGTCGTGCGGCCTGGCCCATGTCGGGGTCGTAGCGGAAGCCGGTGCGGTGTCCGTCCGCCTTCCCGACCCAGATGATCGCTTCGCCATCCACCAGCGACAGTCGCGCGAGTTCGCCGGTCTGCGCAGCGACGCGTTCGATGATCGGCTGGGCGATATCTGCGATGCCCGTGAGACTCAGGAATTCGAGTCCGTTCGACGTCATGCGCATTGTCAGGATGTAGCGGCTGTGATCGACCCGTTGCCTGACATACCCGCCTTCAACGAGTTCGGCGAGCAGGCGGTGGCAGGTGCTGCGCGGCAGAGACAAGGCATCGGCAATGGCCACGAGGCCTGCGCCTTCGCCCTGCGACGCCAGCAGATCGAGAATTCTTAGGCCGTTTCTAAGCGACATCTTTCGCTGGTTTCCATATTATGAGATGCAGTTCCGGTACGGAACGCCCCGCCTGTACAGCACAAACAATAGCACCTGTTCGTCGCCAGAAACGAACGCATCGACATATCAAGAATTCAGGAGACAACATGTCATTTTTTGCTGATTCGGACCTTGCCGCGGAGGGACGGTCTGCGCAGGCTCACTTGATGGCGCGTCGGGCAGTAGCAGGGGCAACTGTCGGTACCGCGCTCGAATGGTTCGACTTCGCGCTCTATGGCGTGGTCGCGGCCACGATCTTTCCCAAGCTGTTTTTCCCGTCCCTCGACCCGACCGCCTCGCTGCTCGCGTCTCTCGCAAGTTTCTGGGCAGGGTTGGCCGCACGCCCGCTCGGGGCGGTGATTTGCGGGATGCTCGGGGACCGTTGGGGACGCCGCAAACTGATGCTGATCACCGTGTCGGTGATGGGCGCGTCGTCGTTCCTGATGGGCTTGCTGCCCACTTACCACCAGGTTGGCATCCTAGCGCCGACGTTGCTGGTGTCGCTTCGCATCATTCAGGGTTTCGCGCTTGGCGGCGAATCGACGGGTGCGCAGCTGATGGCGGTGGAGCATGCGTCTGCTAACCGCCGTGGCTGGTATTCAGGTCTGCTTGGCATTTGTTCGCCGCTCAGCCAGATCCTCGCCAATTTCTCGCTCTTTACGCTGGCCGCGTTGCTTTCGTCGGACGACTTCGATAGCTGGGGCTGGCGAGTTCCGTTTCTCGCGAGCTTTGTTCTGGTGCTGCTGGGCATCTATATCCGCAGGAAGGTTAGCGAGACTCCGGCCTTCGAGGCGCTCAAGAGGACTGGCGCATCGACACGCGCCGCCAATCCGCTCGGCACCGTCTTCAAATATCACTGGCGCACCGCGCTCCGCCTGACGCTGTTCTTCTGCGGCCCGGCCGCGCTGTTTTATCTGATCGTGGTCTTCTCGCTCAGCTACCTGACGAAGCACCTCGGCGTACCCAGGCAGACCGGCTTCATGCTGCTGATGGTGGCGAATGTCTGCGCCATCGTGGGCGCGCTTGCGGGCGGCTATCTGAGCGATCGGATCGGACGCAAACGGGCGCTGATGATCGGTTCGTCCTGCACACTGATCTGCTGCCTGATTTACTTCCCGATCCTCAACCACAACTCGATCGCCATGACGATGGCACTCATGGGCGCCTTCCTCGGCTTCACGCAGTTCCAGAGCGGCATCCAGCCGGTCTGGTTCGCTGAGTCATTCCCGACCGAGGCGCGCTACACCGGGTCCGCGCTGTCGTACTCGGGAGCCAACCTGCTCACCGGCGGTCCGATGCCCATCGTCGCCGTGGCGCTGCTCAATGCCTTTAACGGCTCCCCGTGGGCCATCGTCGCGGTTTGCGGCTCGCTGAACCTGATCTCCTTCCTGATGATCGCAATATCCCGGGAAACCAAAGACACGGTCCTGGAACGCTCTTCTACACATTGACACCATGACTCGCAAACTCTACATCCTCAACGGCTCCAACCTGAACATGCTGGGCGCGAGGGAGCCGCATCTTTATGGCACCACCACGCTGAAGGACATCGAACAGAACTGCCTCACGCTAGCCGACGCACTCAAGTTCGACTGCGTATTTCGTCAAACAAACAGCGAAAGCGAACTGATCGACTGGATTCAGGAAGCCTTCCTGCAGGACGCCGCGCTGATTATCAATCCGGCCGGCTTTTCGTTCGGCCGGATTCCGGTGCTCGACGCAGTCAAGCTCATCCGCCGGCCAGTAGTGGAATTGCATATCACCAACATCCACCAACGCTCGGAGGAATATCGTCACTCGACGATTTCGGTGGCCGCCACGGCGGTAATTTGCGGGGCGGGGGCAAACGGATACCTGCTGGCGATCCGCGCGATCGACGATCTGTGGGCTAAACAGACTTGAGCCGGCTCCTCGATTTATGAAGCACGCGGGCTCCTCGATGGAGCCCGCTTCGTTCGGCATGCGCTACATCGTCATCTGGGGGCTCGCAATCGACAGTGTCCGAGGCGGGGCGAAACAAGTCCTCAAATAGGGTTGCGTTGGGTTTGCACAGCGCCTTGAGAACAAGAATCGCCGGTACCATCACGAGAAGTCCATTGAAATTGAAGTTGAAAACTTGATGCGCCGTTTCGGATGCATCTAAGCGGGCGGCAAACGATATGCCTCCGGTCCGATGAGCTTCCAGCTTGAAAACGCCGTCGTCGCGCGCAGCCTGCTCTTCGGAGCGATGGTTCGGTCGAGGAGACCGGGCGCTTTAGTCATCTCGATCGCAAGGGCAGCCACGGCCTCGCTCCTGGTAAGCGACTCTCGACTCTCAGTATTTGCGTGCGTACGAACCAAGCACCCTGATTTGAGTGTTTGATTGGAGAAATTCCTGCAATGCGCCAACTTTTGCGTGCCCCTCCACCTCTATAAGGTAACGATGGGTGTCTAACGTTCTCTTGCTCGGCCGTTCATAGATGGCAGGAATTTTGAGCTTCGCGGCCGTCATGTCTTCGAGTAAAGAGGAGAAGTCGTTATCCGCCACGTCCACAAGCAGCGACGTCTTGTCGTTGCCAGTGGCAGCAGGCATCTCTCTGCCAAGCACCCACCATCTCGTTACGTTGTGCGAGCCCTCTTCGATGTCGTCGACGAGAGAGACGAGACCGTAAATCGCGCCGCCAATTTTTGGTCCCATCGATGCTGTGTCTAGCGAACGGCTTTCCGACACGCTTTTGGCGGCTGCACCGCCACCGAGTGCCGTGATGCGACGTACCTTTGGCATCTCCTTGTCGAGCCACGGCTTGACCTCCTCGAGCGCTAACTGTGACCCACCTCAGCCGGTGAAGCACTGACAAAAGAAGCGAAAGCTGGCGTGGCAAAGGCAGTACGACGTCTAGCGCGCGGAGGAGGAGACCGAACGGACTCCTCTCTCGCCACGCATCCAGTCTCGTTACTTTTCCCCCAGGGTGAGCGGGGCGAGGAGCGACGTCCTCCTCCTTCATGCACGTTGCAGAAAGTTGGACAAGTTAATAGCGGTGGTAGTAGCCACCTGCAGGCACGACGATGCAGCCGCTCAACGCGGTTGCGAGACAAGCAGCCATCAGCACCAGCGCAAAAATTCGCTTCATACGTTCCTCACTTGTCGGTAGTGAAGGCAATATATTTGGAGCGCAAATTACTGATGTGTTTGTGTGTAACGAGACGTGTAATTTGAAACATCTGACCGGTCCACGAACCAGTTCGGACATCCGGTCTCACGCGAAATAATCGGTTTCAGAACTCACAACTCGTCAGTCAACATGGTGGTCGTCCGTGACGTTGAGGAGGTGAACGGCGAGATGCCGTCCCCTCAATGGAATCGGAGACGAACATGCACAACGTTGCCTACAAAATCGCGGCTATTTCTGTACTTGCTTTGTCATTCGCAGGCACCGCGTCAGCGCAGACCAGCTGGGATGCAACGCACCCACGTCGCGCAGAGGTGAATCACCGCCTGGCGAATCAGGACCGACGCATTCACTAGGAGGTGCGTGAAGGGGAAATGTCGCACGCCGAGGCGGCGAGACTCCATAGCGATGACCGTCGGATTCGGCAGGAGGAGCGCGACATGGCAACCCAGAACAGCGGCCGTATCACCCGGCGAGAGGACTACGTACTAAACCAGCAGGAGAATCACGTAAGCCGGCAAATCGGCCAGTAACGCGTTCGCCGACGTTAGACAAGGCTCGAACTGGGGGGAGTGGATACGCTCTGCCCAGCGTCATCGGCCCTCGGACTTGCCGGAGGGGAACATGAAAAGCACGGATGAAAAGTCTCTACGCTGTCAGGTCGAAAAATGGCTAGCTCCAGTACCAGCACTACCGGTTCACGTGATTGAGTTCGGTCGTACACGATGGGGCGGTAGTCGCTATGTGTACGTCGCGACCGCAGACGGGGCCAGAGCACTGTTCTTCTTTCGGCACGACGATGGTGCGTGGAGCGTTTGCCCGCCTGCTTCGGAGAGGAAGAAGGCGGCGGTTCGGCTACCCGCCCCGGGGCACCTTGGGGCTTCCGTGTCTGAATTTTTCTGACTTCACAGGCGCACAGCAGTATCGAACTTCGACGGTCAGGTGGGACTGCTGCTTGAATCGTTAGTCAACTGTACCGCCGTAAGAATGTAGGCAAAACTATAACGTTCGCTAACTAGCCCTGGCGTTTCACCATTATCGCCGTGCCGAATTGCCGCGGTAGCTTGAGCGCACTTGAACCTACGCCTACTGATAGCGCAAGAGCTTTTCACGAAATGACGCGGTCTTCACATCGATATGTTGATGTCGATGGCAATACGGCAATGGATGCGCGAGCGAACACAACCCAGCAACGAAGGGCCTATGCCATGTAGCACCTGCAGCGCGCGATGGCAAGGTTTGCGGATGCCAATGGCGCCGGCGAGAGCGCACTCCCTTTTCACGGCGCACGCCAGGGGCGGTCGTTGGAAGCTGCCGCGCAGTCTGGTCGCGACCCGACGTTCCGGTGGCTACGCCGCGCTTGTCCCGCGCTCTACGTGTGCCAACGCCAGCGCCAGCCGTACCCCGACCTCGGCATTGTGTTTCACGATCGCGATGTTTGTCGCGAGGCTGCGTCCACCTGTCAACGCCGTGATGCGCGCCAGCAGGAAGGGGGTCACGGCCTTACCGGTGATTCCTTTCGCAGTGGCCTCGTCGAGCGCCTGCTGAGTCAGCGCGTCAATCTCTTCGAACGTCATCGCTGCCGCTACCGGCACCGGGGTGCTCAACACCACACCGCCCTCGAGGCCGAGGTCCCACTTGGTGCGGATGAACCGCGCCTGCTCCGCCGGGTCGTCCAGCCTGAAGTCCGCGCGAAAGCCGCTGTCACGCGTGTAGTACGCCGCGAAATTGTCCTGTTCGCAACTGAGTACCGGGACGCCATGGGTTTCCAGGTATTCCAGTGTGAGCCCGATGTCCAGGATGGACTTCGCACCGGCACAGATTACCGCCACCGAGGTCTTCGCCAGTTCCTGCAGGTCGGCCGAGATGTCAAAGGTCTCCGGCGCACCCCGGTGTACGCCGCCAATGCCTCCGGTGACGAAGACCTCAATGCCGGCCAACGCGGCACATATCATCGTGCCAGCCACCGTCGTGGCGCCGGGCCCGCCTCCGGCCAGCACGGCCGGCAGGTCACGGCGGCTGACCTTATGTACCCGGTCCGAGCGGCCGATCAGGTCCAGTTCGTCGTCCGTTAGGCCGATGTGGATTCGCCCACCGATCAGTGCGATAGTCGCGGGCTCAGCGCCCGCGTCTCGGATCAAGGACTCCACTTCATGAGCAGTGCGAACGTTCTCCGGGTAGGGCATGCCGTGGGCAATGATGCTCGATTCCAGCGCCACGAGCGGCCGGCCGGCGGCCTGTGCGGCAGTCACAGGAGCGCTGCAGGTCAACCACGAGCGTGCAAGGTCCGTAACCATGTCGATGCCTCGTCAACTGAGCTGGTTTGCGACCATCCAACCCGAGCCGCCGCCGAGCCCGGGACCAGGATGGGTCGATGCGCCGATGTAGTACAGGTTCGCATACGGCGCGGTATGCCCGCGCTTACCTGAGACGCCCGCGAACGGGCGCAGCCAGAAGAACTGGTCTGGCGAGCATACCCCCCAATAGGGGTCGCCGCCCACGAGATTGCAGTTCAGGCGTTCGAGGTCCGCGGGTGAGTAGGCGCGCCGGCCCACGATCCTGGTGGCGAGCCCTGGCATCACCGTTTCGAGGCGCCGCTGGATGCGGTCGGCCACCTGCTCGCGCACGGCCTCGGTCCAGCGGCCGTCCTGCGGGACCTCAATCTCGCCCGCGGCGTCCCCCGAGAGGCGTGCCGGCATGTCCTGCATCTGCAGCCACAGGATCGCCGCGCCGTCTGGGGCGCGGCTCGGATCAACTGCGGGAATGATAATCAGCAGATCTTTCATAAGGCTCATTCACAAAGAGAATCGATCGCTGGATAGAAGCGACCGAACTACACATTGAGCTCGACGAATAGCAGAAACTAGCACAACTAACGGATCACCTAAAAGTCCGCTACGGGATGAGGAAGCGACGTTCGAGTGACTATCCGCGTAAAGTCGAAGGACCGTTCCTGGTCGAAGGGCCGCGACGACTGTTGCGCCTTCAGCCGGGCGATCCCGCGCCAATGCCGGACTTCCGTAGCCGCCCCGTATGCCAGCCGTTACACCATCACAGGGACTGCCGCGAACGACCTGTAAATGCAAATTAAGGGACGAGTCGGATAACAGAGACGGTGTGGGATTTTCCAGCGAGCATGTTGGCGAGGATCACGCTCCAGGAGAATGCGCGACCTCGTAGCTGCGCAAGCCATCGTCACGCGAGGTCATTCCGACATAGCCCAGTTCGCGACGTGCCGCAGCATCGCTCACACTGAATTCCCGCCCGATCATGCGCACCATTGAACGCGACAGGGGCGGGTCGCTGTTTTTCCGCAGAATGGCCCAGACGGCATCCATCAATCGCCCTGAGGCTGAAGCCAGCCAGTAAGGCATCGAACGCAGTTGCCTGACGGAAAGACCCTGCACGCCTGCAATTAAAGCGATGAACTCGCGGAACGTTTGCGTCTGCTGATCAGTGATGAAAAAGGCGCGACCACCTTCGCCGCGCGTCAGCGCGCACTGGACGGCTTCGACGACGTTATCCACGTGGCAAGTGGAGAACGCATAGTCACCACCGTCGATGAAAGCGAACTGGCCTGACTTGATCGCACGGGGGAGTTCGCGGCTGAACGGATCACCCGGCCCCCAGAGTGCCGGCGGGCGCAATGCGATGGTGCGAAAACCCGGCTTGTTGGCAGCCAGCACGATCTGCTCGGCCTGCGCCTTGCTCGCCAGATAGGCCGAAAAGTGCTGCGCAAAAGTAGGAGCGCTCTCTTCTGCATGACGGATGGGCGAACCGGATTCGTCCATGATGACGCCTGCCGCGCTGATATGAACGAAACTCGCCGCGCCAGCTTGCTCTGCCGCTGCCAGCAGTCTCGCGGTGCCATCCACGTTTGCGTGAAAGAACGGCGCGCGCGGCCCGGAGAAGCGAAACATGGCCGCCGCGTGAACTACGGCATCAAGCGCGGGCAGTATCAGCGGCATGCGGCTTTCCAGATCGCCATCGACAGGCTGAGCGCCCAGTTCCTGCACCCTTTCACGGGACGACGCCGAGCGTGCAAGCGCAAAGACCTGATGGCCTGCCGCTGCGAGTGCTGGGAGCAAGCGGCTGCCGAGCAGGCCGGAGCCTCCAGTGACAAGGATTTTCATGGTCGTTCAGCCTTTCGTATCCGTTGTGTCTGTTGTCAGAATGGCGCGCATGGCGTTCTCGCGGATGTCCTCGAGAACGGCGGACGCGGGTGCCGCCGCATGGCGCAGTTGCGCCGTGACATAGAGCAGAGAAGCTGCGTTAGCCGACGCCCACATCACATCCGCCGCGACTTCCACCGCGAGCGCGAGCCGCCCCTCGGCGGCGATGGCAGAAACGCACTCGATGAGGAGTGCGAAAGCTTGCTGGGCAGCCGGTATCTGCGCCCCCTGCAGAACACGTCCCAACATCGCCGCGTAGAGTCTGGGCCGTGCGGCCGCGAAGCGCACGTAATCGTCCCAGCCATCGCGCAGGACGGTCACGGGATCGGGCGATTGCGCGGCTGCATTTTTGCTTTCCAGAAACTGCGCGAACGCCTCCGCCATCGCGGCGCTTAGCAGACCGTCGGCGCTGCCGTAGTGGTGATATAGCGTCGGCGCGGTGACTCCCGCCAGGGAGCAGACCGCGCGCGTCGAAAACTGCGCCTCGCCTTCTTCTTCGAGAACTTTCAGCGCCGCAGCAAGCAGGGTGGTCCGTGTATCCATACCACCAATATAGCACCGATATAGACGATTGTATAGCGGCGATATAGCCCGGCGTGTGGGTGTTCTTTGCACGGGGAGCGGACAACCCCAGAAGCAGCTCGGAGCTGTCATCCATCGACTCAGGGAACGCTGCTGCCGCACTTGCTGGCTTCGAAGATGTCTTGCGCACGAAGCCATTTGTGTGTGGCCGGAGTCCAGGCCGGTAACGCGGCGATCGCCTTGGGTGCGGTGGTCGTGCTCAGGGATGCTTGTGCTCAGTCCGTCGATTCCAGCAATTCCACCTCACGAATCCGAGCTGATCAGGACCGCCCCACTGCGATCCGCCCGCTCGATGTGCGTGATCGCCTCGATGAACCGGGACAGATCGTAGTCGGCCTCCAGCTCGAATTGTTCGGGCGCCGCGCGGCCGATCTCGATCGCCTCCGCCACATCCTCGCGGCGCTGCTCGGCCGACGTGGTCTGCAGCCATCGCGAGCTCGAAACGCCCTTGAACATGATCTCGTGATGCGCCAGCTGGACGGACGGGAGTGCAATGGGCTCCGGCACGAGTCCGCCGTAAAACAGCAGGGCCCCGCCGTCGCCGAGCAGCCGGACAAGATCGCTCACCATCGCGCCTCCTATCGGATCCATGACGACCTGAAGCGGCCGCCCACCTGCGGCCCGGCGGACCTGGTCGGCCCAGTCCGTATCGGCCGTCGAAACCACGGTCAAATCCGGAAACCGCTCGGACAGGGCGTTCGCGCCGTTTCTGCTGCGTACCGCGCTTACGACCTTCAAGCCACGCCGGCGGGCGGCAACTGCGAGGATGCGTGCCACGGAGGACCCGGCAGCGGTCAGCAAGATCGGCGTCTCGCACCCTGCGTCCGGCACTGCCTGTTTTGCGGCACGCAGCAGCATGAGGGCGATCACCGTGTTCGGGAGCAACTGGGCAGCGATGGCGTCCGACAGGTCGTCCGGGATGGGCGTCACCAGTTCGACGCGCGTCTTGAGACGCTCTGCCCAGGCGCCCGGGCTGGGATAGAAGATCACTCGTGCACCCGGCTTCACGTCCTGTGCGGGGCCCACAGCTTCGCCCACGGCTTCGACGACGCCTACGCCATCGCCTCCCGGCACCACGAAGCCGTCTGCCGGAAGCGGGATGTTGAAGCGCCCGCGGACCATCGCCAGGTTGCCGGGATGGATGCTGCGTCTGGTCACGCGGACCACGACCTCACCGGGTCCCGGCGGCGTCGGATCGGGAAGGGTCCTCAGTTCGAGGACTTTCGCTGGGTCGCCGAACGCGGTGAGAACGATGCCTTTCATGCTTTCACTCCAGGTTGAGAGGGTGTGGAGCGAAGATAGGCCCTTTGTTGCGCCGCGATTAGTGGGTATTCTTTTGTTTCCGCTTCAAGCAATCGTTGAAGATCGTCGACCCATATGGAAACGTTGGCAAACCTCGAATCCTTCGTACGGGCGGCGGAAGGCGGCAGCTTTTCAGAGGCGGGGCGCAGGCTGGGGCTGACCGCCGCGGCGGTCAGCCGAAACGTGGCGATGCTCGAACGCAACCTGGGCGTACGGTTGTTTCAACGCTCGACCCGCAAACTCACGCTCACGGAAGCCGGCGAGCGGTTCCTGGTTTCGATCGACGGTAATCTCGATGCGCTCCAGGCCGCCATTGCCGAGGCCGCAGCCCACAACAGCGAGCCGTCAGGCGTCTTGAAAGTCAGCTTGAGTCCAACGTTTGGCGTCACGCATATCCTGCCTTTGCTGCCGCCTTTCCTTGCAAGGTACCCGCGAATCAAGCCGGAATGGCACTTCGAGAACCGGCCCGTGGACCTGATCGCCGAGAACTACGACGCCGCCATCGGCGGTGCCTTCAATCTCGCCCCCGGTCTCGTATCACGCGCGCTGGCCCCGGTGCATATCGTCGCCGTGGCCTCGCCGGCCTATATGTCCGGCCGGTCGCTGCCGGCCGATCCTTCGGGACTCGCTGCATACAACGGCATCGCCATGCGCTCGCCGCAAACGGGGCGAATTCGCCGCTGGATGTTCCGGAATGCCAACGGTATTGAGGTGCCGGGAACGTTCACGGAAACCATCGTCGTGAATGATCCCGCGGCGATGCGCGAGGCCGCGCGTCTTGGCCTGGGCATGTCGTTGATCGCGTTGGTCGATGTGCTGCCCGACCTGGAGCGCGGAGATCTGATTCGGCTGCTGCCGGACTGGTACGCGGACGCCGGCACAATTTCGCTTTACTACGCATCGCGAACGCTCATTTCGGCCAAGACACGTGTTTTTGTCGATTTCGTCGTTAGCGCCTTCGAGAGCAAGCGATTGGACCACTTCAAACCGTAGCGGAATAGCGCCCGGGGCAATACCTGATTGCCGTGAGTCATGTCGCGAACGCAAACATCCGCAACCGTTCATTCGCCGCTCGACGGTCGAAGCTCCAACCCAGCCATGTAAGCCATTCGTCGAGCTCAACGTGTAGTTCGGTCACTTCTATCCAGCGATCGATTCTCTTCGTGAATGAGCCTTATGAAAGACCTGCTGATTATCATTCCCGCAGGCAGCCAATACTCTACATCCGTTATTCATCAGCAGACGGAAGTTTCCAGCTTGCGTTTGGATCCACGCCAGCTGACGATCTCCGATCCTGCAGGGCAGTGGCTGGCGTTAATGGCTGGTTTAATTTTTACCTTGAGTCGACCCGATGCGATCAGGAATCCAAATGATTTCCATAATTTTGACGCGTCATAGCGTGAAACGCTGAAGCATCTATGGAATGCCAGAAAAAGACTCGACTAGCTTCAACATAATACGGTGCCGTGCGGTCGATATGAACCGGGTCCGCCTCGTCGACCCAGAAGGCAACACCGTCAAACGCGGCGAAGCGGGCGAGCTGTTGCTGCGCGGTCCGAACATGTTCGTCGGCTACTGGCATGGGCCCGGACACATCGACGACGCACGCAAGGATGGCTGGTGGGCCACGGGCGATGTGCTGAGACAGGACGAGGCCGGCGATTTCTGGTACGTCGCCAGAAAGAAAAACCTGATCGTCCGTGGCGAGTCGAATATCTCGCCAGTCGAAGTTGAGGACGCGCTGCTTGTCCATCGCGGCGTGCGCGAGGCAGCGATAGTCGGTGTGCCGGATGCCGTCCTCGGTCAGCGCGTAATCGGTTTTGTTGAACTGACCGAAGCCGCGACGCAGGTCGAGGAAGTATTGCTCGACCTGTCCACCCGGGTTGCGAGCGATGACAAGTTGCCGCGCAATTCGTTAGGCAAAGTGGACCGGGGCAGGCTGAAATCAATCGGCGAGCATCTGGACAGTCGGCACGCTACGTAAAGCTCGTTTTTGCCATGTCAGCCGGGTGACTATCGACTGCTACTGCACACCCTCTGCCACCACGGCGCGCAATACATCGATCAGCAACGACGTCGACGCGCTCGGCGGCCTTCCCACGCGAGTGACGATGCCGTAGGGGCCGAGCTTGCGCGGTAGCGGCACTGGAAGGATATGCAGCAAGCCCATGCGGGCATGAAAATCCGCCACTGCCATCGGCACGACGGCGATCAGGTCGCTCCCGGGCAGCAGTGACGTCGTCATCAAAATTGCCGCCGTCTCGATCGTGCTCTGCGGCGGCGTAACGCCTGCGTCCGCGAAGGAGCGGTCGATCAACGCCCGCATCGGGCTCGGCCGGGGCTGCAGGATCCAGGGATAAGTCGCCAGTTCGGCAAAGCTCGGGGCGCTCTGGTCGATCAGCGGGTGATCGCATCCCACGACCACGGCAAGCCGCTCGTCGCCCAGTTGCTCGAAAGCCAGATGGCTGGAATCCCAACCCTCGGGCACGCGACCCAGCACCAGATCCAGTTGATCCCGCTCGAGTAGCGGCACGAGCATGTCGCTGGTGTCGACCTGGACCGTCATGTTCAGCCGCGGATGATCGCGCTTGAGCCGCCGGATCACCTCCGCCATCAGCACCGGCGTGGGCGCCATGACCGCGCCCACGCGCACCTTGCCTACCTTGCCCGTTTCGAGCGACGCCAGCTCGTCGCGAAGATTCGCCATGTCCGAGAAAACCAGCGTGGCGTAGCGCGTGACGGCCGTGCCGAAGCGCGTGGGCCGCAGGCCGCGTAGATGCCGGTCGAACAGCGTGACGCCCAGCAGCGCTTCCATGTCCTGCAGCATTTTTGTCACTGCCGGCTGCGTGAGCGAGAGCGCGTCCGCCGCCTGACGCAACGAACCACGCTCCTCGATCGCGAGCAGCAGACGCAGGTGCTGCATCTTCAGGCGGCTCTGGAGGCTCGTGACTGGCGGAATCGTGGAAGGGTTGAGGCTCACGGGGCTGACGCAGAGGAAAGAGACACGGCCGGACAGCCGGATGGCGTCCCGCGGCAGGGTATATCAATAATTTTTATCACGACATAGAAAAACGTCAATGGATTTTATCGCCTCCCCCTCATATATTTTCCCCCAAGCAGGCCCCTGCGCCTGTTTCGAGCCAAAACGTAGACGTCGCCACCGGGCACGAGCCCGCGCCGCGACGCGTATCCGGAGACAGTCCACATGCTTTTGAGCCCCGTCGCCAGCCCTGCGTGCAATGCCGCCATCCGCAAGTGCCTTTTGCGCTTGCTGCCGTTCCTCGTGCTGATGTACGTGATTGCCTTTATTGATCGCGCCAACGTGGGCTTCGCCAAGGCGACACTGCAGACCGATACGGGGTTGTCAAACGCCGCATTCGCGTTTGGAGCCGGCATCTTTTTCATCAGCTACGCGATCTTCGAGGTGCCGAGCAATCTGGCGCTGCACCGCTTCGGCGCGCGACTGTGGATGTCCCGCATCATGGTGACGTGGGGCATCGTTTCGGCGGGCATGGCCTTCGCGCACGACGCTACCACCTTCTACGCGCTGCGCGTGCTGCTCGGCGCCGCCGAGGCCGGCTTCTTCCCCGGCGTGATCCTTTACCTCACTTACTGGTTTCCGAAGCACGTTCGGTCGCAGGCCATGGGGGTCTTCTACTTCGGCTTGCCGCTTGCGCTGGTGCTGGGAGGCCCGCTGTCCGGCTTTTTGCTTCAGTTGCAGGCGCCGTTCGGTCTGAAGCCGTGGCAGTGGATGTTCGTGGTGGAAGGGTTGCTGGCTTCGATCGTGGGCGTGATCGCGTTCTTCTATCTGAACGACGGTCCCGACAAGGCAGACTGGCTTGCGGACGACGAGCGCCGTGCACTAACCGACGCGTTGTCGCAGGAGGACGCGGCCAAGCTAAGCCACGGCCCGGCGACGCTGCGCGACATGTTCCGCAGCCCTCGGCTCGCCGCGTTTTGCCTCGTATATTTCACCGTGCAGATGAGCGTGTACGGCGTCGTGTTCTATCTGCCCACGCGTATTGCCGAACTCTCTGGCGGCAAGGTTGACCTCGCCGTGGGGCTGCTCACCACCATTCCCTGGCTTTGCGCACTCGGCGTGACCTGGTGGGTCACGCGTCTTGCCGACCGCACTGGCACGCACCGCAGGCTGGCCGCGCTCATGCTGGTCTGCGCCGGTTGCGGTATTGCGGCTTCGGCGCTCTCGTCGAGCCTCGTGCCCGTCATCGTCGCCTTCTGTTTCGCAGCGAGCGGTTTCGTTTCCGTGCAGCCGCTGTACTGGACTTTGCCTACCAACTACCTGGGCGGCGTGGCCGCGGCGGGCGGCATCGCGCTCATCAACTCCCTCGGCAATGTCGGCGGCTTCGTCGCACCGAACCTCAAGACCTGGACCGAGCAGGCGTTCGCCGACCCGCGCGCTGGCATGTTGAGCCTCGCGTGCGTCGCCTTCGCGGGCGCCGTGATGCTGATGTTGATGCGTCGCGCGTCGCACACGGCGCAGCCGCAGGTGCGATCGGCGACCACCTGAAAGAAGGGCGCGCCCTGGCAGGTGCGCGCCGACGACGAGGCCACCTGGCAGGCCCTGCAGATTGCATGCCGCATGGATGCGGCGCGGCGCAACTAGCCGCCAGGCACCGGCGGCGCATCACGTAACAGTCGCCGTAGCTGTCAATGACGACGACGATCCCATTTCTCAACCTAAGTACTCCTGAGAACGCTTATGAAGATCAAATCAGTACGTGCCCGCCTCTTTCAATGGAAGGGCAAGACCGTGCCGCCGCGAGGCAACTTTTGCTCCAACGCCATGGACCTGCTATATGCGCCGCAGGAGACCATGAGCACGTTCCGCTTTCATTCGTGGACCGTGGTCGAAATCGAAACCGATGACGGCATCGTCGGTCTCGGCAACGTGGCGCTCGCCCCGGCCATCGCCAAGGCGATCATCGATCAGTACCTTGCGCCGCTCGTGATCGGCCAGGATCCGTGGGACTACGAGTACCTGTGGCAGCGCATGTATCGCAGCACCCACGCATGGGGCCGCAAGGGCGTGGGCATGGCCGCCATCTCGGCGGTCGATCTCGCCATCTGGGACATTCTCGGCAAGTCGGTGGGTAAGCCTGTCTTCAAGCTGCTGGGCGGACGCACCAAGGAAAAGATTCCCTGCTACTACAGCAAGCTCTATCGCACCGACCTCAAGGAAATGCAGAACGAGGCGCAGAAGTATCTCGATCAGGGCTTTGCCGCCTTCAAGATACGCTTCGGCTACGGGCCGGCTCACCTGCAACACGGTGTGAAGGAAAACCTCAAGTCGGTCGAGGCGATCCGCGAGGTGATCGGCTACGACAACGACCTGATGCTCGAATGCTACATGGGCTGGAATCTCGAGTACGCGAAGCGCATGTTGCCGAAGCTCGAGAAGTTCGAACCGCGCTGGCTCGAAGAGCCGGTCATCGCCGACGATATCAACGGCTATGCAGAACTGAATGCGGCGTCGAGCATTCCCATTTCGGGCGGCGAGCACGAATTTACGCTCTACGGCTTCAAGCAACTGCTCGAACAGCGTGCAGTGAGTGTCGTCCAGTACGACACGAATCGCGTGGGCGGCATCACTGCTGCGCACAAGATCAATGCGCTGTGCGAGTCGTATTCGGTTCCCGTGGTGCCGCACGCGGGCCAGATGCACAACTACCACCTAACGATGAGCTCGGTCGCTTCGCCGATGAGCGAATACTTCCCCATGTTCGACGTCGAGGTTGGCAACGAGCTGTTCTATTACATCTTCGACGGCGAGCCCGTTGCCGACAACGGCTTCCTGCAACTGCGCGACGACGTGCCGGGCCTCGGCCTCACGCTCAAGACTGAATTCCTCGACCAGTTCGAGATCATCGAGTAAGGGTGGGTATGCCAGGCTTTTCGAACCCCCGCTATCGCGGCATTTTCCCGGTCGTCCCGACCACGTTCCACGAGGACGGCACGCTCGATCTCGCAAGCCAGAAGCGTTGCGTCGACTTCATGATCGACTCGGGTGTGGACGGGCTGTGCATTCTCGCGAACTTCTCCGAGCAGTTTCTGATCTCGGACGAAGAGCGCGAGGTGCTCACGCGTACGGTGCTCGAGCACGTCACCGGCCGGGTGCCGGTAGTTGTCACCACCACGCACACAAGCACGATGGTGTGTATCGAACGCAGTCGCCGCGCGCAGGCAATGGGCGCGTCGTTGCTCATGGTGATGCCGCCGTACCACGGCGCGACGTTCCGCTTTCCCGAAGCGCAGATTCAAGCATTCTTCGAACGGATTTCCGACTCGGTTGGCATTCCCATCATGATTCAGGACGCCCCGGCGGCCGGCACACCGCTTTCCACGCCGTTCCTTGCACGTATGGCGAAGGAGATCGAGCACGTCGCGTACTTCAAGATCGAAACCGTTGGTGCCGCGTCGAGGTTGCGGGAATTGATCCGTCTTGGCGGCGAAGCGATCGAAGGGCCGTGGGACGGTGAAGAAGGTATCACGCTGCTGCCGGACCTTGACGCGGGCGCCACCGGCTCGATGACGGGTGGCGGTTTCGCCGACGGCATTCGCCCGGTTATCGAGGCATATCGCAAAGGCGATCAAGACGCCGCGTTCGCGCAGTACCAGCGCTGGCTGCCGCTCATCAACTACGAGAACCGGCAGGCCGGCTTCCTTACGGCGAAGGCGCTGATGAAAGAGGGCGGTGTGATCGCGTGTGAGGCGCCGCGGCATCCGTGGCCTGCGCTGCATCCCGAGGTTCGTCGCGGCCTCATCGACACGGCGCGGCGCCTCGATCCGCTCGTGCTGCGTTGGGGGAAATGAAGCCGTGAGCCAGTTCAGGAATCTGATTAATGGAGAATGGCTTGCCAGCGAGGCGGCAGCCCGCAACGTCAACCCGAGCGACCTTTCGAATGTCATCGGCGAATAGCCGATGTCGCCGCCCGCCACTTCGAGTCTGCCCGAGTTCGATCCGAGCGCGCGAATGCGTCAGCGCTCAGTGGCGCGATGGGCGCTCACCAAAGCGTGGTATATCCGATTTCGGTTCGACTTCCGGCGGCTGGCCAGCCGCCTGACGCTGCGCGGAAGCTTCACGATCGAAGCGCTGGCTATCCATCGTGGTTCGACGCTCCTTAACGAGCGCTCGGCGTAGTTTCGACTTAAACATGGGCTAGTTCCTTGTGACCGGCTTAGGCGATCTCAAGGTACAGGGAGAAACCACTGGCGCGCAACACTTTCAATGCAAAGCGCCAGCGCTCGCGCAACGCAATCCAGATGCAGGCCGACATTCGCCTGCGAAACTTGCAACGAATATGGCTAAGTGACTGTTCTTAGGGGTGGCGTTTGCGTCCAGCGTTTGGAAGGTCACCTGGGCGGGTGCTGGTAATTTTTACAGTGCGGCGAAAGCGCGCTTGGCGTGGGACGCGCGTTGCCTGCAAACCCTTCGTTTGCCAATCACGAATCATCTGTCCCGACTTGCAACATCCGGCAACACCGGTGGTAACATTTGTTGTCACCCACTGCCCGAGCGACGCATGCCAGACAGTTTCGACCAGCTCGCCGCGTTGATCCGCGCGCGCTTCTCCGACTTGAGCCCGCAGTTCCAGACCGGCGCTGCCTTCCTGCTCGACCATCCCGACGAAGTGGCCGTCTCGTCCATGCGCAAAGTGGCGGAGCGCGCCCGCGTGCAACCGGCTTCGCTCGTGCGGCTTTCCCAGCAACTGGGTTTTCCAGGCTGGAACGAGCTGCGGGACCTGTTCGTCGCGCGTGTGCGCACGCGGCCGGAGCCGCTTTCCTCGCGGGCTCGCTCGCTCGTGGCGGGCAATGCGAAGGGCGGCCTTGCGCGCGACCTGCTCGTGGCGCAACAGCACAATCTGGAGGCGAGCGCCGCGCACAACACACGTTCGATGGTCGAGGCGGCGCGCGTATTGCGCCGCGCGAAGCATGTGCACGTGGCGGGCTTTCGCTCGTGTTATGCGGTGGCGTTCGGGCTCGTCTACGGCTACCGGCTGTTCCGGCCTTCGGTTTCCTTGCTGGGCGGTGAGGCGGGGACGCTGGAGATGCAGTTGCTCGGCATCGAGCGCGACAGCGCAACGATTGTTGTCAGCTTCGCACCGTATTCGGTCGAGGCGGTGCGCGTGGCCGAGGCCGCGCTCGCCAAAGGCAGCCGCCTGATCGCGATTACCGACAGCGCCGTCTCGCCCATCGCACTGAACGCCGACAAGGCGCTGATCTTCACGCACGAAAGTCCGTCGTTTTTCCCTTCGCTCGTCGCCGCGACGGCCTTGGCCGAGTCGCTCGTCGCCCATCTGCTGGCGCTCGAGGGCTCGGGCGCGATCGCGCAGCTCGAACAGGCCGAGCGTTCCCTGAACGCACGCGGCGCTTACATGCCCTGAGCGCCGCCCCGGCATTTCCGTGCCATTTCCCGCTTGTTTTTCCGCAGCCGGATGCCGTTGTGAGACGGAATCCGGTTTTGCATCATCCGTACCCATCTCATTTGTTGTAGTCGGTATTAAAATTGACAACAGATGTTGTTGAGGCGTATAAAGCGGACTATAGGAAGAGGTAGACCCATACCGGTAGCGAAGCGAGAAAACAGATGCAGGAACTCATGACTATCCGTGTAGCCGGCTCGCCCGAGGCGATCGGCCGGCAGCTAGGCACACACGTGAAGCCGATCTTTGCCGACTACATGGCGCAAAGCAGCGCCTGGCAGGCGGTGAGCCGCTGGCGCGGCAGTGCGTTCGCGCAGCAGTTGCGCGCCGCAGCCGTGCAGCATTTCCCGTCCTATGTCGCGGAAATCGACGCCATGGCGCAGGCGCTCAACTGGTCCGCGGACGACCTGTTCCTCTGGAATTGCCGCGGCGAACTGATCCACAACGCGCCGGACGGCTGCACGACGCTCGCGGTGCGCACGCCTGGCGCAGGCCTCATTGCGCACAACGAAGACGGCGCCCCCTGGCTGCATGGCCGCTGCAGCGTGGTCGAGGTCGAACCCGAAGGAAGGCCCGGTTTCGTGAGCTTCTACTATCCGGGCTCGCTGCCGGGGCATACCTTCGCGGCCACGCGCGCGGGACTTGCGCAAGCGATCAACAACGTGCGCATCCGCGAGCCGCGCGTGGGCGTGCCGCGCATGATTCTCGCGCGCGCCGTGCTCGATTGCGCGACGCTGGGAGAAGCCCTCGCGCTGCTGCGCGACACGCCGCGCGCGAGCGGCTTCCACCACACGATTGGCGGGACCGACGAGGCGGGCGAGGTGCGTGTGGTTAGCGTCGAAGCGACCGCGCAGCGCGCTTCGGCGCGCGAAGTGAGCGCGCCCTCGGGCCACGCGAATCACCTCATCCACACGGGCTGCGAGCGTGAGGCGCAGATCGTCACCGATTCGTCGCGCGATCGCCAGACCCGTCTCGCCGAACTGTTGCCCGCGCTTGGCGCGCAGCCCGACGGCGCGGCCTTCGTGCAGGTGCTGCAGGATCGCGCGGGCGCAGGCCTGCCGATCTTCCGCGACGACCCGCACGACCCCGACGACGAGAACACGCTCGCCACCGCCTGCATGCGCGTCGAGCCGCGCGGCGTGGCGTTCGACGTCTGGCAGGGCGTCGAGCGCGTGCTCGGCTGCTTTATCGATTCGAACGCGCGCCATGTGGCCGGCGCGACCCGCTAATCATTCACAGACTTCATCGAGGACACATATGACCAAGGTGTTTCACCGGATGCCGAAGCAAACCTTGCCCGTCGCGGTGGCAGGCGAAGGCATCGAAATCATCGATTCCACCGGCAAGCGCTACGTCGACGCAAGCGGCGGCGCCGCTGTCTCATGCCTCGGCCACAGCAACCAGCGCGTAATCGAGGCGATCAAGCGTCAGGCGCAACAACTGCCGTACGCGCATACCTCGTTCTTCACGACCGAGGCCTCGGAGCAACTGGCCGATCACCTCATCGCCGCCGCGCCCAAGGGGCTCGACCATGTGTACTTCGTGTCGGGCGGTTCGGAGGCGATCGAAGCCGCGCTCAAACTCGCGCGCCAGTACTTCGTGGAGAAGGGCGAACTTACGCGCCGCCACTTCATCGCGCGCCGCCAGAGCTATCACGGCAACACGCTCGGCGCGCTCGCGATCGGCGGCAACGCGTGGCGCCGCGAGCCGTTCCTGCCGATCCTGATCGAATCGCATCACGTGAGCGCGTGCTACGCGTACCGCGAGCGCAGCGAGGGCGAAACCGACGAGGCCTACGCGCAGCGCCTTGCCGACGAACTCGAGCAGAAAATCCTCGAACTCGGCCCGCAGACGGTCGCGGCTTTCGTCGCCGAGACCGTGGTGGGCGCAACGGCCGGCGCGGTGCCGCCCGTGCGCGAGTACTTCCGCAAGATTCGCGCGGTGTGCGACCGCTACGGCGTGCTGCTGATCCTCGACGAGATCATGTCGGGCATGGGCCGTACCGGGTATCTGTTCGCCTGCGAGGAGGACGGCGTTGCGCCGGACCTGCTGACGATTGCGAAGGGCCTGGGCGCGGGCTACCAGCCGATCGGCGCGACGCTCGTGAGCCAGCGCATCTACGAGACGATCGTGGGCGGCAGCGGCTACTTCCAGCACGGCCACACTTATATCGGCCACGCCACGGCCTGCGCGGCTGCGCTCGAAGTGCAGCGCGTGATCGCTGAAGAGAAGCTGCTCGACAACGTGCTCGCCCGCGGCGAACAACTGCGCGCGCGTCTGCGCGAGCGGTATGCGCACCATCCGTATGTGGGCGACGTGCGCGGCCGCGGTCTGTTCGTGGGCGTCGAGCTGGTGAAGGACCGCGCCACGAAGGCGACCTTCGACCCGGCGCTCAAGCTGCACGCGACGGTCAAGCGCGAGGCGTTCGCGCGCGGCCTGATGGTCTATCCGATGGGCGGCACCGTGGACGGGCGCAACGGCGATCATGTGCTGCTCGCGCCGCCTTTCATTTGCACGGAGCAGAACATCGACACGATCGTCGAGCGGCTTGCCGCCGCAGTCGACGGCGCGCTCGACGCAACGGGCGTGGCGCGCCCGGCGTAAGCTTCGCCGTACAGATTGAAGTGCAACTAACTGTCCGCCGCTAGCGGCGGCCGAAATCGCGGCGACCGCAAGCAGTCGCCGCGACCGGCCATGACCTCCAATGGAGACCATCGATGACGCAAAATCCGACCTCGCGGCTTCCCGCATTCGACGCTGCCCAGGCTTCGCCTGAACAGAAGGCGGTGCTGGACGAGATCCTTTCCGGTCCGCGCGGCAACCTCAACGGCCCGTTCCTCGGCTGGATCCACAGCCCGGAACTGGCGCAGCATGCGCAGCGCCTTGGCGCGTTTTGCCGCTACCAGACGGGCCTGTCGCTGCGCCTGTCCGAACTGGCGATCCTCGTCACGGCCGCGCGCTGGCAGGCGCAGGCCGAGTGGTACATCCACTATCCCATCGCGCTGAAGGCAGGCGTGCCCGAGGCGCTGGCCGAGCAGATCCGCACGGGCGCCACGCCCCAGTTTGACGAGCCCGACGACGCGCTGATCTACGCATTCACGACCGAGCTGTACGACTCGAAGCGTGTTTCCGATGCGACCTACGCGCGTGCCGTCGAGCGCTTTGGCCACGAAACCACGATCAACCTGGTCGGGTTGCTTGGCTACTACGCGTTCGTCGCAATGACGCTCAACGTCTTCGGCATGCGCGCCGAAGGCCAGACGACCTTGCCGTTTGCCGAATAAGCGCGGCCTGATCGCGCCCTGCACACGCGCCGCCCCATCCGGTTTTGCCGGATGGGGTTTTTTTTGCACCGCACTGCAATTCCAATTAAGTGACAGCCGTATTTCAACCGCATAAATTTAGAGGCCATCCGGTAAAACATGAGGATTTGCCCGCACACGAACAGTTCACGTACGGCGCGAGCGAATTAATCGAACGGACGGTTTATTGGTGCGGAAAACGTTTCCACTCGCTCTGGCTGGGCTTGCGGTTTCCGGATCAAATCGTTAATGCAGTCGCCGTGTGCCATGTTTATTGCCGCTGCATTGCGGTATTTTCTGGCGGCGGATTCGAAATAATATGACTGTTTCGTGGAGAAACCTTGCTCGGTAGCTTTTGCCAGCCATGTACGGCTTTCCGCGTAAATTGTGCGGGACGGGATTAAACGGCGCTTTCGCCGTGCGTCGAATAACAGGGTTTTCAGCAGGTTTAATGGAAAGCACTTGCACGCGTTAATTCGAGTTGTTAGTCTTGCCAAACTTATTAATGACCGCCCCATTCTCATTATCGAAATGGGCGGTAGGGAGCCGGGGGTGCTAACCCGCCCGGGTTTTTCTCTGTGCGACTTTTTTAACGGGGAACATCATGCTTGATACGACCATCGACGTAGCCGAAAAGCCGCTCGCTTCCATGGCCGGAATTGGCGCCGTTGTCACCCTGAAATCGGGTGGTCCGCGCATGACCGTCATGTATGCCGGCCCGGTTGGCTTTGCCAGCGGTCACTGGCTGATCTGCCAGTGGTTCGACGAACACGGCGAACTGCGCCAGGACATGTTCGCTCAGGACATGGTGCAGATCGAACCGCGCTCGATTCCCGCGGCATTCGTCAAGATGCGCAGCCCGGCTGGCGGAAGGGCCATCGGCGGGTTCTGAAGTAGAGCCAGACAGACCTGCGCACGTGCGCACGCGTCGCAGGCGTGCCAGACAAGGACGAAGACGGACGAATTAGCGGCCGGGCCAGATGCGCCCGGCCGTTTGCTTTAGCGCTGGCCTTCGGCGGCGATACGCACGGCGAGTCCTGCCAGCACCGTACCCATGAGCCAGCGCTGAAGCTTGAGCCAGCCCGGCCGGTCGCCGAGAAACGTTGCAATCGTGCCCGCCGTCATCGCAATGGCGGCATTCACGCTGATCGATAGCGCGATCTGCACGCTGCCGAGCACGACGGACTGCGCGAGCACGCTGCCGTGATGCGGGTCGATGAACTGCGGCAAGAGCGACAAATAGAGAATGGCGATTTTCGGATTCAGCAGGTTCGTGACGAACCCCATCAGAAAGAGCTTGCGCGGGCGGTCGGCGGGCAGCTCGCGCACCTGGAACGGCGAGCGGCCGCCGGGCTTCAGCGCTTGCCATGCGAGCCAGAACAGGTAGAGCGCGCCGCCCAGGCGCAGCGCGTCGTAGGCGAACGGCACGGCCATGAGCAACGCGGTAATGCCGAAGGCGGCGCACAGCATGTAGAACAGGAAGCCGAGCGCGACCCCGCCCAGGGAAATCAGACCCGCCTTGCGGCCCTGGCAGATCGAGCGCGAGATCAGATAGATCATGTTGGGTCCGGGCGTGAGCGCCATGCCGAGTGCAACGGCGGCAAAGGCGAGCAGCGGGGCGGCGTGTGGCATGACGAGGCTCCGTGTTGAGGGTTGCTGTTAGGTGTGAGGGTGACCTGGGCGGTGGGCGCAGGCCTGTACGCATGCGCCTCATACTGCGCGATCAAAACGGCGCGGCCACCGCAGCTTGATTCCCGGCGATTATTTCATGCGAGGGCCGCGCGTGCGCGCCATGGCCTGCAACGTTGGCCAAACGGATAAGCCGCGACGGCCTCAATGCGGGGAGCGCTTGCTCTCCGCGGAGCGGGTTTCGCGCGCCTGGACCCGATCGTCGAGCCGGCGCGAGAAGAGCTGCATGCCCAGCCGGCGGTTGCGGACCCTGGTCTGGCCGCCGAGATCCTTCGGCGGATTCGGTTGCAGCGCCCAGAAGAACGCCAGCAGCCAGCCGAGCAGCGTCCAGCCGAGCACGGCATTGAAGAGGGCGATGACCAGCAGGTCGTGACGCTGGCGCCTGTCGGCGATCAGCGCTGGGAGAAAGTAGAGCGCGACCACCGCTGCGAGAACGACGATCTCGAAGACGGAACGGCTCACCATATTTCCATTCTCCAGAAAAAAGGGCGGATATGCCCGATCCATCATTGTCGCGCGGATTGACCCAGAGCGCACGCCATGCCCTGGCCGAACGGCCAGCAACGGGCGTGAGGGGTGTCGGCGGGCGGGGGTTCGGGTCTATCATCGGGTTTTTCATCGCTGGGAACCCACACCATGATCTCCGACCCGTCCGAGGCCACCCGCCAACTCGACCATGACGAATTGCGCGCCTTCGTCGAACGTAAATGGCATGACGAGATCGTGCCTGCGTTGACCGACTACATCGCGGTGCCCGCCAAGAGTCCGGCATTCGACCCGCAGTGGGCGCAGCACGGCTATCTCGAGCGCGTCGTGCAGGACGCCGCGAAGTGGGCAGAGCAGCAGCCGGTGCGCGGCCTGAAGCTGGAGATCGTGCGCCTGCCCAATCGCACGCCGGTGATTTTCTTCGAGGCGCCCGCCACGCGCTCGGGTAGCAGCGAGACGGTCGTGCTCTACGGCCACCTCGACAAGCAGCCTGAATTCGCTGGCTGGCGCAACGACCTCGGCCCCTGGACTCCGAAGCTCGAAGACGGCCGCCTTTACGGTCGCGGCGGCGCTGACGACGGCTACGCGATCTACGCGAGCGTCACGGCGCTCGCCGCGCTCGACGCGCAAGGCATTGAACGTCCGCGCTGCGTGGGTCTCATCGAAACCTGCGAGGAGTCGGGCAGCTATGACCTGCTGCCCTATGTCGATGCGCTGCGCGAGCGGCTCGGCGACGTCGGTCTCGTCGTTTGCCTCGACTCGGGTGCGGGCAATTACGACCAGCTGTGGCTGACCACGTCGCTGCGCGGGCTCGTGGCGGGCGACCTCGAAGTCGAAGTGCTCGAGGAGGGCATTCACTCGGGCTCTTACGGAGGCATTGCGCCGTCCAGCTTCCGCGTGATGCGGCAGCTCTTCGAGCGTCTCGAAGACGCCGCGAGCGGCACGCTGCTGCCCAAGGGTTTCCATTGCGCGATTCCCTCGCAGCGCCTGAGCGAAGCCGAGGCCACGGCGAAGATCCTTGGCGAAAACGTCTGGAAGAGCCTGCCTTGGGCATGTGGCCAGGACGGCCGGCGCGTGCTGCCCACCACCACGGATCCGCAGCAGGCGCTGCTCGATTCCACGTGGCGGCCCTCGCTTTCGGTCACGGGCGCGGCGGGCCTGCCCGCACTCGCCGACGCCGGCAACGTGCTGCGGCCGCGCACGGCGTTCAAGCTCTCGCTGCGCTTGCCGCCGCTAGTCGAGGCTTCGAAGGCCGTAGCCGAACTGAAGGCGCTGCTCGAACTCGATCCGCCGTATAACGCGAAGGTCACCTTCAAGCCGGACGCCGGCGCGGCCAACGGGTGGAGCGCGCCGGAACTCGCGCCGTGGCTCACCGAAGCGCTCAACGCCGCCTCGCGCACGCATTTCGGCGCGGACTGCGCTTATCTCGGCCAGGGCGGCACGATCCCGCTGATGAACGTGCTGCAGGCAGGGTTTCCCAAGTCGCAATTCATGGTGTGCGGCGTGCTCGGTCCGAAGTCCAACGCGCACGGCCCGAACGAGTTCCTGCATGTTCCCTACGCGAAGAGGCTCACGGCCACGGTGGCCGAAGTGATCGCCGCCGCGCCTTGAGTTGCCTTTGAGTGACTAGTGGCGGTGAGGGGCGGGCGCGCCGTCTGCAGGCGGCGCGTCCTGTGCGGCGTGCCCGTCGCCATGGCATGAGCAGCTTTCGTCGTCGATGGGCTGTTCGAGGCTCTTCATGATCCCGCACTCCGCGCTGCTGCTCTGATGGGCATGGCAGCTCTCGCGCAGCGTGCGTAATTGCTGCTCGAGTACGCGCATCGCTTCGATCTGCTGATGAATGCGCTCGATCTGGCTGTCGATCAGATCGTTGACTTCGTCGCAGGGCTGGCTCGGGTCGGCCTGGAAGCGGCGCAGCATGCGGATGTCGGTGAGCCCGATGCCCAGCGACCGGCAATGGCGGATAAAGTTGAGCTGCGCGGCGTGCACGGCCGTGTAGCTGCGGTAACCGTTGGTTTCGCGCGCGGGCTCGTCCAGCAGGCCTTCGCGCTCGTAAAAGCGCACCGTTTCGACATCGCAGTGCGCGCAGCGCGCCAGTTCACCGATTCGCATAGTCGCGGCTCTCCCAAATGACTTGACCCTGTAGTGGCTACAGGCTGTTCAATGATTGTGTCACTTTTGGGAGAAACCGGCTATGAACCAGAGCTACGTGTCGCGGCTCGGCATTGCGCAGCGCCTGTGCGCGCGCGATGAGGAACGGAAGATGGGCGGCGCTCACGGGTCTGGCGGCGTGGGTGGCGCGTGCGGCGGTCACGAGCATGAGCACGATCACGGCCTGGAACAAGGACACGCCGATGATCACGCCCATGACCATGACCACGATCACGATCGTGGACAAGCCCGGTCGAAAAGCCACGAGCACGCTCACAGCTGCTGTCACGGCGGCGCGGCGCACAGCACGCCGCCGCAAAGTCAGCGCAACACGGTCCCGGCGCCCGAAGGCACGCGCCGCGCGCGCTGGCGCATCGAAAACATGGATTGCCCGACTGAGGAGCGCCTGATCCGCAACCGGCTCGAGCCCATGCCGGGCGTCGTGCGCCTCGACTTCGACCTGCTCGCGCGCGAGTTGACCGTGCATCATCGGCTCGACGATACGCAGCCTGTCGTCGCCGCGCTGCGCGCGCTCGACATGGCGCCGCGTGCGCTAGACGACAGCGCGTGCGCGCAAGCCGCCCCGCCTGCGTCTGTCGGTCTCGCGCTGGGCCAGAAGCTGCTGCTGGCGGTGAGCGGCGTGGCAGCCGCGGGCGCCGAGGTGCTCGCCTGGAGCACCGGCCGGGAAACCAGCCTGCCTGTACTCGCCTGCGCAATCATCTCGATTGCGTGCGCGGGTTTGCCCACGCTGCGCAAGGGCTGGATCGCGCTGCGCAACTTCACGATCAACATCTATTTCCTGATGTCGCTTGCGTTGATCGGCGCCGTTGCGATCGGCAAGTGGCCCGAAGCGGCAATGGTGGTCTTCCTGTTCGCGCTCGCAGAGGAAATCGAGGTGCTTTCGCTCGAACGCGCCCGTCAGGCGATCCGCGCGCTTACCGCGCTCGCGCCTGAAACCGCCGAAGTCTGGCAAGCCGGCGACGGCGCACCCGGGCAACGCGAATGGCGCGAGTGCGCGGTGGGCGACGTGGCCGTCGGCAGCCGGATTCGCGTGCGTACCGGCCAGCGCGTGCCGCTCGACGCGCGCGTGATCGCCGGCCGGGCCGCGCTCGATCAGGCGCCGATCACGGGCGAAAGCCTGCCTGTCGACAAGGAGACCGGCGCGGCGCTTTACGCGGGTAGCATCGTAGTCGATGGCGTGGTCGAGGCGCTCGTCACCGCGGCCGCGAAGGACAGCACACTCGCGCGCATCGCCGCGGCGGTGCAGGAGGCGCAGGCGCAACGCGCGCCCACGCAGCGCTTCGTCGACCAGTTCGCGCGCTACTACACGCCGGCCGTGGTCGTGCTGGCCGTGGTGTTGGCGCTTGCCGGGCCGCTCGTGTTCGGTGGCGCGTGGAGTGCGTGGCTCTACAAGGCGCTCGTGCTGCTCGTGATCGCCTGCCCGTGCGCACTCGTCGTCTCGACGCCGGTGACGGTCGTGAGCGGCCTCGCCGCCGCCGCGCGCCACGGCATGCTCGTGAAGGGCGGCGTGTGGCTCGAACGCGGCCGGCTGCTCAAGGCCGTCGCGCTCGACAAGACCGGCACGCTCACGCGCGGCGAGCCTGTCCTGACCGATGCGCTCGCGGCGCCGGTTCGGGCGCTCGCCACCGTAGGGGAGTCCAGCGAAGCGCCGCTTTCGACGCAAGAAGCACTACGCATCGCCGCGAGCCTGGACGATGCAAGCACGCACCCCGTCGCCCGTGCGGTGGTTGAAGGCTGGCGGGCGCGTCAGCCGGAAGCGCGCCTGCTCGCGGTCGATCAGTTCGCGGTGCTGAACGGTCGCGGCGTGCAAGGCCGTATCGACGGCACGCTCTGGAGCCTCGGCAATCATCGTCTCGTGGAGGAGCTCGGTTTGTGCTCGTCCGAACTCGAAGCGCAACTGGCAGCGCTGGAACGGGCCGGCAAGACCGCGATCGTGCTGTGCGCGCCGCAGGAGGCCGTCGCCGTGTTCGCCGTGGCCGACGCGCTGCGTACGGAAAGCGCACCGGCCGTGCGGGCCTTGCGCGCGCTCGGCGTGACGCCCGTCATGCTGACCGGCGACAACGCGTCGACCGGGCGTGCGATCGCCGATCAACTCGGCATCGACGACGCGCGCGGCAATCTGCTGCCGCAGGACAAGCAGGACGCGATCGCCTCACTCTCGAAGCAGTACGGCATGGCTGCAATGGTCGGCGACGGCGTGAACGACGCGCCCGCGCTCGCGCGCGCCGACATCGGCTTCGCGATGGGCGCGGCGGGCACCGCGACCGCGCTCGAAACCGCCGACGTTGCGATCATGGACGACGATCCTCGCAAGATCGCCGCGTTCATTGGCCTCTCGCGCAAGACCGCGGGTGTGCTCAAGCAGAACATCGCGCTTGCGCTCGGCATCAAGGCCGTGTTTCTCGTGCTCGCGATGGCGGGCGCGGCCACGCTCTGGATGGCCGTGTTCGCCGACGTGGGTGCGAGCCTGCTCGTCGTGGCGAACGGTCTGCGCGTGCGCCGGCATTTCGACGGCACGCGCAGCGTGACGAAGCCTTCCGCGCACGCAGCACAACGCAACTAACAGCCAATCCCGCCCGCGGGCGCCCAGCGCGCCTCACCAGGGTTTGGCGAGCCGCGCGCGGAGTTCGGCGCGCGTGCTCTCGTCGAACTCGCCGAGAAACCCGAAGCGGCCGGCAATCAGGGTGGCGGCCGGCACGCCGTCACGGAACACGATGCGGTTGCCGGCGAGCGCGGGCACTTTCTCGCCGGGCAGCAGCGTGCCGACGAGATTGAGCGGATCGGCGGCGCTCACGCAAACGAGCGCGCCGCCTTCGCCTTGTGCCGCAGCGCGCCGCCGCACGTCGCGCAGCAGCGCCACGGCTTCGGGCAGCGCGAACTGTTCGCCCGAAATCCCGGTGACGAAGCGGCCGCCGCGCACCTCGCCGCGCGCCTCCATGCGATGCAGCACGCGCAGCAGATCGCGCCACGGCGGCAGCCACGCGGCCTCGCGTCCGAGCAGATGCCAACTGACCACGCCGTAACGGCGCAGCAGCACATTGGCGACGTGCTCCAGCAGATCCGGGTCGGCGGGCGGCCGGCGCGCGGCGCTGGCGGTCGTTTGCCTGGCACGCGCAAGCGCCTGCGAGCGCGAGGCTGCTGCTACGCCCGAATTCGATACAGCCGACTCCGTCGCGACGAGCGCCGCTTCAGAGTCCAGATCCGCAAGCGGAGTGATCGACGCATCGGCCAACGCCTTGGCCAGCTCAACGCGCCGCAGCGTCGCCCAGCGTCCCGCGTCGGCCATGCCGCCCGCGAGCGGCCCGAAGCCGCGCGGCCGGCGTCTGCCGTGATGCGCGCTATGCTGCGCGGCCGGCTTCACGAGCGCACGCAGCCCGGCAAAGCTATCTGCGTTGACGAGGCCCGCCGCCACCAGTTCGCCAAGCGCATTTTCCAGCTCGACGCCGAGCAAGTGCGCGTCGGCGGCGAGTTCGTCGAAGAACATCGCGCCGTGCCGCAGCAGCGCCTCGTAGACACGCTGCGCGCGCGCTGAAAGGCCGGCCGTGTCGGTCGTTTCGACGAGCGCCATCCAGCGCGCCAGCTCGCGGCGCGCGAGCAACACGACCGGCGTGCTGCGTACCGTCGAAGCGGCCGCCGCGCGCGCGGGCAGCCGTGCCCAGGCGAGGCGCCCCGAGCGGCACAGCTCGTCGAGCAGCATGGGCGTGTAATCGTCGATGCGCGCCGGCAGGATGTCGTCCTCCCACGCGAGCGCCGAGGCTTCCCAGCCTTCGAGCTGGTCGAGCACGGCGGCCAGCGCGTCGCGGCCCGAGCCGCGCGTGCCGGGAGCCACGCGTTGCCATTCGAACAGGAAGCGCATGAAGTCGTGACGCTCGACCGGCTCGATTTCGCGCCGCAGCTTGCGCACCGTGTAGCGGTGGATGCGCGCGAGCAGATGGCGTTCGCACCATTCCTCCTGGCCGCCGTTCATCGCTTGCGGCGTAAAGCGTCCGCGCATCACGGCGCCTTCGGTTTCGAGGCGCGTGAGCGCGAGCGCCGCCACGCTCGCCTCCAGCGCGAGCGGCCGCGCCACCTGCGCGACCGTGAGCGGTCCGAAGCCCGACAGGCGCGCACGCACGATCTCGACGAGCGCCGCGTCCTCGGTCCACGTCTCCGCGTATTCAGGCGGCGGCGTGAGCGGCGGCTCGCATCGCGCCTGCGGGTAGATGGCCTGGACGCACGCAAGCCGCTCGATGCCCACCCACAGCGCGTCGTGGTCGGCGACCGGCAGCCGCGTTGCGCGGCCCGCCGCCGCCAGACCGGCGAGCCATGCGAGCCACTGCGGCGCCTGCTGCGCCTCGCTTTCGGCCAGTGCGCCGAGGCTCGTGAGCGCGTCGTGCATTTCGTCGGCGTCGCGCACTTGCGGCCAGGCTTCTTCGCGCACGCTCGCAATCGCTTCGGGGTCCAGCGCGCCGAGATCGTCGGTGGATTCGGGGTCGCTCCAGCGGCGCGACAGCACGGCCTGGGTGCGGCGTTCTTCGATCGGGGCATCGTCGAGGAACGCATATGGGCGCGCGGTGAGGATTTCGGCCGCGAGCGGCGAGGGCGCGGGCAGTTCGCGCACCACGAGCTTCAGGTCGCCCGCCTCGATGCGCCGCAGCAGCGCAATCCATGCTTCGGTATCCATAGCATCGTGCAGGCAGTCGTCGAGCGTCTGATCGACGAGCGGATGGCGCGGCACTTCGCGCTCGCCCGCGATGTTTTCGACGCACGCCACCTGGTCGGGAAACACGGCTGCGAGCAGGTCTTCGCTGCGCATGCGCTGGATCTGCGGCGGCGTTTTGCGTCCGCTGGTCTGACGCGGCAGCGCGAGCGACGTGGTCGCATTCCAGCGCCAGCGCACGCCGAACAGTGGTGCGTCGAGCAGCGCCTGCACGAGCAGATGCTCTGCGGAATTCGAATGGAGATAGCGCCACACCTCGTCCAGCGCGAAGCTGTGCGCACCGGTGAGCGAGAGGATGATGGCGTCCTCGGTCGCGGCGGCCTGTAGCTCGAAGTTGAACTGGCGGCAAAAACGCTTGCGCAGCGCGAGACCCCACGCACGGTTCAGGCGGCTGCCGAACGGCGTGTGGATCACGAGCTGCGTGCCGCCGGCCTCGTCAAAAAAACGCTCCATGACGAGCGTGTCCTGGGTGGGCAGCACCGTGAGCGCGGCGCGGGCGCGCGCGAGATATTCGACGATCTGGCGTGCGGCGGCATCATCGATCTCGAGCGAAGCGGCGAGCGCCACCGTGGCCCGATCGACCACGGCGGGCGACGCAGCGTCATCCGTCGCGCCAGCATTCGCGCTCGCGTCGATCAGCGCGGCTTCCACCTGCGTGCGCAGCCGCGAAATCGCGAACGAAAGCTCGTCGCTGCGGCCCGGCGCCTCGCCCAGCCAGAACGGAATGTTGGGCGGCTGTCCCTGGGCGTCTTCCACGCGCACGCGACCCGCTTCTATGCGCAGGATCCGGTACGAGGCGTTGCCGAGCTGGAACACGTCGCCCGCGAGGCTTTCGACGGCGAAGTCCTCGTTGACGGTGCCGATCTGCACGCCCTGCGGTTCGAGCAGCACCGAGTAGTCGGCGTTGTCGGGAATCGTGCCGCCCGACGTGAGCGCGACGAGCCGCGCGCCGCGCCGCGCGCGCAGCGTGTGGCTCACCACGTCGCGATGCAGGTAGGCGGCGCGCGGCCCGTGGCGGCTCGTGTAGCCCTCGGCGAGCATGCGCAGCACGGCATCGAACTGCGCGCGCTCGAGCGCCGCCCATGGCGTGGCGCGCCGCACGAGCGCGTAGAGCGCGTCTTCTTCCCAGGCCTCGCAGGCCACTTCCGCAACGATCTGCTGTGCGAGCACATCGAGCGGCGCTTGCGGCAGCGCGAGGCGATCGAGTTCACCGCGCCGCACGCTATCGAGCAGCGCCGCACATTCGATCAGGTCGTCGCGCGACGTGGGGAAGAGCCGTCCCTTCGGCACGCCGCCGACCTGGTGGCCCGAGCGCCCGACGCGCTGCAGGAAGGCCGCAATCGAGCGCGGCGAGCCGATCTGGCACACGAGATCGACGTCGCCGATATCGATGCCCAGTTCGAGCGACGCCGTCGCCACGAGCACGCGCAGATCGCCGCTCTTGAGCCGCTGCTCGGCGAGAAAACGATGCTCGCGCGCGAGGCTGCCGTGGTGCGCGGCCACGGCTTCGGTGCCCAGACGGTCGGTGAGGTGGCGCGCCACGCGCTCGGCCATGCGGCGCGTGTTGACGAACACGAGCGTCGTGCGGTGCATGGCGACGAGTTCGGCCATGCGGTCGTACACGCGCTCCCACACGTCGTTCGCCATCACGGCTTCGAGCGGCACGGGCGGCATTTCTATCGCAAGGTCGCGCGTGCGCGCATGGCCTACGTCGACGATCTCGCACGCGGGCGGCCTGGCGTTCGGATCCTGCGCGGCGTCGCCCATGCCCACCAGAAAGCGCGCGACGCTTTCGATCGGTTTTTGCGTGGCCGACTGCCCGATGCGCAGCAGGCGCGAGCCGCACAATGCGTCGAGCCGTTCGAGGCTCAGCGCGAGATGGCCGCCGCGCTTGTTGCCCGCGAGCGCGTGAATCTCGTCGACGATCACGCTGCGTGCGCTCGCCAGCATGCGGCGGCCCGATTCGGAGCCGAGCAGCACGTAGAGCGATTCGGGCGTCGTGACGAGAATGTGCGGTGCGCGTTTTCGCAGCGCGGCGCGCTCGGGCTGCGGCGTGTCGCCGGTGCGCACCGCGGTACGGATTTCGACCGGCGGCAAGCCAAGCCGCGCGAGTTCCTCGCCGATGCCTTCGAGCGGCCGTTCGAGATTGAGCCGGATGTCGTTGGAGAGCGCCTTGAGCGGCGACACGTAGACGACGAGCGTCGTGTCGGGTAGCGCGCCGCCATTCGCGAGGCCTTCGCGCACCAGTTCGTCGAGCGCGGCGAGAAAGGCGGTGAGCGTCTTGCCCGAGCCGGTCGGGGCGGCCACCAGCGTCGCGCGCCGGTTCGCGATGAGCGGCCATGCGGCGCGTTGCGCGGCAGTGGGCGCGTCGAAGCTGCGCCGGAACCAGCCGGCCACGGCCGGATGGAAGCGCGCGAGCACGTCGCTCTGCTCGCCGTCCTGATTGGCGGCTTGAGGGGCGTGCGGATCGGATACGGGCGAAGGTGTGGTCATGCGGGCGGTGTGCGGCAGAAAAAGCGGCGGAGAAGGCGGCATTGCACGTCTGCCAGTCTCGCAGCTTTCGTGCGCGCCTGCCTGGCGCGGGGCGGGCCAGGTGCGGGCGTTGCAGGGCGTAAGCAGGAATGTACGGCCGCCTTGCGGCGTTTCAAGCCGTGGCGGCCGTTCGGCAGGCCCGACGTGATCGCAGTATCCTCGCCGCGTTGGACTTTCCCTCGAACCACGACGGAGTCACACCATGCGTTACAACCCTCTGGGCCGCACCGGCCTGTTCGTTTCGGAACTCTGCCTCGGCACGATGACCTTCGGCGGCGGCGCTGGCATCTGGAACCAGATCGGCGATCTCCAGCAGTCCGACGCCGAACGGCTCGTTGGCCGCGCGCTGGACGCAGGCGTCAATTTCATCGACACCGCCGACGTCTACTCGCAAGGCGTTTCCGAGCAGATCACCGGCCAGGCGCTCAAGAACCTCAAGATCCCGCGCGAGCAGGTGGTGATCGCGACCAAGGTGTTCGGTGAAATGGGCTCGTCGCCGAACGAGCGCGGCGCCACGCGCTATCACATCATGGACGGCGTGAAGGCGAGCTTGAAGCGCCTGCAGCTCGACCACATCGACCTCTATCAGATTCACGGCTTCGACCCCGTCACCCCGATCGAGGAAACGGTGCGCGCGCTCGATACGCTCGTGCAGCAAGGGCACGTGCGCTACGCCGGCGTTTCGAACTGGGCGGCCTGGCAGATCGTGAAGGCGCTCGGCATTGCGCAGCGCGAAGGGCTCGCGCGCTTCGAGTCGCTGCAGGCCTACTACACGATCGCGGGGCGCGATCTCGAACGCGAACTCGTGCCGATGCTGGAAAGCGAAGGGCTCGGACTGATGGTCTGGAGTCCGCTCGCGGGCGGGCTCTTGAGCGGCAAGTACGGGCGCGACCAGCAAGGCGAGGCGGGCAGCCGCCGCACGACCTTCGATTTTCCGCCCGTGAACCGCGAGCGTGCATGGGACTGCGTGGACGCGATGCGGCCGATCGCGCAGGCCAAAGGCGTGTCGGTCGCGCAGATCGCGCTCGCCTGGCTGCTGCATCAGAAGGCGGTGACATCGGTGATCATGGGCGCGAAACGCGTGGACCAGCTCGACGACAACATCGCGGCGACGAAAGTGAAGCTCAGTATCGAAGAGCTAGGCGTACTGGGCGAGGCGAGTGGGTTGCCCGCGGAGTATCCGGGCTGGATGCTCGCGCGTCAGGGCGAGCAGCGGCGCGCCCAGCTCAGGCAGGCGCAGCAGGAGGAGGAATGAGGCAGGGATGAGGCTGGCAGGAGAAGCGCCGGCGGTGGAAGCCGCCGGCGCAGTCCGGCTCGAAACTGGCTCGATCCGGTGGCCCGGCGGATCGATCAGCTCGCCGCCGAGACCTTCAGATGGTTCTTCACCGAGCTCACGCCCGAAACGCCTTCCACGACCTGCTTCGCGTTGTCGCGGTCCGCGGCGCTCGGCACGGTGCCGGTGAGCGAGACCACGCCATTGCGCGTCTTCACGTGGATGTGCTCGGACTTCACGTTCTTCGCGCCGAGCAGTTCGGCCTTGACCTTGGTCGTGATGGTTGCGTCGTCAACGTGCTGGCCCATGGATTCCGAACTGCCCGCGGGCGCGGAACTGTTCGTCGTGGTCTGCGCACCGGCTATCAGTGCGAACGTCATGCAGGCGGCACCAGCCGCGGTCTTGAGGATCAGGATGCGCTTCATGGCTACTCCCTTTCTGGTTGTGGTCGCCGCTTCCTTCCGCAAGGTGCGTGCCTCGCCGCGTCCGTGCTCGCTTCCGCGCGCCGTTGAAAGCCTGCTGGAAGCGGCTGTAACCGCCCACTATGCGGGATCGCGGCCGCTTCACGCAGCCACGGTTTTCCCAACCGGCCCGCGCAACAATTTTTCCGCACCTTTGTAAAAATCTCCACGGCGGGGTCGGAAAAGAGACTCGCAAAGCCTATGTTGCAAGCGCCGATCCCGTTTCAAAACAGGACGTTGTAAAAACTGGCATGGCTGTTGCATGAGGGGGCTACCACTCAATTCAACAAAACGGGATTGCCATGCCTTCCATCGCGTTACACGCGCGCCAGCATCTGGCGCTCACGCCGCGTCTTCAGCAGGCGGTGAGGCTGCTGCAACTGTCATCGCTCGAATTCCAGCAGGAGCTGCGCGAGGCGCTCGACACCAATCCGTTCCTCGAATATGTTGCGCCGGCCTCGGAGACCGGCGAGGCCGCCGAAGCGGCCGACGGCGCGGCGGGCATCGGCTCCGCGGCGGCACCCGCGGCCGAAGCCCCCGCCATGGCGACGGAAGGCGCCGGCGAGTCTGGCCTCGATGCCGGCATGGAGCAGGAAACGTCCCCCTACGCCGAGACCTCGTACGCCGAGGCCAGCTATAGCGACGAAGGTTCGGGCTACACCGCCGAGATGCCAACGCCTGGCGCGTTGCGCACATCGAGCTATCGCGGCGGCGAGGACGGCGATTCCGAGGCCTCCGACTGGGTGCGCGTGCCGCTCACGCTGCGCGAGCAGTTGCATGACGCGCTGCGCCTCTCGCCGCTCGACGACCTTGACCGGATCGCCACGCAGATCGTGATCGAGGCGCTCGACGACGACGGCTACCTGCGCCAGGACCTCGCCGATCTCGCCGACGTAGAGGGTGCGGGCGACACGCTCGACGAGGACCGTCTGCGTGTGGCGCTGCGCGTGGTGCAAACGCTCGATCGCCCTGGCATCGGTGCGCGTTCGCTCTCCGAATGCCTCGCGCTTCAGCTCAATGCGATGCCTGACGACACCCCGCATCGCGAACTGGCCATGCAGATCGTCTCGCATCATCTCGAACGCCTCGCGCGCCGCGAGCATGGGGAGCTGCAGCGCCAGCTCGGCTGCGACGCCGCCTCGCTGCAGGCCGCGAGTGCGCTCGTGCGCCGCCTCGATCCGAAGCCGGGCAACCACTATGGGCGTGCGGACGGCGGCTATGTCATTCCGGACGTGATCGTGCGGCAGGTGCGCGGCAAATGGGTGGTAAGCGTGAACCCGGCCATCGAGCCGCGGGCGCGCATTCATAAACTCTATGCGGAGATGTTCGCGCGCTCGGATCAGACGAGCCGCTCGCCGCTCGCCCAACAGCTGCAGGAAGCGCGCTGGCTGATCCGCAACGCGCACAAGCGCTGCGAGACGATCCTGCGCGTGGGCGAGTGCATCGTCGCGCGTCAGAAGGCGTTTTTCCAGTACGGCGAAATCGCCCTGCGGCCCATGCTGCTGCGCGACGTCGCCGACGAACTGGGCTTGCACGAGTCGACCGTCTCGCGCGCCACGGGCAACAAGTACATGGCCACGCCGCGGGGCATCTTCGAGTTCAAGCGCTTCTTCCCGCGCGAGCTGGAGACGCGCACGGGCGGCACGTGCTCGGCGGCTGCGGTGCGCGCGCTCATCAAGGAAATGATCGACGCCGAAGATCCGCGCGACCCGCTTTCCGATGTCATTCTCACGCAGGAACTCGAAAAGCAGGGCGTGCAGGTTGCGCGCCGCACGGTCACGAAGTATCGGCAGATGATGAAGCTGCCGGCGGCGGAAATGCGCCGGCAGATTTGAGGCGCGGTGTTTCGGTTCCGTGCCAAAAGACGGGGGGAGGTCAGCGGCGTGTGACCGGCGTAACGCAACGGGTGGATATGTAAGGACTGCACGTTGCGTTACGCGCGCCGCTTCAATGCAACACTTCAAGGCGATTTCAGGCGGGCGTGCCGGGGGCGGATAAAATACGAGCCATTGCTCACATTCGATGCCTGCTGCGCATTGCCCGCCATGACCCAGACGCCCCGCGCCGCTAGACGCGCGCAAGCGGCCCGTACAGCGCCGTTCCGCCGCCACGGTTGACGCGATACTCGAAGCCGCTGCCCGCATCCTCGAAAGCGCCGCTCGACGCGCGTGCCGCGATCGGCTATTTGTGGCGCACCGAGCGTAGCGAGCGCGGCGAGTAACGTCCGCAGCCTGGCCTGCCTGCGTCCACGATCGGGGCGAAACGCCGCTCGTTAGCCGGAAGTGTGTGGCGCGATGCCGAGCCATCGCGCCACACGCCCTAACGTGAGGCCGTTGCAGAGCAGATTCAGCAGCACGAAGGCAGCGGCCATCGCGGCCGCGAACGCGCGGGTGTCGGGCGAGAGCGCGTCGTTGCGCGCGACGCAGATCGCGAGCGTGAGCGTGACGGGCCCGCGCACGCCGCCCCATGCGATCAGCCATTGATGTGCGCGCGGCAGCGGCTTGCAGATGCCAAAGCGGCTCAGCAGCGGCACGAAGATCGTGAGGATGCCGAAGCGGCTCAGGGTGGCGGCCAGCAGCGCGAGCCCGAGCGGGAGGGCGTCGCGCAGATGCAGCTTGTGCACCAGACCGGGCACGCGCGCCGACGCGAGCAGAAAGACAGCGGCGGAGGCGATGCCAGCCTGGTACGCCCATAGCTGGCGAAACAGCCCCTGGCTCGCGGCGGCCCGGCGTGTTCGCATGAGCTGGCTGGCCGCGAGACCCGCGCACACCACTGCGGCCACACCAGACACGTGAAGCCCGTGTTCCGCGGCCGGATAGAGCAGCGTGGGCAGCGCGAGCGAGAGCGCGTACTCGGAAAAAGGCAGGCTGCGCAGCGCGCTCGACGTCGCGACGAAAAGTGCTCCCGCGAGCGCCCCGAACGCACAGCCGCCGACGAGCGATACGAGGAACGCGGCGAGTGGGTAGCTGTGCGTGTGCGCGGCGGGCGGCGTGAGCACCAGCGCGCTGGTGAGGAGCGTGGAGATGCTGATGGCGGCGGCGTCGTTGAGCAGGCTTTCGCCCTCGACCAGCCGGATCAGGCGTTCGGGCGCGCCGCTGTTGCGAAAGAGCGCGATCACGGTGGAAGGATCCGTCGTGCTGACGATAGCGCCGAGCAGCAGGCACACGATCAGGCTCTCGCCGCTGCTGATCCACGTGGCGAGGCCGACGCCTGCCGCCGCGGCCACCACCGCGCCGATCGCGAGTAACAGGATAGGCGCGAGATCGGCGAGAAGACCGCGCGTATCGACCTGCAACGCCGCTTCGAAGAGGATGGGCGGCAGGAAGATCCAGAGATAGGCCTCGGGCGGAAGCGAAGGCGTGAGCAAGGGTACGACGCTCGAAGCGGTGAAGCCGGGCGCGAGGTTGAGCAAGGCGAGGTAGCCGGCGCCGAGCAGCACGCCGGCGCTGGTCAGACCGAACGAATCGGAGAGGCGAAATCGCTGCGCAGCGGCATGGCAGAGCGCGATGAGGAGTAGCAGGACACCGGTGCGGATGGTGAATTCGATTGCGGTTTGCAAAGGCAGGACACTCCGTGGTGCGGTTGGGCGGCGGGAGCGGCAGTGCCCGCAACGCATCGATTCAGTATCTCGCTGCGTTGCAAGTTTGCATGTTGACCGATATCAACTCGCTGCTGACCAAGTCACTACGGCGGCGTTACGGTCTTTTACGTGTCGGATGAGACTCGCCGTGCGCGGCTACCTCGCGCCGAGGCGCTCGATCAGTGCCATGGCTGCCGCCGGGTTGCGTTCCTTGAAGCCGCTGATGACGTAGAGATACACGTCCCGGCCGGCCTTCGCGGCGAGCGGCTTCGCGTAGGTGGCGAGGTCGTCGGGTGTTTCGCCGCGCGCCCAGGCGAGCGCGCGCGACGCCCAAAGGTCGAGGTCGGCGGGAGCATAGCCCTGCGGGTGATCCTGCGCGGTTCCCATGATGCGGGCATAGACGAACGGCGCGCTCGTATCGCCGATCAGCGGGTAGCTGGAATCGCCGCTGATGACGATCGCCGCCTTGTGCTTGCGCGCGAGCGCGACGAATTCCGGCGTGCAAAAGCTCTCGTCGCGCACTTCGAGCGCGTGGCGCAGCGGGCGGCCTTCGGCCTCGCCCGGCAGCAGTTCGAGAAATCGTGCGTAGTCCTCGGGATCGAAGCGCTTGCCCGGCGTGATCTGCCAGTTGATCGGCCCGAGCTTGTCGCGCAGGTTCAGCACGCCGCCGCCCAGGAAGCGCTCGATCGTGGCCCCGGCTTCGGCCAGCACACGGCGATTCATCGCAAAGCGCGGGGCCTTCAGCGAGAACACGAAGTCTTCGGGGGTTTCGTCGTGCCAGCGCGTGAAGCTTTCCGGGCGCTGCGCGCCGTAATACGTGCTGTTGATTTCCAGCGTCGAGAGATGACGGCTCGCGTATTCCAGTTCGCGGCGCTGCGCCAGGCCGTCTGGATAGAACGCGCCGCGCCACGGCGCATAGATCCAGCCGCCCACGCCGACGCGAATCCGGCCGTGCCGGGCTTTTGAAGGGGATGAAGGCGCCATTGGAAATCCGTCATCGAAGCCGGGATGGGGCAGTGTAGCGCAGCCATGGCCACGGCCTCCGGTTAGTGTGCCGACCCGGAACCGGCGAGTTCATCTCGATTTTTAGGCATAGTCCGATATTTTCTTGTCCGCTGTGAGGCTACCTTAGTCCTGTTGTGTCAGATAACTTCACAGGGACCATCAGATGTCTTCCCGCATATCTCCGGAACTTACCGATGTGCAGTGGCGCAGCATCGCGCCCATGTTTCACGAAATCCGCGTTGACGGTCGTCGTCGCGGGCGCCCGGCGCACAATCCTCGTCACGTTTTCGCGGGCATCCTTTGGGTACTGGCCACCGGCTCGGTCTGGTCGAAGCTGCCCGAGCAGTATCCTGATTTCCGCACCTGCCATCGCCGCTTCAAGCTGTGGTTCGACGCCGGTCTCGTGCATCACGCCATGGAGCGTCTGCACGGCGAGGAAGGCCTCGCCCTGTGCGCGGCCATGGCCGCACGCATGCAGCCGTGGCGCGCGCCGGCTGGCCGCAAGCCGCGCTTTCCGGTGGCGTCCTCGCTGCGCTGGCCGCTCGCGCGGCCTTTCGTGGAACGCTGAGCCAGCAGGGCTGCGGCGGCGGATTATGAGTCCGCCGCCGCTTCAAATCTCCCCACTCTCCGCACGCATGCGCGCGAACAGCGGCGTCCACCATGACTCGCGCGAGAATGCCCCGATTTCCACGTCGGTGTCGAGATCAACCGTGCGCTGCCGCTCCCGCGCATCGAGTGGATCCGCTTGCGCGACCTGCGCGGCGAGCACGTCGGCGCCGGCGTCGGAAGCGTCGCGCGGCCCGCGCGCGCGGGCGTTCACACGCTCGGCGAGCCGCGCTTGCGGCGCGTAGAAGTTCAGGATCAGCATTGGCCGGTTCAGCTCACGCGCGAGCGCTGCGAAGCGCGCGCGATGCGTCGCCTTGAGAAACGTCGCATCGACTAGCGCCGTGTAGCCCGCGTTTAGCACGTCGCGCACATGGGCGACGTGGCGTTCGTAATGCGCGTCGAGCGCGGCTTGCGTGTACGCGCTTGCCGGCAGCGCGTCGAGCGAGGGCGGCGCGAAGGGTTCGAGCCGCTTGCGTTCGAGATCGCTCGACACACGGATCGCCCCGCTCAATTCGGCGAGCGCGCGGCTCGCCACCGACTTTCCCGACCCCGAAAAGCCGTGGCAGAGCAGAAGCCAGGGCGCGGGCTCGCGCATGGCGCGCGCTTCGCCGGCCGCGAGCGCCAGGTAGCGCGAGGCGGCGCCTGCGCTCGCTTGCGCGTCGGGCCGCGCGGACGATCCCGCCTTGAGTATTGCGACCAATGCCCGCACCAGCGCGCGATAAACGATATAAAGCCGCAGTGCAGCGAGCCCCGCGAAATCGCCCGTCGCTTCGAGGTAGCGATTGAGCAGACGGTGGGCATAGGCCGCGTGGCCGTGCGCGCGCAGATCCATCAGCAGGAACGCAAGATCGCAGGTCACGTCGATCCAGCGCAGTTCGTCGCTGAACTCGATGCAATCGAACATCAGCGCGTGCCGCCCGTACCGCACGATGTTGTCGAGATGCAGGTCGCCGTGGCAGGCGCGCACGAATCCGTTCGCGCGGCGTGCGTCGAGGTGCCGAGCGAGGCGTGCGAGTTCGCTTTCGCAAGTCGCGCGCAACGCGGCGCTTCCCACCGCGTGCGCCGTGCGCGGATCCGCTTCGAGGGGCGCGAGCGCCGCGAGCACCTGTTCGCGCAGCAGTGCTGCCGAGCCGAGTCGCGTCGCCGCCGCCATCGGCCCGTGTCCGGCCCGGCACGCATGCCGATGGCTCGCGGCGAGGCTGGTTGCGGCCGCATCGATATCGGCCGTGCTCAGTTCGCCGTGCCCGATCAGGTTCGAAAACAGCAGACGCTGGTCGAAGCGGCGCATACGCACCGCATAGTCGACGACTTTTACATTGCCGCGAACGCCGCGCCTGGGCCTGAGCCTGCAACGCCGACCGTCAAAAAATAGCTCGCCTGTGTCGCGATAAATCGGTCCCGCGAATGGCGCATTCAGACGAATCTCAGCTTCGCAGCAGCGGAGTCGGACATCGAGCCGCACAAAATTGACGAAGCCGAAATCGACGGGCTTCATGATCTTGTACGCGTACCGCCCGCAGAGATACACCACGGATATATGCGTTTCGATGCGCACGATGCGCCCGGCCGGGTGCGCATACGTGGAGGCGCGCGAGAGCGCGGCGTCCACGAGGCGACTGTGGCGGCGCGCTATGCGCTGACGGTTGAGGACGTGGTGTGAGATCGGCGTGTCGGACATCGGCGTGGCTATCGTGGGAGTAGAGGGCTACGGGGCGCTGCGCGTCGGAACCAGCATACCTCGAGCCAGCGCGGGAAGGCCGTCGCGCGGCATGTCAATGCCTTGATCGAAACAGCCTGCATGGGCATCGCCGGATTGGACGTTTTGTGCAATCCGACGAGGCTGCGCGATACTGTGATGCTCAACCCAACGGAATCTCGGAGACATGGCGCATTTCGACGTATTCAACGGCGACGCAGACGGCATCTGCGCGCTGCATCAGCTGCGGCTCGCAAGGCCGCGCGAGGCGACGCTCATCACGGGCGCGAAGCGCGACATCGCACTCGTCGAGCGCGTGCCCGCCCAGCCGGGCGATTCGCTCACGGTGCTTGACATTTCGTTCGAAGTGAATCGCAAGGCGCTCACCGCGCTGCTCGCGAAGGACGTCGCGGTCGAATATTTCGACCATCACCACGCGGGCGACCTGCCTGTGAACCGGAATCTCGTCGCGCACATCGACACGACGGCACAGGTCTGCACGAGCGTGCTCGTCGACCGCCATCTCGCCGGCCGCTACCGGCCGTGGGCGATCGCGGCGGCCTGGGGCGACAACCTGCCCGCCACGGCGCAGGCGCTTGCCCAGCAGGCCGGGCTCGACGCCGCGCAGGCCGAACAGCTGCGCGAGCTGGGCGAGTCGATCAACTACAACGCTTACGGCGACTGCGTCGAAGATCTCATGATCGCGCCGATCGACCTGTACGCGGCGATGAAGCCCTACGCCGCCCCGTTCGATTTCATCGCCTCGGAGCCCATCGTCGGACAGCTCGCCCGCTGCCGTCACGATGATCTCGAACTGGCCCAGGCCATCGCGCCGCTCATCGCGCTCCAGTACGGCAGCGTTTGCGTGTTGCCCGACGAGCCGTGGGCGCGCCGCGTGCGCGGCGTGTTCGCCAACGTGCTCGCGAACGAGGAACCTTCGCGCGCGCACGCGGTGCTGAGCGTGAACGCGGACGGCAACTACGCGGTGAGCGTGCGCGCGCCGCTCACGGAACCGCGCGGCGCGGATGAACTCTGCCGCGCGTTCCCTGGCGGAAACGGCCGGGTAGGCGCGGCTGGCATCGACTGCCTCGAATCGACCCGGCTCGACGCGTTCGTCACCGCGTTCGCACGCGTGTTCGGGCGCGCGAAGCCGGCTTCGGCCTGAGCGGCGCAAGGCGCAACTAAGCCGTTTCGCCTGGGCCGTGCGCGGCGCGCGCCGCCGGCCAGCGCCAGTTGCGGATTTCGGGCATGTCGTCGCCGTACTCGTCCACGTAACGGCGGTGCGCGGCCAGCTTGTCGTGCAGTGTCTGGCGCAGGTGCGCCGCGCGCTGCGCGAGTCCGTCCACGCGGTCGATCACGGCTTCGCACAGATGGTAGCGGTCGAGCCGGTTGAGCACCGTCATGTCGAACGGCGTGGTCGTCGTGCCTTCCTCGATGAAGCCGTGCACGTGAATGTTCGCGTGATTGGCGCGCCGGTACGTGAGCCGGTGGATCAGCGAGGGATAGCTGTGGTGCGCGAAGATGACGGGCTTGTCGGTCGTGAAGAGCGCGTTGAAGTCGGCGTCCGGCAGGCCATGCGGATGGCGGTCGGCGGGTTCGAGCGTCATCAGGTCCACCACGTTCACCACGCGGATCTTCAGGTCGGGCAGGCAGGTGCGCAGCAGGTCCACGGCGGCTAGCGTCTCCATGGTCGGGACGTCGCCGGCACAGGCCATGACCACGTCGGGCTCGCCGCCATCATCGTTGCTCGCCCATTGCCAGATACCGATGCCGTCCGCGCAGTGGCGAATGGCCGCGTCCATGTCGAGCCATTGCGCCTGCGGCTGCTTGCCCGCCACGATGATGTTGATGCGGTTCCAGGTGCGCAGCACGTGGTCGGTCACGGCGAGCAGCGTGTTGGCGTCGGGCGGCAGATAGACGCGCACGGTGTCCGACTTCTTGTTCACCGCATAGTCGATGAAGCCCGGGTCCTGATGGCTGAAGCCGTTATGGTCCTGGCGCCATACGTGCGAGGTGAGCAGATAGTTGAGCGACGGCAGCGGCCGCCGCCACGGAATCTCGCGGATCACCTTCAGCCACTTCGCATGCTGGTTGAACATCGAGTCGATGATGTGGATGAACGCCTCGTAACACGACATGAAGCCGTGGCGGCCCGTGAGCAGATAGCCTTCCAGCCAGCCCTGGCAGGTGTGCTCGGACAGGATCTCCATCACGCGGCCATTGGTCGCGAGCTGGATGTCGTCGGGCGTGACCTCCGCGAGCCAGGTGCGAGACGTCACGTCGAATACGTCGCTCCAGCGGTTCGACGCGGTTTCGTCGGGCCCGAAGATGCGGAAGTTGCGCGTGGCGTCGTTGACGCGCATCACTTCGCGCAGGAACGCGCCCATCACACGCGTGGCTTCGGCGTCCACCTGGCCGGGCGCGGGCACATCCACGGCGTGGTGCTCGAAGGGCGGCACGCGCAGTTCGCGCACGCGGCCGCCGCCGTTCGAACGCGGGTTCGCGCTCATGCGCTTTTCGCCTTGCGGCGCGAGCGCGGCGATGTCGGGCACGAGTCGGCCTTGCGCGTCGAAGAGTTCCTCGGGCTTGTAGCTGCGCATCCAGCTTTCCAGCAACGCGAGGTGTCCCGGCTTCGAAATGTTGGCGAGCGGCACCTGGTGCGAGCGCCACGAGCCTTCGGTCTTCTGGCCATCCACGGTCTTCGGGCCCGTCCAGCCCTTGGGCGTGCGCATGACGATCATCGGCCAGCGCGGGCGCACGTAGCCGGGCGGCAAGTTGCCGTGTTCGTCCGCGAGTTCGCGCGCAGTTTTCTGGATGCGCGCAATGTCGTCGAACGCCGTGTCGAACGCTGTGGCCATCAGGCGATGCGCGACGTCGGGCTCCTCGGCTTCCACGAAGATCGGCTCGTGGCCATAGCCCTTCATGAGCGAGGCGAGTTCGTCGTCGCCTATGCGCGCGAGCACGGTCGGCCCCGCGATCTTGTAGCCGTTCAGATGGAGGATGGGCAGCACCGCGCCGTCGGTGGCGGGATTGAGGAACTTGTTCGAGTGCCAGGCGGTGGCGAGCGGCCCCGTTTCGGCTTCGCCGTCGCCCACCACGCAGGCGACGACCAGATCCGGGTTGTCGAACACCGCGCCGTAGGCGTGCGAGAGCGCGTAGCCGAGTTCGCCGCCTTCGTGGATCGACCCCGGTGTTTGCGGCGCGACGTGGCTCGGAATGCCGCCCGGAAAACTGAACTGCTTGAAGAGCACGGCCATGCCCTCGACGTCCAGCGGCACGTTCGGCCAGGTTTCGCTGTAGGTGCCTTCGAGCCAGGTGTTCGCGACGACGGCGGGGCCGCCGTGGCCCGGCCCCGCGAGAAACAGCACGTCGAGATCGCGCGCGTTGATGATGCGGTTCAGGTGCGTGTAGAGGAAGTTCAGGCCCGGCGTCGTGCCCCAGTGGCCGAGCAGGCGCGGCTTCACGTGCGCGAGTTGCAGCGGCTCGCGCAACAGTGGATTGGCGAGCAGATAGATCTGGCCGACCGAGAGATAGTTGGCGGCGCGCCACCAGGCGTCCATGCGGCGGCGCAGGTCGTCGGAGAGCGGCGGGTAGGCAGGTGTGTCGGTGGCATTCATGCGGGGCTCCGGTTGCGCGGCGGCGGAAGGCGGACCGAGGCGGACTGCGTGCGCGACGCCGCGGCGCGCGTGGCGCGAGCCAGCGGCCCGCACGGCGGACGGACTCCGCGCGCGAGGCCGGGCGGCGGCCCTCGTGGTCCTGTGGGATTCGTCTTATGGTGCCACGATCGCGCGGCGCGCCACGCGTGGATGTCCTGTGGCGGCGAGTCGCATCGGGCGTGTAGCTGCGCCGCAGCGCGCAATGCACGACAGCGCGCGGCCCGATTGCATAACATGGTTTTATGGTGATCGATGCGGCGCGTCTGCCGCGATCTGGCGAGGAGGATGGCGATGCGGGCAATGCTGTTCGACGGCGAGAATCCGCAGCTGCGCGAAGCCGATCTACCCGACCCGGCGCCGGGCGCGGGCGAACTGCTGATCGATGTGCGCGCGTGCGGCGTGTGCCGCACTGACCTGCACGTCGTGGACGGCGATCTCGCACACCCGAAAAGGCCCGTCATTCCCGGCCACGAGATCGTCGGCACGGTCGCGGCGTTCGGGGCAGGCGTGACGGGGTTCGCGCCCGGCGACCGCGTGGGCGTGCCGTGGCTCGGCCACACCTGCGGCCATTGTCGTTTCTGCGCCGACGGGCGCGAGAACCTCTGCGACGCGCCCGGCTTCACCGGCTACACGATCGACGGTGGCTATGCGACGCGCACCGTCGCCGACGCCCGCTATTGCTTCCATCTGCCGCGCCAGTACAGCGACGTCGAGGCCGCGCCGCTCCTCTGCGCGGGACTCATCGGCTATCGCTCGCTCGCGATGGCGGGCGATGCACGGCGCATCGGCATCTACGGCTTCGGCGCGGCGGCGCATATCGTTGCGCAGGTTGCTCGCCACCAGGGACGCACAGTCTATGCGTTCACACGTCCGGGCGATGCCGCGGCGCAGCAGTTCGCGCGGCGCCTCGGTGCAACGTGGGCGGGCGGTAGCGACGAGCGCGCGCCCGAGGAGCTCGACGCTGCGCTGCTGTTCGCGCCGGTCGGCGCGCTCGTGCCCGCCGCGCTGCGGGCGCTGACGAAGGGCGGCACGGTCGTGTGCGGCGGCATCCACATGAGCGACATTCCCTCGTTTCCTTACGCCTGGCTGTGGGAAGAGCGGCGCATCGTCTCGGTGGCGAATCTCACGCGCGAGGACGGTGCGACCTTCATGGCGATCGCCGCGCGGCACAAGCTCGAAATCGAGACCACGCCGTACCCGCTCGCGCGCGCGAACGAGGCGCTGGCCGATTTGCGCGAGGGACGGCTTACCGGCGCGGCGGTGTTGACGATGCGCTGAGCGGGTCAAGTGGATCACGAGGCTGACGCAGTAGAGACAACGGGTCGCACTGGCCGGAGCGCGCATCCGTACCCAAATGCGCTACAACGAACTTTATCTAGATAGCGCGCGGCGAGCATGCCGCGCAACATGGGCAAGGCCCGGGAGGTCCACGATGTACAAGCAGATTCTGGTAGCGGTCGATGGCAGCCGCAGCGGCCGGCGCGCGCTCGAGGAGGCCGTGAAGATCGCGAAGGCGACGGGCGGCGCCGTTCAGGCGCTATGTGTCGTGCGGCATCCGGCGCGGCTCGTGGACGTAAGTTCCGGCTTCGCCGAGGAACAGGCGCGCCACTCGGCGGAAAACGACGCGGCAACGGCGGCGCTCGAAGAAGCGAAACTGGTGTTCGCCCAGGCTCAGGTGCCGGGCTCCACGCGCGCAGCCGATGCGAGCGGCGAGGAGATCGCCGCGGTGATCTCGCGCATTGCCGCCGAGGACGGCGCGGACCTCGTCGTGATGGGCACGCGCGGCTTGTCGGGCGTGAAGCGCCTGTTGCTCGGCAGCGTGGCCGAATCGTTCCTGCGCATGGCGGACCGGCCGGTGATGCTGGTGCGCGACGAAGAGGCGCCGGCCGCCTGACTGGGGCGCCCGGTTTCACCGGCCGGTTCGCGGCGAGGGCGCGATCGGCCGGGTAGCGTTTCCGCCCTTACAATCCGTCGCGAAATACCCGCATTAGCAAGCCTGGTTTTGACTCGCTGCGCATCAACTATCTCGAAATGAGACGTCGCTCAAGCGACAAATCGCCCATTCGTCGCGCGGGAGCCCGTCTTACTGCCTATGATGTTGGCTTGAGCCGGCTGTCTTGCGAACACACGGCACTCCGAAGCATCCCGTTCCCCATCGTCGCGCGTGAAGCGCTTTCATTTCGCTCGCCGCAGCCCGCGTCCCGTCGCGGTCCACCGCGGTCCCTTTGGCAGCAAACGCATCCGGCCGCGCTGGGCGAAAGCTACATAAGGAGGAGATTGACCATGCCAACCGCTTCCCATCCCTCATTCGACGCCGCCTCGCTCGGCAACGCGATGGGCGCCTCATTCGACACGTACCGTGCCAACACGTCGGCCGCGCTGCGCTTGCTCGTCGGGCAGCAGCAATGGCGCGAGCAGTTGTTGAAGCTGGAGCAGCGCCGGATCGCGCGCGACCGCGAGGCGGTCGAAGGCCTGCTCGAATCGCTGCGCACCGCGCGCGACTGGACCGATTTCGCGGTCGCCACGCAATCGGTCTGGCGCGACTATCTCGGCGCGAGCACCACCCTCTGGCAAGAGGGCGTCGCGGCGGCGATGCAGGGCGCGAGCACGTGGTCCGACAATGCGCGCGACTTCACGCAGCAGTGGCAGGAGGCCTGCGCGGGCGCGCAAGCCAGCGCGTCCAGAGTGCCGGGTGCGCTGCCGATGCGCGAGTGGATGAACGCCTTCGAGCGTGCGATGAGCAGCGCCGCCAATGGCGCCGCGCATCCGGGCAAGCCGGCGGGCGCGGGCCGTGCGCAGGGCGCGAGCGCGGGCGGAGGCCAGCATGGCCACTAAGCGCGTTGCTTTCGTCACGGGCGGCATGGGCGGACTCGGCGAGGCGATCAGCCGGCGCCTGCACGACGCGGGGATGACCGTCGCCGTCTCGTGCTCGGCGGCGAACACGCGCGCCGATGCCTGGCTTGCCGCCGAACGCGCGGCGGGCCGCGACTTCGGTTGCCACCAGATGAACGTCGCCGACTGCGAGGCCTGCGAGCGCGCGGCGCAGCAAGCGCTCGACAATCTCGGCCAGGTGGACGTGCTCATCAACAACGCGGGCATTACGTGCGACCGCAGCTTCGTGAAGATGTCGAAAGGCGACTGGGACTCGGTGCTGCGCACCGATCTCGACGCGCTCTTCAACGTGACGAAGCCGTTCTTGCCCGGCATGATCGCGCGCGGCTTCGGGCGCATTATCAATATCGGCTCGGTCAACGGCTCGCGCGGCGCTTTCGGCCAGACCAACTATTCGGCGGCGAAAGCGGGCATGCATGGCTTTACGAAGGCGCTCGCACTGGAAGTGGCGAAGAAAGGCGTGACGGTGAACACCGTGTCGCCGGGCTATCTCGCCACGCAAATGGTGGAAGCCGTGCCGAAAGACGTGCTGGACACGCACATCCTCCCGCAGATTCCGGTCGGCCGTCTCGGCCAGCCGAACGAGGTCGCGGCATTGGTGGCGTTCCTCTGCTCGGACGACGCGGCGTTCATCACCGGCGCCGATATCGCGATCAACGGCGGCATGCACATGCAATGACGCGCCGCGCTGCGATGCAAAAATTTCGCGTGCGGCAAAAAAAGGGTCTTGCAAACGCGCGAGGCGCCTTCATGTTGGAACGGTAAGCGGCAGCGACCGCGCCGCGCGAGCGGCGCGCTTCGTTGCAGGCTATTCTCCATCGTTTGCCGCAGAGGCGTCATGCATCTGCGCCAACTAACGGGGAATTTAGGAATCCGATGCAACATCGTCGTTGCGTCGACACGAAAATCGTTCGGTCCATGGAGGCATCAATGAGCACTATCTCGCGTTACGATCCGTTTTCGATGGAAGGTGTGCCCGATCTGTTTCACGGGCTGTTCCGGCCGTTGCGTGCTACGAGCGGCGTGGAGGGGCAGGCGGCCAGTATCCGGATCGACGTGACGGAAGACGAGGCCGGCTTCACGGTGAAGGCCGAAATGCCCGGCGTCGACCGGAAAGACATCGACGTGAAAATCGATGGCAATCTCGTTTCGATTGCCGCGAAAGTCGAGCGCGGCAGCGAACTGAAGGAAGGCGAGCGCGTCGTGCGTCGCGAGCGTTATGCGGGCAGCGTGAGCCGCGCGTTCACGCTCGCCGCGGAAATCGACGATGAAAAGGCGAGCGCGCAATACAAGGATGGCGTGCTGAAGCTGACGCTACCGAAGCGGGCCGCAAGCGCCAGTAAGCGCCTCGAAATCAACTAAGGCGGAAAAGGCGTTGAGCGGGCGGCGCGCAGACTGCATATCGTGCAGCTGCGCGCCGCTTTCTTGCTTCAGACACCGATGCGTAACACAGCGAAACACGACTGTAGCGAAACTGTACGATTGACTCGCTATGCTGGGGTGACTCAAGCCCACGACCCTTCGGTCGATTGCTTGTCGGGCATGTGACTGGAATCGGCACTTACGCCCCGACTCCGGCCAACAACTGGAGAGACTTGATGCTCAGCCACCACGAACTAGCGACCTTGCTGCTGATCCGTGATGCGGACGCGCCGATTCAGATGCTCGATTCCGATTTCCTGGCGCTTCAGCGCTACCGTCTCGTCGAAATGGACGAGGCGGGCGGCGACCCCACGCTGCGCCTCACCACCCGAGGTCGCGAACTGCTGCGGCGTCTCACACACGACGAGGGTGGCGAGCCCACTATTTGAGCGGCCGCCGCGACCCGGTCTTGCGCAGCAAGGCGTGTCAAGAGCCTTTCATCGAGCGCTACGCCCGTTACATCCGTGTAATACGCCGCGGAACACTCTGCGATACAGTGCTGGCTTTTCATTCCCACCCACGCTGTTTTCACACGCAAGAGCCGAGTCATGAACGCCGTTATCAAGCCCGCTGTCAGCCTGTTCGCCCTGATTTCCTGCGCCGCACTTTTCGCGCCGCTCGCTGCTGTCGCCGCACCGTATCACCACGAGGTGTGCCACATCGAGCACGTTCACCATCACGCTGAGCGCGTCTGCCATCACGTGCACTGAGATTACGCCGATTGTGAAGCTGACTGCAGGAAACCGCCGCACTTTTTGTGCGGCGTTTCTCTTTTGTTATCGAGTAATTAGGATCGCGAAATAAATATCAGAAGTTTGTGCTGCGTCATCTCTTAATCAATTGAAAGAGTGGGTTCACACAATAAATGTCGCGGCGCGGTATGCTCCGCGTTCCGTTGCATACATTTTCCTTGCAGCGAGTCACGTCATCCCAACCGCAAGGCCAACGCACGCAATGAAAAACATCACGTCGCTAGCCGCAGCCGGTGTTGTCGGCAGCGCGCTCGCCATGGCTTCGGGGTCGGTTTGCGCGCAGGAATTCACGCTCTACACAGGGCCGCTCAAAAGCGGCGCCGACCGTACCTATTCGTGGCAAATGGGTTACACGGAGGGTTTCGGCCAGTATTTTGCCGGCAGCATTGCGTGGTTGAACGAAGGCCATATTCCGGATCATCACCGTGACGGCCAGGCCATCCAGGCGTGGGCGCGTTTGCCGCTCGCGCAGCGCCGCTTCGTGTTCGCGCTGGGTGTCGGGCCGTATCGCTATTTCGATACCGAGGCCGCGTCACAGGGCCAGGGCTGGTCCGATACACACGGCTGGGGCGTGCTCTATAGTGCGCGCGCCACGTGGTACTCGACGCATCGCTGGACGGCGAACCTGCAGCTCAACCGCGTGCAGGTGTCGCGCGGCCCATCGACGACATCGCTCATGCTGGGCGTGGGCTATCAGCTCGACGCGCCCGACACGCCAGGCCCGCGCGATTTCGCGTTGCCGCGCACGCAGAAAGTGACGAACAACGAGATCACGCTGATGGCGGGCGAGACGATCCTCAACAGCCTCGAATCGCAGACTTCGGCGGCCGAGGCGATCGAGTACCGGCGCGGCATCAATTCCTTTCTCGACGCGACGGTGGGATATCTGCACGAGGGCAATGGCAATTCGCCGCGGCGCGATGGCGCGACCGCGCAGCTCTGGCTCACGCGCGCGTTCTTCGACGAGCGCCTCACGCTCGGGTTCGGCGCGGGCCTCTACGCGGCAATCCACCACGGCGAGCATCCCGACGAGCGTGATACCGGCGACGGGATTCTCTCGGGGCTGATCTCCGTCTCGGCTTCCTATCGCTTGACGCAGCACTGGGCTGCGCGCGTCACGTGGAACCGCGTGGTCACGCGCTATAGCCGCGATACGGACGTGATCCTCGGTGGTATCGGCTACCGGTTCTGAGCGATGGTGACGTAGCAAGCGCGGACATACCGTGGTTTGGCATGACTTGCCCGCGCGCGAGTCGCGACGTTAACTACCCTGAGGCGGACGGCCACCGCCGCCGCCAGGCCCACCGCCACCGCCGCCACTAGACCC